>NZ_JAMZEG020000001.1:642038-963057 GCF_024435075.2 Marinomonas maritima | reverse complement strand
AGCTGGGTAATACAGGCTTTGAATGGCTAGGTTTTAACCGTTTGGCGGGCATTCCGATCAGTGTCATTGTGCTAATTATTGTGGCGTTAATATGCGGTCTCGTACTGAGCCGTACCGCCTTCGGACGCTGGCTATACGCGTCTGGTGGCAATGAAAGCGCGGCAAATTTGTCCGGGGTTCCTGTTATCCGCGTCAAAGTGATTGTGTATATGATTTCTGGTATTTGCGCAGCTCTTGCCGGTCTTGTTCTTGCGTCTCAGTTAACGTCCGCAGGCCCAACAGCCGGAACAACCTACGAGCTAACAGCAATCGCTGCGGTCGTGATTGGTGGAGCGGCGTTAACTGGTGGGCGCGGAACAGTACGGGGTACCATTCTTGGAGCATTGGTTATTGGTTATTTGTCTGACGGTCTTGTCATTATTGGCGTCTCTGCCTACTGGCAAACCGTGTTCACAGGCACTGTTATCGTCTTGGCGGTATTACTTAACAGCTTGCAATACAGCTCAAAAGGAAATGGTCGCTAAAAACGTTGTGCCTGCCCGCTTTGAAAAACAATAGTAAGCAGACACATACAACTCGCCGAGCTTCGGCAAACTCTTAAAATAATAAATTGGAGTACTTCATATGTTCAACATGACTAAGCGTTTATTAATCGCATCTACTGCTAGCTTAACCCTTATGGCTAGCAGTGCATGGGCGGATGGTTTGATGTCTATCATTGTTAATAACCCCTCAAACCCTTATTGGTTTACTGAGGGCCAAGTCGCTAAAAAAACAGCCGAAGACATGGGCTATGAAGCAAATGTTTCTGCTCATAAAGGTGACACAAATACAGAGAGCAAACTGATTGATACCGCCATTACTAATAAAGCAAAAGCCATTATATTAGACCCAGCGAACGCCGACGGTTCCATTGGTGCAGTTCGTAAAGCGGTAGCAGCGGGTATTCCAGTCATTATCATTAACGCTGAAATAAACCAAAGCGGACTTGCGAAAGCACAACTGGTATCCAATAACGCTCAAGGTGCAGCATTAGGCGCCATGCAGTGGATCGAAAGTGTTGGGGACTCAGGTAATTACGTTGAATTGTTCGGCGCACCAAGTGATAACAACGCTCAAACTCGTTCAAACGGTTTCAAAACAGTACTGTCTCAGTACCCAGATTTGATAAAAGTCGCCAGCGAAGTCGCTAACTGGGATCGTACTCAAGGCTATACAAAAATGCAGTCCATCCTACAAGCAAACCCAAATATTAAAGGTGTTATCAGCGGTAACGATGATATGGCATTGGGTGCAATCGCAGCACTGAAAGAAGCCGGTAAACTTAGCCAAGTAAAAGTGGGTGGATTTGATGGCTCCCCTGATGCAGCCAATGCAATTTTAAATGGTGAAATGGAGTACACAGTGCTTCAGCCAGTCGCTACCTTTGCTGCAGAAGCCATTCGTCAAGCGGATAACTTTATCAAAAATGGCAATACTGGTGTTGACTCAGAAAAACAACTGTTTGATTGCTACTTAATCACATCTGAAAACATCAAGTACTACACATCTGCTTTCACTTTGTCTCAGCACTAACCACAGCACCGCCTCCTCGTGGGAGTTTGGGCTACAATCGTAGCCCTTTTTTTATTTAAAAAAACGAAACGAGGTTTGACATTAATACTCATGCAACCAAAGCATGTCATTTCCTCTATACTATTTCCCCCAATTCTCTATAACATCGACAAAATGGCTCAAAAATAAGTTGGTCTGGTGCGCGTCTAACGCTCGGTGATCAATACTAAGAGACACATAACATTTTGGTCGAATGACTATTACGTCTTCACCATTCACCTCTTCCACTACAGCTCTTTTTTCAAGTTTACCTATGCCCAAAATCGCCACCTGAGGCTGATTAATGATAATTGGCGTGGCAAATAAACTACCACTCACTCCATGATTTGAGATGGTAAAAGTACCGTCTCTCATGTCGGCAGCGACCAACTTGCCCTGTCTGGCTTTGTCGGTTTGTTGCTGAAGAGCGGTGGCAATTTCAAACAAATTTTTCTCTTGAACCTGTTTAACAACAGGCACAATTAACCCATCATCACCTAAGGCTGTGCCGACACCGATGTTAATGTCCTCAAACACTTCCAAGTAATCGTCATAAAAACGAGAGTTAATGACTGGGACTTTTTGCATTGCCTTAGCACTAGCAGCCAAGAAGTAAGCGGTAAAAGTCAACTTTACCCCCGCTTCCTCAAACCCCATCTTGCACATTTTTCTGTGTTCGATGATGCGACCCATGTCCATTTCAAAGACGCTAGTAACGTGAGGAGAAGTATGAAGCAAGCTGTCCACCATGTGGTTAGCGATCTTTTTACGCATGGTGGTATGGGGAACAATATTACTTTTTAACCCTTTCGCGTTTTTAGGTGCACTAGAAACATCTGAGCCATTTTGTTCCTTATCAGCACCTGTATTAATAAAAGCAAGAATATCGTTTCTAGTGACGCGCCCACCTTTCCCCGTACCCTTGATTGAGGCTACATTTAGGTCATACTTTCTGAGCAATTTTCTAACTGCAGGTCCGATTAAATGGCATTTTGAACCATCGCTAGCAGCATCACATTTGCTAATATTTGCCACTGATTCATTGTTCGAAGCGTCGTTAGAAGCAAGTGAGGGAGATTTCTCTACGATCGATTGTATACCGCAATGTAAGTAACCAAGAACCGTCCTCTCATCGACATTGTCACCCGATGCAGCCAAGATCTTCTCAATCGAACCATCATTTTCAGCACACACTTCCATCGATACTTTGTCGGTTTCCAGCTCCAATATGGGATCGCCTTTACGAACCTTATCGCCCTCTCCTACCAGCCAAGTAGAAAGTACCGCTGCCGTTCCTTCTAATGCACCAACCGGAAGCGTAATAGTCATTGATTCGTTCATCGTTTTCCTCCTCACACTTCGATCAGTTTTTTCATGGCAAGAGCAATGCTTTGCTCATTCGGCACGGCTTTTTCTAACAACAAAAAATTGTGGGGGTTAGGAATATCGGGCATGGTCAATCGTTGGATCGGCGCATCAAGACTAAAGAACAACTCATCAGCCAAGGTCGCAGCGATTTCAGCCCCAAACCCAGCGGTTTTATTATCTTCATGAACAATCAGACAACGTCCTGTTTTCTCCACAGAGGCAAGTATCGCTTCTTTGTCCCATGGCTGAATTGTCCTGAGATCAATCACCTCGATGCTCATATCAAGCTTATTGGCGGCATTTTCACAGCGCTCTACCATGGCACCCCAACAAACTACTGTTAATGCAGTCCCTGTCAGAATCGTCTTAGCTTTGCCAAATGGAATGACGTAATCATCACCAGGGTAAGGCCTACGGGACCAACTATTATCCAATAGAAATCGATGTTCAAAGAAGATGGTAGGATTATTATCCCTAAGCGCATAACGCAGTAAGCCAACGGCATCTTCTGCATTGGAAGGCATCGCTATCTGCCAGCCAACTTTATGTGCCCACTCAACTTCATCACTCATGGAATGCCATGGATCGCCTCTGCGAGCAAACCCTCCAGGAATTCTGACTACCATAGGCGCAGCAAATTGGTTATTGGTCCGCCAGCGCATAATACCGGTATCTGAAAGCTGTTCTGCGGCAGGCTCGGCGTATTTGCGAAACTGTATTTCTGGCACTGGCATCAACCCACTCAACGCCATGCCCACAGAACGGCCGATAATGCCTTCCTCAGATAAACTGGTGTCAAATACTCTGTTGCTACCAAACTTTTCATTCAACCCAAGCGTTGCCCCATGAACTCCGCCTTTTGGCCCAACGTCTTCACCAAACACGATCACTTTAGGGTTTGTTTCTAGCTCATAATCGAGCGTCTTACGGATTGCCGTTAGCATATTGAGCCGTGATCCCTCAGGTTTAGACTGATCACTCTGAGCTGGAAATACATGGCCACTCGCCGCCAAACCTCCTCTAAGTTGAACATGATCTTTTTCAGCGTAAACAAAACGTGTCAGGTTTTCTGGATCTGGTTGGTTGCGCTTCTTTGCTTTATCGACCGCATTACGGATATTACGGCGACTCTCTTCTTCTAAAGTTTGCCATTCATCCAAGCTCATTAAGTCATTTTTTACTAGATAGTTTTTTAGCTTAGGAAGCGGGTCTCTTGATTGTTCGTCTGCAATAAAATCAGCCGCTTTATAGGTTTGAGTATCTTGAAAGGTGTGACCACATAAACGAGGGACTTTTAGGCGAAGCAGACAAGTACCCTGTCCAGATCGCACATAATCTACGGCTTCTTTAATTAGCGCTGGAGTCAATTCTGGGTCGGTACCGTCCCCATCAATAATTTTTAGATTCTTATAGGCTTGAAGATTAGCCACCTGATCACCACCAGGTGTTTGCACTTCCTGAGGAACCGAAATACCGTAACCGTTATCTTCAATGTAAAACAAATGCGGTAAATTGTTGGTCGTCGAAATGTTCAAAGCGGCCCAAAAACCATTCGTAGACATGGACGAATCGCCGCCCATAGAAACAGCAATAGCACCAGCATAACTAGCGTCTTCTAACTGATTTTTATGATAGAGAATAGACTGAGCCCAACCCGATATAGGTGAATATTGCGCCCCGACACCGCCACACATAGGGAACAGCATAGCGCCTTTTCTTTCAATATTAGGATAGTTGCATACTACGCCGATGTCTCGGCCGTCGCTGTAGCCTCCTTCCTTAGCCATTGGTGAGGCCACCACGTCATCCAAGCTAATACCAAGGCTCATGACAAAGGGTCTGGATCGATAATAGCCACTTGCTGCATCGTGAGGATGAGTCAATAAGGAGCCTAAGAGAATCTGAGCAAAATCATGCCCTCGTGCGGAAAACTGGTTGAAGACTAATTTCTCAGGCACCAGTTCTTTTTCTTCTATTTCATCCAACGCGCGAGACAGGAGCATCAATTGGCTGACGTTAAGCCAGTCAAAATCAAGCTTTGGGCTTATGAAATTCGTGACGTGATTCTTTTCTTCTAGCAATTGATTCATAGAAATACACCATTTTTTAGCTGCTTTTCAGCTTTATTTTTATAAGTATGATGTTATTAATATTATCTAGGATTCGCCGAAATTATCTTTCTTAATTGCCGACTCTTTGACAGACTAAGCAATATAGTTTCTTCAAATAACAAAAAATGGAAACACTTTCATGCTTGATAAATTTGACATCAGTATTCTTTCAGCCTTACAAAAAGACGGCCGCTTAAGTAATCGAGACTTAGCTGAAAAGATCGGTCTTTCAACCGCACCTTGTTGGCGACGCTTAAAACGTCTAGAAGACGAAGACTATATAAGAGGCTACACGGCTGAGTTGAACGCAAAAAAAGTGAACTTAAATGTCATTGCCTTTGCACAAGTGTCAATGGATAACCACCATCCGGAAACGCTGACGCCTTTCCTTTCTATTGTGCAAGGATGTCCTGAGATACAAGAATGCCATTCCGTCAGTGGGGATTGTGACTATTTACTAAAGATCATAACCAGAGACCTTGATAGCTATGATGAACTTTTGAGCAAACAACTGTTGCAGGCGAAAGGGGTTCGCTCTGTCAACACCATGTTTTCAATGAGGCAGCCTAAAATAACAAGAGAGTTCCCTTTAAATGAATTTCCTATCGGTGACTATTCTTAATATCAAAAAATAGCGCAACGAGAAGCATAAATTATCGCTCTCGTTGCGTCGCCTCCTATGCAAACACCTCTTTATTTGAATTCTCCATGACTTGTTTATTGTCAGGTAAATACTTCTGCATAGCGCGCATTAACGTTCGATGTTGCAAAATCGCGATGCATTCTTTTTCGCTCAAGTGATCCAGCAAACTATTAATATTCTCGCTGTTCATAATTTGCCATTCGGCACAAATCCAAGTACGACAAAAGGCTTTATTCGACTCATCCGCTGGCATTTGTGCCAGATGCCAATAAAACAATGAAGCATCAGACATCAAACGCGTTAACGATGGCAAAGCCGCGTCAAAACGTGGCTGAGCAAGGCCGGTGCTATAACGATGCTGCAATACCACAATAGGGTGTGGGCGTTTTTCTTCAGGCGCACGCAGCAGGCCAAAATAACGAATCACGTTGCCACGTTTTCTGCCACCACTTAACCAAGATAATGGAATGGAAAGTATCAAACCAAAACTAATCGGCAATGACCAATAAAACAACTCAGGACTTAAGAAAAGCGCGCCACCAGCCAGAACAACACCAAATACCGTATGACCAAAATGCGCACGTGCGGCCACTTTCCATGACGTGGCGCCATCGTCACGAGATTGCGGCTTCCAGCCACTGTCTTTGCCTTTAAACACACCATAAACCACTTGAAACTGAGCAAGCATCAAAATGGGCGCGTACAACGCCGACAACAGTGTTTCTACCAGAATACTCAAGGTCAATAAAATGGGGCCGCCAAATTGCAAACAACGTCGAATATTTAGCATCGCGGCTAGCCAACCATACACTTTCGGCGCTAATACCAATCCCATCGATAAAATGAACAAAGACCGCGCTTTCTCAAAATCAAACACGGGCCACGTAGGAAACAAAGATGGATTAGCAAAATACTCAGGTCGCACAAAATACGCCTGTATGGCGAGCGCAAAACCGACTACGATCAACAACAACCAAAAAACCGCACTCAGATAAGACATGATGCCGGATAAAAGATGTAAGCGCGTAGCAAAGTGAAAGCCTTTGGCAAACACAAACGCCTTATGTTGTAAGTTACCCTGACACCAACGACGATCTCGCACAATCACATCCACCAGCGACGGTGGCGCTTCTTCGTAAGACGCCGTTAAATCGGTATCAAAACGCACTCCCCAACCGGCTCGACGCAACAACGCCGCTTCCATAAAATCGTGACTCATGACATGGCCGCCAAAAGGCGCTTTACCCGCCAATACAGGCAAACCACAAGCATCCGCAAACGCTTTGGTTCGGATAATGGCGTTGTGTCCCCAAAAATTCGATGAACCACCATGCCATGCAGCCAATCCAGACGCATAAATAGGGCCAAAACAATGGTTCGCGAATTGCTGAATACGGCTGTACAAGGTATTGGCGCGAATAATCGTCGGTAAGGTTTGAATCAAACCAAGGCTAGCATCAGCACTCATGCGGCGAGTCAGTGAAATCAGACACTCTGCGCCCATTAAACTGTCGGCATCCAGTACAATCATGCACTCGTAATCATTACCGAAGTGCGTTACCCATTCGGCAATATTGCCCGCTTTGCGTTCCGCATTGTCATAACGGCGACGGTAAAAAATAGGACAGGCAGCTGAATCGTCATTTAACAGTGAATGAAAGGCTTGCTCTTCGGCAACCCAAGCATCGGCTTTGTTAGTGTCACTAAGAATAAAAAAAGCAAACTTGCCTGATGCTTGCTTCACAATGTCTTCGTGCATGGCTTGAATATTGGCTCGAATCCGTGATGGGTCTTCGTTATACACCGGCAATAAAATGGCCGTCACGCCGTCTACATCTTGCTCTTTACGACGCCTAGAAAAAGGCCAAAGCTGATAAAGTAAACCAAGCGTGGCTTGTGAAAAAGCAAAAGAAATCCATGTAAAATTGATACAAAACAGCACCAAAAACAACCACTGCAGCCCTGCAATCGCGTTCGTACTCAGCACACTGTACATTTCTACCGCGCCGTACCAAGACAAGCCAATCGTAACGATCAAGACAAATAATCGCGCTAACAAGGTGACGATATCATGGGATGAAAATTTGGCTTTTCGAGCATGAGACGCTTCATTTACCGCATGCCTAGGCATGTCCAACGGCGAAATAGCAGGTAGCGCACGCTTTGCAGTACTGTCCTTAGTTAACATAGTTATTCCTTCATCCAGCGATACAACCAAGTCGGTGCGACAGCCGCCTCGCCTTGTTTAAGCTGAACTCTGAGCTCAGCTAAATCTGCGTCTTGCGGGTCAAAAGTAACGTAAACTCGTACACCAGTGTTGTGTGGGTTTTTCACAATCAACGCTTCGAGTATTTTACCTTTACTAATACTGGCATTGACGATCAGCTCATCAACATTCACGTCTGGCATTTTATTAAAATCGATCACCACTTCAGGGCTATCGGTAAACAATTTCACCCCTTTAGCACTGCGCACAATACGTGGTAAATCCATTGAGACTGGGGTGTTATTCGACCACGTCATTAAATATTGATAAGTGTAAGACTGATCTTTTTTGAAGCCCTCTTTGGGTTGCCAGAAAGCTACGATGTTGTCGTTTGTTTCAGAATCTGAAGGAATTTCTACTAATTCAACATGGCCTTGCCCCCAATCATTCAAAGGCTTAATCCAAGCGGAAGGTCGAGTATGGTAATTGGCTTCTAAATCTTGATAGTCTTCGAAATTGCGGTGACGCTGAATCAAACCAAAGCCTTTTGGATAATTATCGCTAAACGCGCTCACCTGTAGGTTTTTTGGGTTATTCAAAGGACGCCAAATCATTTCATCTTTGCCCGTGAGAATCTGTAACCCATCTGAGTCATGCACCGCAGGACGATAATCAGGGAAATCAGATGCATCAAGCGAACTGTTGTGCATAAACATGGACGTCAATGGCGCGATACCAACGTGCTTCAAATCCACTCTTGGAAACAATGTCGCCTTAACGTCGATGCGAGTGGGCTTGCCTGGGTAAATACCAAATCGATACGCACCAGCCACACTCTTGCTGTCTAATAACGCATGAACAACAATAGCGTCTTGACTAGAAGAAGGACGTTCAATCCAGAATTGTTTGAACATTGGGAACTCTTCCCCTTTCGGCTGTGCCACATTTACCGCAAGACCGCGAGCGGACAAACCATAAGACTGGCCTTTGGACACTGCTCGAAAGTAGCTGGCGCCCTGAAAAACAACAAACTCATCATTATGGTCCACACGATTAATCGGATAATGCAGACGTAATCCAGCGTACTTGCCTACTTGAGAAATTAACTCACTGATTTCTTTACTCGGCGTGGTAAAGGAGTCAGCAGAGACATTAAGTGGAAACGCACGACCATTTTCAACCACATCAATAGTCACTAAATCTTTAAACAAAAAGCCAGGTGCAAATAATTGCACAGAGAATTTTGTCGGCGTATTGCCCCAAACCGCTTGGTTCTGCTGAAAATTGATCTTGCGATACATGGAGTAATCCATATCGATCAAGGCTTTTGGTGCTTTTTCCATTGGTTGCATTGGCGACTGCGCCAGTTTTTTTGCTAGATCAATCACCGTCTGAGAAGAAAAGTCATATCCTTTCGCCGTGAGATCTTGCTGGTCTGATTGAGTCTCTTCAGACACGACGGCCTGATTTTGCTGACGATCTCCACTAACAACCTTTTCTGACGCATGGCCATAACTTATTGTGTTAATGAATAATGATGTCAACACAGACCATTTAAACAATAAAAATGACTGTGAACGAAAATGTGATATGGAAATAAGGAATGGCTTCAAAAAAAACTCTCTCTTGGTTCGATTAGTCTTAGCTGAATTTCAACATAAGAATGACGTCATGGTTGAGCCACATATCATATAGCCAATCACAAACGAGATTAAGGCAAGAAAGTTGGAGGAATGCACAAAAATTAAGGAGAGATTGTATTGAAAGAATTCCCTCATTATTTTTCACGATTCAACCCGTTTCTCGACTTATCGTATGCCATGATGGATATTGTTACATGCTTCAAATCGCAGCGCATAATATAAGAAACCCACCCATTAAATCGAGATATAATTATGTTTAAAGCGCTTGATAACTGGTTAGAGAACCGACGAATCAAAGCCATGGGGTTCACGATAGAGCAATGGGAGTCTGCGGTTGCTGATTGGGCTGCGATGGAACGCTATAAAGGTAGTGAGCGCGACAATTTACGCGAAATGAGCTTCCGCTTTTTAGCGCGTAAAGGCATCACACCAGGCGGTAAATTTGAATTTACCGATGCAATGTGCCTTAAACTCGCCACTATGGCCTGTGTTCCTATTTTGCATCTTGGCTTGGGTTGGTATGAACATTGCCAAACCATTATTTTGTACGAAGGGGACTTTATTGCCAACCACCCTTATCAAAGTGAAGATGGCGTCGTCCATGCCGAAGGTCGTGGGTTAAGCGGCGAAGCGTGGCAACGCGGGCCTTTGATTTTATCGTGGGAAGCAATATTAGCAACAGGCGCTCACGCTCGTCATGGCAAAGCAAGCAACGTTGTCATTCACGAATTCGCCCATAAACTAGACATGCTTCGTGATGGCGCGAATGGCGCACCGCCTATGCACCCTGATATGAAACCGGGTCAGTGGCACGATATATTCACTGCAACATTCCAACGTCTTGAAAATGACTGGCAACACAACAAACACCTACCACTTGACGAATACGCGTTAACTAACCCAGCGGAATTCTTCGCGGTGTGCAGCGAAACCTTCTTTGAATCTCCAGCAATGATGAAGAAAGAAATGCCTCAAATCTACCGACTGCTCTGTCAGTTTTATCGACAAGAACCCGCTTAACTTTTCGTATCACAAATTCAAATCGAAGGCCGGCACAGAATCATCACATCAACGTACTGACGAATTGGTATAAGTCACACCACTAATACGTTTTGTTTTCTAGAAGTGCCGATTTAATTTTACTCTGCCCCCATCTATCACCGATAATTCACCACAATGGCTCAATATAACCAATGACGCATCTTGGAAGAGCACTCGCCTATTTAATGGAAACCCTATTCAATGGAAATTAAAGTTAATTTTCTCGACAATCTGAGACTTGAAGCCAAGTTTGATGATTTTACCGTTACCACCGATCAGCCTATCCGCTACAAAGGCGATGGATCAGCTCCAAGTCCGTTTGATTATTTCTTAGCGTCGTCGGCGTTGTGTGCGGCGTATTTTGTGAAGGTGTATTGCAAAGCCCGAGATATTCCAACAGATAATATTCGCCTGTCGCAGAATAATATTGTCGATCCAGAAGATCGCTACAATCAGATTTTCCAAATCCAAGTCGAACTACCAGACGATATTTCAGATAAAGATCGCCAAGGTATCTTGCGCTCTATTGACCGTTGTACTGTGAAAAAAGTGGTGCAAACTGGGCCAGAATTTAAGATTGAAACCGTTGATAATCTAGACGCAGACGCCAATGCCATGTTGATGGGCCAGTCCGATGGCACATCAAACACCTTTATTCTCGGTAAAGATCTACCAGTAGAACAGACCATTGCCAATATGACGGGTATGTTAGCCGATCTTGGCATGAAGATTGAGATCTCATCTTGGCGCAATATCGTACCCAACGTTTGGTCTCTGCACATTCGTGACGCCGCATCGCCGATGTGTTTTACCAACGGTAAAGGTGCGTCCAAAGAGAGTGCCCTGTGTTCTGCACTCGGTGAATTTATTGAACGTTTAAATAACAATTTTTTCTACAATGATCAATTTTTTGGCACGGATATCGCCAACAGCGAATTTGTGCATTACCCGAATGAGAAGTGGTTTACACTAACCAAAAACGATGCCTTACCAACAGGCATATTGGATGACTATTGCTTAGACATTTACAACCCAGACGATGAGTTATTTGGTTCGCACTTGATTGATACCAACTCCGGCAATAAAGATCGCGGCATTTGTGCGATTCCTTATACGCGAAAATCCGATGGCGAAACCGTGTACTTTCCATCAAATCTCATCGAAAACCTCTTTTTAAGTAATGGCATGAGCGCGGGGAACAACCTCCAAGAAGCGCATGTACAATGCCTGTCGGAAATTTTCGAGCGTGCTGTTAAACGCCAAATCATCGAAGATGAAATTGTATTACCCGATGTCCCCCTGCAGGTGCTTGAAAAGTACCCAAGTATTCTCGCTGGCATTAACGGTTTAGAAGAACAAGGCTTTCCAATAGTAGTAAAAGACGCGTCACTCGGCGGCCAATTCCCAGTCATGTGTGTCACCTTGATGAACCCGAAAACAGGCGGCGTATTTGCCTCTTTTGGCGCACACCCGAGCCTTGAAGTGGCACTAGAGCGCAGCTTAACCGAACTGCTGCAAGGCCGCAGCTTCGAAGGCCTAAACGACGTACCAAAACCAACTTTTAGTAGCATGGCGGTAAGCGAACCAGAAAACGCTGTTGAGCACTTTATCGATTCAACAGGGGTCATTTCATGGCGCTTCTTTAGCAGCAAGCACGACTATGATTTCTGCGAATGGGATTTTTCCGGCACCAATGAAGAAGAAGCCAGCAGTTTGTTTGGTATCTTAGAAGACTTAGGTAAAGAAGTGTACATTGCCGAATTTACCGATTTAGGCGCATCAGCCTGCCGTATACTTGTACCCGATTATTCTGAGATTTACCCCGTTGAAGACTTGGTGTGGGACAACACCAACAAAGCGTTGGATTATCGTGAAGATATTCTCAACCTACATTCTTTAAGCGCTAAGCAACTTGCCAACTTAGTGACTCGCTTAGAAGAAAGCCAACTTGATAACTACACCGATATCCCTACCTTGATCGGCATTGTATTTGATGACAATACCGTGTGGGGGCAGTTAACGATTATGGAATTGAAAATTCTGATCTATTTGGCACTCGGTGCGCACGAAGACGCCATGGAGTTAGTCGGTGAGTTTTTGCAGTTTAACGACAACACGGTAAAGCGCGGCCTCTTCTATCAAGCTATGAACGCGGTGCTAGAAGTGACCCTAGACGAAGAATTAGTGCTTGACGATTTCATCCACAACTTCAACCGTATGTTTGGTAAAGACGTGATGGAGAATGTCGTGGGGTCAATCAACGGTGATGTGCGCTTTTATGGACTAACGAAGACCAGCATGCAACTTGAAGGCATCGAACCGCATTTACGATTGATTGAAAGCTACAAAAAACTGCATCAAGCACGTAAAGCAAACGCCGCGAAATAATGTCGTAAGCTAGCGCTAGATTGTCGCAGTAAAAAGCGAACCTGAGGGTTCGCTTTTTTGTTAGTCGCAAGTCGATTACTCATGCATGAGTACATTAACAAGCTTACCAAAAGGGTCTCGTACGAAGAACCGACGAACTCCCCAAGGTTCGGAAACAGGTCCATATTCAATATTGATATTTTCGGCAACCATTCTATCCAAGACTGTATCAAGGTCATCTACTTCTATCGATAGATCAGGGACAGCGGTTCCCGAACCACCTTCAGACGCCACGCTTATTTGAACTGTCATTTCTATGTCCGAGCTGTACGTTTTTATCCAACCATGATCCATAATAAGACTGAGACCCAATATTGATTCATAAAACACTTTGGCCTCATCGGTATTGACTGCCGCCACATTCGAGACAATTCGCATTACTTTCATTATTTTACTCCTTGGCGCCAAGGCTTTAAGGTCCGTTTAAGTAACGTGCATGACTAGAGATTAAAACCTTAGATGTTTCGTTGTTCTAACCACGCCAAAACAGTAGGTAGAAAATCTGGAGAAAAAGCACCTTCCTCTAACCACATAAGCTTTATCCATTGCCAAAATCCCATATTTTGGCTGTCGAATGAATTTGAATTCAACATTCCATGGTTTGCATTCTCTATTAGTTTTGTTGTCACTAATTTATTACTCTGAGATTGCCACCATTCAAATTCTTGCTTAGCATTTACATTTAGATCTTTTTCACCCCACAAAAATAAGCTTGGTACTTTTATTTGTGAATAGTCATGGCGTGCATCAGCATTAAAGTTATTTAGGACAAAGTTATAACGATCTTTTTCCATGGCATATTCGCCAGCATAGGTTAAATATTCGCTATAAGAAGGATTTTTTTGAAAAAACGAAATGTCTTTCATGTAAGCATCTAGCGCTGAGGTGATTTCATTTTTATTGCTACCGGCTATTTGATGACGAATTTTTGTAAGATAGGAACCTTGTTCAACCCAATTAGTCGCAAACCCTATGCCTATAATAAAGCCCACTTTTGATGGCTTATTTGCCAAAGCAGGCAATATCCAACCAGCTTGGCTAAAACCAACTAAGCCTGTGTTTTTCGCTGAAAAGTGATATTCATCTTGTACTAAATCAATAGCCGCTAGAACCTCCGATTGACGTTCAGTCATACGTTGCTCAAGCCAGTTTCCGGAGGAATCACCTACACCGGGCTTGTCCCAGCTAAAAATGGCATATCCATTTTCCCTTAATCGCTCCCAGATAATGCCGTAGTACCCATCGGCATCATACGACATAGCGCCATCACCATGAACAAAGAGTAATACTGCTTTGGCTGGCTGTCCGTTAGTATTTTCTAGGTAATGGCCTGATAACCTATCCTGTCCGTTTTCAAAAAATATTTCTTCTGCGTAGCTAAATGGATTGAAAATTAATACTCCAAATATAAAAACAAAGAACCTACTCATTTTTGTACCTTTTAGGAGAATGATGGCTGACATGAAATACTTAACTCCATTATAGTTGAAAGTACTAAAACCAAGTAATTACTTTAGATCTGGGTAGGGTTTTAACATTATAATTTATATCAATTGGTATGGACCCAGTTTCCTAGACAGTTTCTAGCTCCGTAAAATATCGCTTCTCATATTGCATTGGCGATAATCCATTATTTGATCCATGGTGACGCTTTGGATTATAAAAGCATTCGATATAATCAAAAATCTCTGAGCGAGCATCGCTTCTTGTTTTGTAGGTTCGATTGCGCACTCTTTCTTTTTTTAACAATGAGAAAAAGCTTTCCGCAACGGCATTATCATGGCAGTTACCACGACGACTCATACTGGCTTCCAGATTATTATCTTTTAAGAAGGTTTGCCAATCTTTCGAGGTATATTGAACCCCTTGATCTGAGTGTACTAGTACTCTTTTTGTGGGGCGTCGTCGCCAAATAGCCATGAGTAAAGCATCAATAACCGACTCCGCTGTTGCTCTTGATCTCATTGACCACCCTACGATCAATCTAGAAAATAGATCCACAACGACGGTGACGTAAAGCCAGCCTTCTTTTGTCCGGATGTACGTAAAATCAGTTACTCAGACTTGATCTGGCTCTGGGACAATAAACTCTCTATTTAGTGTATTTGGCGCTGTGTTACGCTCAGCGCCACTATAAAAAACAGGGTGACGTTTGTAGCCTATGAGCGCTTTTAGGCCCTCACGGCGCATCACTCTTAGCACTCGATTCTTTCCACAAGACTTACCTTCTCCTTTTAGGTCTTTGGTGATGTTGCGGTAGCCGTAAACACAACCACTCTCAAGCCAATGCATTTTAATCGTAACGGCAAGTTGGTCATCTTCTTGTTCGCGTCGACTTTTTGGGCAGTCCAGCCAAGCGTAAAAACCGCTCCTATGGACTTGCAGTGTTCGACATAAGACAACAATAGAATAGTCGTTGAGCCGTGATTTTATGAACGTGTACTTTTCTTTGACTCCCCGGCAAAGTACACGGCGGCCTCCTTTAGAATGTCCCTCTCTTCGGTCACCCGCTGAAGCTCCGCTTTGAGCCGTTGGATCTCTGACTGAGCGGAATCTTCCGCTTTTCGACTTGCTTCAGGTTTGCGGTATCGAGCAATCCAATCATGCATACTTTTGTAACTAACGCCAAGTCGCTCAGCCACTTCAGCAATCTTATAACCACGCTCTGTTACTTGTTTAACGGCTTCAATTTTGAACTCTTCGGTATAACGTTTCCCACTCATAATTCACCTCATTTTTACCTATTATTATATAGCTATGAGATGTCTATTAAAGTGGGTCCATACCACTTATTTGTTGGCATTTATCTCGAAATTTTGGTCGGCATTTCATGAGAAGTGAAAAAGTTAAGCTTATTATCTACTTAACTATTTTGGCTGTAATATGCGAGTTTTTAGGTATTTGGTATAATCTGAGCCTAGAGTCAACACCAAAAATGGGAGCTTCTACTTTATCTTTGATCTTAGCTTTTACTGCTGCAACGGACGCGTTACTTATATCATTGGGCGTTCATTTTATTGGCAAACGTATGTGTAACTATTTCTTAAGCAAAGATGAGTAAACAAATACCTAACCAAGCTATCAAAAATCGTTCCCAGTCAAGGAAACGACCTTTACTGAACGCAATAAAGATCACCTTTTACATTCGACGCAATCCTGATTGTGTGCGCCCAATATTTCAAGCCGTTATTTTTAGAGCAATATTTTGATGCCGTTGAGTTAAGGTGTGCTAAAAAAGCGCAAGGTGAAATTCAAGGGCTTTACGGAGTCCATGACGGTAATATTGAGATACAGTTCATCTCACCTGATGCTCGCATATAAGGCATTGGTGCTATGTTGTCAGCCAATGCTATTCAAGAGCTGGGCACTTCAAAAAACTATGTAAATGAACAAAATGTGCAAGCGCTAGGTTTTTATCTACATATTGGCTTTAAAGTAATAGCCGGTTGGCAAATAATTGGAGTCAGATACTGAGGTATCCCCACGAATTTGATATAAATAACAATTAGTTAACATAAGAAGGGAACGTTCATGGCCCTTGGTGATCAATAATTTCGCCAAAAACAATCAAACACGAGAACCATGAACGCGACATCTATTCTGAACAAAATCCTTCCATTTGTCAGCCCAAATATGCATAAAACTCGACGCAAGGCGCTATCAGCTTGTGTACTCAGCTTAGCGCAAGGCAATCTTTGCACCGTGACTAGTATCGGTCGAGGCATCCAATCAAAAGCGTACGAAAAGCATCGCATTAAACGCTCAGACCGATTGCTCTCCAACCCGAATTTACACCGCGAAGCATTATCGGTTTACGCTTATATCTGCCGACTCTTTGTGATTCAAACGCGTCCAATCATTAGCGTGGACTCGTCTGATTTAGATGCTCGTGGACAACACTTTCTCATTCGTGCCAGTACGGCTTTTGAGGGGCGATCCATTACGCTTTATGAAGAAGTGCATGACAAGCTCACAAAAGAAAAGCCTAAAACACATCGACAATTTTTAAGTGTTTTAAAAGCACTGCTTCCAAGTAAAGCAAAGCCCATCATTGTAACGGATGCTGGATTTAAGACACCTTGGTTAGATGAAGTTGTGAAACAGGGCTGGGATTATGTCGGACGAGTTAGAAGGCCGCGTAAGTACTATGATGACTCGCTTCAAGCTTGGCGCTGCATATCCACTTTGTTCTCTAGTGCTAATCAAAAACCTAAGCATCTAGAGCTTAAACATCGTCAATCTAGTCCGATCACCAATCAGTTTGTTCTTTACAAGAGCCCACCTAAAGGGCGTCACTCCATCAATCAAAAAGGTAAAAGACGTGCTTCTTTATCTTCGCTTACCGCAGCCAGAGGGGCAAAAGAACCTTGGTTATTAGTGTCTTCTCTTCCCGTGAACCGTCTTTTTGCTAAACGTTGCGTCAAAGCATATGAAACGAGAATGCAAATTGAAGAAGGTTTTCGCGATATGAAAAGCAGCCGATTCGGCTTGGGATTTGAGTTGAGTTATACATCAAAGATAGAACGGCTGAGCAACTTAATCCTGCTTACAACTGTCACTGCGCTTCTGCTTGTTTTAGTCGGTAAAGTCATAGAGCTAGCGGGCTATGCAAAACGCTTCCAAGTGAATACTCTACGTAAGCGAAGAGTTCTGTCACACTTTTACCTTGGGAAACGAGCCATTATGACTCGTTTCCAGATATCAAAAAAGGAATGGCAGGACGGCATCAGGCAACTAGTCCAGCAGCTAAAACAAGGAGCCTATTCATGAGTAAATTTGTGGGGATACCTCAGAGTCAGATACAAATTAAACTTTATTTTATCTGACTCCAATTTTTCGCCCCTTCGTCAGGCTAAAACCGCGACCTACCCTACAACGAAAGCTTCGTTCCCAATGGCATTTTTTATTAGATAGTCGCTTCGCTCATGACGTCCTACAAAAAAACAGCATCACAGATAAAATCTGTTCGACGCGTTTTCTATTAGAGAGTCGATTACGTGATTCTATGGCGTTTCAGAGTCATTTCAAAATATCTTCTCGCAAGCCGACAAAACCAATCGACCCCATCTTCCGTCTTCTCCCTTGAAGAAAGAGAAAGAGAAAGAGAAAGGGGAAGAGACTAAGCCCCATATTCTGTAGGTCGCCTGTAATGACGCTTTAATAAAAACCCTAACCAATCAATTCATATGAAATCACATACAGGCGTTCAACATCTGGATATATTTCTTGGATGACGTTTTTCAGTTCTGGCAGTGTCATATTTTCTTGTTGGGCATGAAATTCCGACAGTTGGCTGAAGGCAATAGCGTCAACAGATTGGATTTTCAATGCGCAAAACCATCGATCATTTTCATAGGTGGACACTTGTACCACGCTGTTCGGTGCATAGTCTTTTTCTGCTTCATCACGAATGGTGATGGTTTTCTTGCCTGATAATATATCGGCTTCGAATCGTTCGAAAAACGTTATTTTAGACAGGCTCAAAGCTCTTTCCTTTTACTATTTTTTCGATTCAATGTTTGTTCAATACAGATAGCCGAATGTGCATCATTAGCAGCATACTGAATCTGGTTTTTCTTAAGTGGATACGCACCCCAGTTTGATTTTTGAGCGCCTTTTCCTAGACGTGCTTTTAGTACCATGGCAACAGCGGCTCGTGCGCCAATGCTGTTTTTTTCTCCGGCTAAATTTTTTAACGTAACCGATAAATCTTGCGTATTGACTATGTCTATATTCAATTTATTGCGCAGCTCTTTATTATCACCTTTAAGACCAAACCCGACTTTTTTGATGTTGGCATTGCTTAATATTTGCGAAACCGCAGCAACAGCGGCGGGAAATCGAGTTGGAAATAAAAATGCCTTTGATTGCGTTGCCAGTTGGATTAACGCAGGTCCAGGACTCACCTCACCTTTACGAAAAATAGGTTTGCTTTCCGTATCGAATCCCAAGCACGTTTCGTTTTCCAATTCTTTCAGTGCGTCTGTAGCATCCTGTTCATTTTCAATGATCTTGATATCTGAAAGATCAAGACCAACATACAAAGGCAACTCAAGAATCTGTTCCTTAGTAGGACGTTCCATATCATATCTCTTTAATTATTAATGCTTAGACCAAAATCCGAGGAGAGAATAAAAACCCATGCCTCTATAAAACACTAATCATAACCTAGCACGATCAACCGCATGTTATAATCGCGATCAAACATACGCTATAGCCGAAGGTTTGGGCTAAAAAATGGCTATTTCTGAACATCCCTCAAAACTGAGTTTACCGCAGACGAATCCCGGCGTCGTCACCGTATTAGAATACCTAATCATTAAGTTTCCTTATGTTGATGCGCAGATATGGCAACAGCGCATGGCCGATGGCAAAGTACATTGGCACGACGGTTCACTGATAAACGCGCAATCACGCTTTCAGCCACAGCAACGGGTTTACTATTACAGGGAAGTCGAAAACGAACCCCGCATTCCTTTTAAAGAAACGATACTCTTTCAGGATAAGCATATTTTAGTGGCTTATAAACCTCACTTTCTCGCCGTTACACCCGGTGGTATTTATGTGAATGAGTGTCTGCAAAATCGTTTACGCCGCAGCACAGGTATTGAGAGTTTACAGGCCTTACACCGTTTAGACAGAGTGACAGCCGGTTTAGTGATGTTCTCTGTTAATCCAGACACTCGCCATGATTATCATCGGTTATTTGAAACGCGACAAATACACAAAACCTATCAGGCCATAGCAAGCATCAGTAGCGATGACCATTTAATCGATAAAAAGTGGGACATTAGGAATCGTATCGTGCCGTCTGAACCACGCTTTCTCATGCAAGTGACTAAAGGCGAAGCTAACAGTCATTCGATGATTCGATGCGTGCAACAAACAACTCAGCAAGCACTGTTTGAACTGCACCCAGTGACAGGTAAAACCCATCAGTTGCGTCTACATATGCAAACACTGGGTTGGCCGATTCTGAATGATAAATATTACCCACAACTACAACCTCAATCAGCGGATAATTATTCAGCACCATTGCAGTTACTGGCCAAGGAACTTCAGTTTATTGATCCAATCACTCAGCATTCTAGACACTTTCGTTATGACGGCGATTTGCTATTAGACCAAAATAACTAGCCATTAGACCAAGATCAACGTCGTCTTAGCCGTCTTGGTCTACGATTTTGAATTTAGCCTTTTACGCTTCTTTCAGCTCTTTTAAGAGGTCATGTATTTCAGCTTTCAGTTCTTTATCGATGATTTTATTGCTGTGGATTTTGGCTTGTTCCAAATATTCAATGGCACTCGCTTTCTCACCCAATTCTATTTTCAGCAATGCGGCCGAAAAGCCAATCGATGATAGGTAGTCTTTTGAATTCATCGCGGCGGCTTTCAACAGCGCTTTATCGTAAATAGAAACCGCCAATTCTAAATCATCGGTGAAATCCCCCAGTGTTTCCCACTGTACTGGATGATCTTTGTCCGTATCGTCGTTGTCGTTACAGATTGCCTTCAATTCTTCATAATAAGTATCAAAGCCAGTTTGATCCTTTTTATGAGCGCAACTCATTAATTCTTTGGCTAGAAAAAGGACTTCTTTGTATATTTTCGTGTTCATAATTCACTCTATATTAGACATTCAGCGATGCAATGACGGGTATGTTAATTTTTATAGCGTATTTATGACAGCTTTTGTCGCGCTTCAAGCATATCGACTGGTTCTGTAAGCATTCACTTGTGCCCTTAATGCTGGCGACCCACTTACATGTGCAGCAAAGAATCTCTGTCATTTTTGGCTAATGCGATAGTAAAACCAAGCGCTGTTCTTTCTTCTGACTAAACAAGCTCAGCCCATCTGTTTCAATAAAGCCCTTGCCGCTTGTTTCGGGCTTGGCGCGTGACAAATCGCAGAAACCAGCGCAACGCCATCGACGTTAGTGCCAATAATAGCGTCTAGGTTAGACGCATTAATGCCGCCGATCGCAACGATTGGAAAAGAGCTTTGCGCCACGGCGTTGCGCAGCCCCTCTATTCCCCATTCTTTTTTGGTGTTGCTTTTTGTTGGTGTGGCAAAAATGGCGCTTAACCCTACATAGTCAATCGGCAAGGATTCAGCGTCAATAAGCTGTTGTTCGTTTTCAATAGAAAGACCAAGCAGTTTGTTTTTGCCAATCAAACGACGCGCAATGTCTGCAGGCATATCAGATTGACCAAGGTGCACGCCGTCAGCGTCCACCGCTAAAGCAACATCGACTCGGTCATTGATGATTAAAGGCACGCCTGTGCCCTGCAAAATGGCTTTGACCGCAAATGCCCTTTCAATAAAAGCGCGTACGTCACCGTGCTTTTCGCGTACTTGAACCATAGTCACGCCACCAGCAATGGCGCCTGTTACCACGGCTTTTAACGTTTCTAGATCTTGCTGATCATCGGTGACTAAATACAAACGATACGGGTTCATTTCACTCTCAACATTTGGTTATTTAATGGCATTAATAGTACGTCGAATGCGAGACATATTAACATGATGACGAATACGTTTACCCTAATCTCATACGTGTCGAATTCTTTAGGGTGGTAGGAAATAACCATTCGCTTTAGTATCCGTTAGTAAAGTGGCATTTAAAATACGCACGATAGATCGAGTAAAAATCAGCAGGGAGTACCCAATTAATGCAATACAGAATAGCGAATATGGACGATTTAGAAGGCATTGCTCAGCTGCATGCTGAAAGTTGGCGTAATTCCTATCGCGGTATTTTTCCAGATGATTTTCTTGATCATGATGTCTGGGATGAACGACATAACGCTTGGGCTAGTCGCTTGTCTTCACCTAAAAAAAATCAACACATCATCGTCGCGACAGACAATGATGAAATATACGGATTTATCTGCGCCTTTGGCCATGAAAGTACCCAGTGGGGAACCTTTATAGACAACTTGCATGTTTCAAATGCTGCTCAGGGCAAAGGTATTGGCAAGCAGTTACTCTATTTGATTGCAGAATGGGTGGATAACGCCTTCGAACACAAAGGCTTATATCTTGAAGTACTGGAAGACAATGTAGGCGCCCAACACTTTTATCATCGTCTTGGCGCAAGACATCAAGAAACTAATCTATGGCAACCGCCTGGTAATGGCAAAAAGGTAAATGACATGCTTTTTGTGTGGGAAAATGACCATCCTTTACTGCCTCACAATATTACGACGAAGGCATAATATTGGTATTGAGGGGCTAATCGATAACATTGTATTTAAAAAAACAATTTAGCGAATCGCCCCTCACTAACTTTTACCTCAGCTCATTTTAAGCCGTTGAATCAATGTTTCTTCATCCAACAAATACAAGGCGTCTAACAAATTAAGCTGTAAGCTCCCCGGGCCTTTGGATTGCTCTGCGGCGATTTCACCCGCGACACCCAAAACCGCAGCGGCCGCTAAGCCGGTTTCTTCGCCGACAGCGGCAAACGCGCCAGTTAATGCGCTCAGTGTGCAACCCATTCCAGTAACATATGGCATCATAACATGGCCGTTATTAAGCTTAATTTGGCGGTCAGCGGTAATAATAAAATCCGTTTGCCCTGAGACAACCACATTACATTGGTAGGTTTTTGCCAAGTATTGCGCGGCACCGACAGCGGCTTCACTGCTGTCCGTTGAGTCGACGCCTTTGCTTGTCCCTTGCTCTCCCGCCAAGGCGATGATTTCAGATGCATTACCACGAATAATCAACTTGTTCGCAGCGTCAGCAATCTGCCGAGATGTTTGTGTGCGCAGTTTACTCGCACCACAGCCAACCGGATCAAGTACAACGACTTTATTGTGGTTATTCGCTTGCTCTACCGCGACCATCATACGCGGTATCCAAAGGCTGTCTAAGGTTCCAATATTAACCACTAAGGCGCCGGAAAAGGACATCATCTCCGCCATTTCTTCACGGGAGTGCGCCATGATTGGGGAAGCACCAATAGCCAGCAACGCGTTGGCCGTGTTGTTCATCACCACGTAATTAGTGATATTCACCACCAGTGGTTTCTGCTCACGCACGGCATGCAGTGCGTTAATAATCATCTCGATATTCATACTGTTACCTTTTGCTTTTCACTTTTAACGTCAGCTTCTAAGTTCTGATTTCCAGTTTCTATTTCCTAAAAAGTCGCGAACGACTTATTGAAAACTCGGCACGTAGTCTTTGGCTTTTGGTAACGTGCTAATGATTTTTTGGTCATACATAAATTGGGCATAGTCGTCATAACGTTTCAAGTCTACCGCTGAAGGACGCAACGCAAAACGCGTCAACGTTGCTTTCCAAGCCAATTCATTTAGTTCGTTGTTTAAAGTGTCTGGTTTGTACGCTACAAACTCGTTCCATGACGCTTGCGGATGATTAACGATGTAGATCGTGGCTTGCTCGATCGCTTTATTGAAGCCTTGAATCGCCATTTTGTCGTAGCTGTTCGCATTGGCAACAAAGACCAGTTCATCATAAACAGGCACGCCGTGTTCTTCTGGGAAAAAGGCTTTTGCTTCTATGCCTTCTAACGCCAATTGATTGGCTTCAAAGTTACGGAAACCACCCCATGTTGCATCCACTTTTCCTGACGCAAGAGACGTCGACAGTGCCCAACCGATATTAATGATTTGTACATCTTCATATTTCACACCGTGTGTTTTCAACATGGTGCCGACAATCGCTTCTTCGTTACCGGCCACAGAGATACCGATTTTTTTACCCTTCAAGTCAGCGATGCCATCGATGGTGTTATTGTCCAGTACGGTAAGCGTGTTCAATGGTGTTGCGATCAAGGTTGCTGCACGAATCAGCGGCAAACCAGCGGCCACATCCATGGTTAAATTAGGTTGGTAAGATACGGCTAAATCGACATTACCCGCGGCCACTAGCTTCGCTGGCGTGCTTGGATCAGAGGGCTCTTGAATTTCCACCTCAAGACCTTGGTCCTTAAAATAACCTCGCTGCTTGGCAATCACGATAGGGCCATGATTTGGGTTTACAAACCAATCTAACATCAAGGTGAGTTTTTTCTCTTCTGCTTGTGCTTGTCCAGTGACAGACAACAAAGACGCAGCAAGTACGATACTGCTTAATAGCATTTTTTTATTCATTACTTTTCCTTTCCTTTTAGTAGGCATTTTTATGAGTAATCGTTTTTTGTTCATAACACGTGTCGAAATATTTGAATGCGCGGCGTTTACGAAACACCCCACGGAATGAATTTTTTTAATAACCTATCGGTGACAAAATAAAGTGAGACGGACAGTAAAGATAAAATAAGCAACGCCGCGAACATCTCGTCAATCATCATCCGCGCATTGGCTTGCAACATTAGATAACCCAAACCTTCGCTAGAACCCACCCATTCCCCTGCTACTGCGCCTATAGGCGCAATCACCACGGCGACACGAATTCCAGACGCCAGCGTGGGTAAAGACGCGGGAAATTGAATATGACGGAGTCTCTGCCATTTTGTAGCCCCCATGGTTTTGACAAGATCGAGATAACCCAACGGCGTATTACGTAAACCGTCGTAGCAACAGGTGGTGACAGGAAAAAAAAT
The DNA here is from genome assembly GCF_024435075.2 of Marinomonas maritima. Lineage (NCBI taxonomy): Bacteria > Pseudomonadati > Pseudomonadota > Gammaproteobacteria > Oceanospirillales > Oceanospirillaceae > Marinomonas > Marinomonas maritima. Next base: position 938,449 of record NZ_JAMZEG020000001.1, on the reverse strand, counting down.
GATGATCGCGGCCATCACAATTTTGGAGGCAATCCCATAGCCCAACCAAATCATCAACAGTGGCGCAATGGCAAAAACCGGAATCGCCTGACTCGCAATTAGAATAGGCAGTAACCAGCGTTTTATCGGCTTAAACAACAACATTTGTAAGGCGAAAAACAGCCCCATAAACAGACCTAAAAATAAGCCGAGTACTATTTCTGCCCCCGTCACCAGCGTATGCTTAAAAAGAACCTCTCGCCGTTGCAGTAACTTTTCGAAGACGTCTAAAGGTGCCGGCAAAATAAACGTAGGCATAGCAAAAACAACCACGACGGCTTGCCACAATCCCAAAATAACGACAAAGCTCACCACAATACGAAGCGCAGAATGCAGACTCGCATTCCTATTTTCTTTTTGATGTGGTTTAGAAACAGTACGAATAAGATCATCCATCATCATGCTCCAAACACGCCATTATTCGCTGCTGAAGCTGAGCTCCCTCGGCATCGAATGTGCGTGGTGTAGAAGACTCAAGCGTCGTTAAGAACGCCGCCGTGCTGGGATTTCCTTGCATGATGTAGATATGGTGAGCAAGGCGAATCGCCTCTTGTGGATCGTGGGTAATTAAAACAACGGTTTTGTCTTGCAGTAGGGTGCAAGCTAGATCTTGCAATCGATAGCGTGTCACCGCATCCAATGCAGAAAATGGTTCGTCCATTAAGACAACCGGTTTGTTCTGCATCAAGGTTCTTGCCAAGGCGACACGTTGACGCATGCCACCCGATAGCTGTTGAGGTAAACGATTGGCATGATCGGCAAGCCCCACTTTTTCCAGCAACGTCAATGCTTGTACTTTTTGATCATAAGCGACGAAGTCTCCCCGAGCTCCGAATTTAGAGCTTAACAAGACGTTGTCTAATACCGACAACCACGGCATCAATAAATCTTGCTGCGCCATGTAAGCAATTTGATCTTTCAGCGCACGGTTCGCTGGTTCAATTTTTAACTCGCCAGACCACTCTATTTGTTGATCAAGCAAACCGGCAAGATAACGTAACAACGAGGTTTTTCCACAACCACTACGCCCCAAAACACACGTCCACTGCCCTGCTGGCATGGTCATATTAAGATGGTTTAACGTAGGCGTTTTACTATCGAGATACCGTAAACAACCTTGAGCAATCGTTATCTTAATCGAAGGTTGTGGGACTGGAAAAGCCGCCACATTAGCGGACATTGGCGTGGCCATTAAAAAAATGGTTTACCGGTCCGTGACCACGACCTATCTGCAATTCATCTGCGTGCTCGATTGCTTGAGTAATGTATTTTTTGCCTAACTGAACCGCTTGCAGCAAGTCATTACCTTGCGCCAAATACGAGGCAATCGCTGAAGATAATGTACAGCCTGTGCCATGCGTATTGCGAGTCTGAATACGTGGTGAGGTTAAGACCTCAAGGCGATCGTTAAAGATCAGAAAGTCAGTACTGTTTTCGTCTTCTTCCAAATGCCCACCTTTCAACAGCACGGTTTTCATTTTCAACTGACGCAGTTTGTCGACCATTAACGACATGGATGCTTCATCGGTTGGCACAAGAGAGCCCGTTAATGCAGCGGCTTCAGGAAGGTTGGGGGTAATGAGATCAGCCAAGGGAAGTAATTCGGATTTGAGCGTATTAATGGACGTCATTTTTAGCAAAAGATCCCCACTGGTCGCCACCATGACAGGATCAACCACTAGAAATTTAGGGCGATATTGCTTGAGCTTTGCCGCAACTAATTTGATTGTGTCGCAGTCTGCCAACATCCCTACTTTGACCGCGATGATATTCAGATCAGAAAATACCGCATCAAGTTGTTTTTCAATGTGCTCAAGAGGGATAGGGAAAATGGCAGAAACGCCGAGTGTATTTTGAGCGGTAATCGCGGTAATCACCGAACAGGCGTAACTTCCTGTCGCAGACATGGCTTTAATATCGGCTTGGATGCCCGCTCCGCCGCCACTGTCAGAACCGGCGATTGTTAAAACGATGGGCGTGTTAGATGTACTTTTAGACACATGAGCAGAAGGGGTTGTGATATCACTCGGCATATAAAGCTCCAAGAACGGGCGTTCTGGAACTAAATCAAGTTACATTAAGATAGGAGTAGAATCACCAATCATCAATAACAAGATGTATAGTTCCCTACGCCAGTATTAACTGAATCAGGTTCAACGGGTCTGCAAATATGCAATCTCAGCCTTAACGGCCCCCCGACTATAGGCGGCAATACTAACAAGATTCATCGAAAGCGCAACAAAGGATAATTTAAGTTAGACAAAGAACCAGACAGTAAAGCGGTATGATGACACTAACTTGTCGCCGTAATTTGCACCGTACGCTTGTTGTCTTTGATCAAGCTCACACCAGCAAGCGCCACCACACCTAGTACCAACCAAGACCCCATGATGACACCCGTCCAGCCATTGGCTTGCCAGAACGGATCGAGATAAAAACCACCCATACTGGCGCCTAAATAATAAAATACTAAATACAAAGAAGACGCACTGGCTTTGGCGTGTTTCGCGTTTCGACTCACGTAGCTACTGGCCGTCGAATGGCTTAAAAAGAAGCCAAAACTATTAATGAGTAAGCCGATAATAATGGCCATTAAAGAACCTCCCAGTGTCACTAAAGAACCAAACATAAAAATGCAGGTGCCTAATACTATAATGTTAGGTTGGCTCCAACGTTTCGCAAGCTTCCCCGATATGGCCGACCCTAAGGTGCCAGACAAATACGTTAAAAATAGCAGGCCGACGTATTTTGCCGTTAAGTTATAAGGTGCCGCTTCCAGTACGAAGGTGACATAACTGTATTGATTGATAAAAATAAAGAAGCTAAACCCACCAATTAAATAGCAGGTTAGCAAACGGCGATTCTGTAGATGATCCTTCATATTCATCAAGATATGACCGACTCGCAAAGGCTTGGGCTCAAAGTGTTGTGATTTAGGCAATAAAAAGAAAAAAGCCAACAAACAAACCAAACTAATAGCGCTCATCACCCCAAACGTTGCAGAACGCCCTAACCACTCACCGACAAAGCCACCAATAAGACGACCACCAATGCCGCCTAACGTGTTGCCACTGATGTATAAACCGACGGCGACCATCAAGGCTTCTGGCGTATATTCATCCCCCAAGTACGCCACTGCAATAGCAGGCAAACCCGCCAAGAAGAATCCCTGCAAGGCTCGCAATGCCAGTAGAGACTCATAGCTTTGCACCAAGGACAAGAAGAAGGTCGTTAACGTAATGCCCACCATGGTCATCACCATGATGCCTTTTCGGCCTAACGCGTCTGATATTGGCCCATAAAAGAGTAACGATATCCCTAAAGTCAGCGTCGTTATCGTAAAGCTGGCACTGGCCTGAAGCGGACTAATCGAAAACTCGTTCGCTATCATAGGCAACAAAGGCTGAGTGACGTACACATTGGCAAAGACCATAAAAGAGCCGATCACTAAGGCTAAGGTTCCTCGCCAAAAAACCGAGCTATTCACTTCAATCACAACAAAACTCCAGTATCAACATCGCGAAAATCGCCCCAACAAGGCAAATATTATTGGCACACTATACGCCCAGCCAATTTATCAATAAAATATATCTACCTTATCCAATTCATAAGAATTATTGATGGACATTAAGCCACTACGTTATTTCATTGCCATTGCTAAAACTCAGAGCTTTACACAAGCCGCTCAGCAGCTTGGTGTCGCTCAGCCTGCCGTCAGTATGGCAATCAAAAAGTTAGAGTTGGATTTAGGTTTAACCCTAATCCACCGAGCAGACCGAAATATCGGTCTGACGGATGAAGGCAAAAAATTGCTTTTGCACGCCGAAAAAATCATCCAAGCAACCGACGACGCATTACTCGAAATGAGCGAGCTAAAAGGCCTGAGTCAAGGTGAAGTTCGTGTGGGCATTCCCAGCATGTTGGGGTCTTACTATTTCCCACCCATTCTCATGGCATTCCGACACCGCTATCCGACAATCATGTTAAAAGTCATTGAAGGTGGAACTTGGCAGCTGCAAAAAATGCTCGAAAATGGTGAGTTAGATTTAAGCGTTATTGTCGCTGAAACCTTACCGGACAGCCTGCAAACCCAAGCATTGATTAGAGAAGAAATGTTAGTGACCGTCGCGACCGATCATCCGTTTAGTCAACTAGAGCGAGTCTCGCCTGACGCTTTTTTCGAAGAAGAATTGGTCATGTTTAAAGAAGGGTATTTTCATCGACGAATTGTCGACAAGCTAGCCAAAGCCTGTAAAAAAACGCCTAACATTGGCTTTGAAACCAACCTCATTCCGCTCATTAAATCCATCACTCAACAAGGCTTTGGCATTTCCACGCTACTCGCTATGGTAATAGAGGAAGACGACCAACTGATCACACGCTCCTTTGATCCACCCATCTGGTTAGACCTTGGAATCGCATGGCGAAAAGACAGTTACCTTTCTAAAGCTAACCGCGCTTTTCTCGACTTTGTTAGTGAACATGGATGCGAATCCGCCAATCCACAGCAAAGGTAAGCCTAGTCGAGTGACAATATCTGTCCCTCAACAGGCTTGATAACACTAAAACAGGCGTTTTATACGTTATTAATGCCAATTAAATCTCACCCCTAAAAATCCGAAAGAATACATAAACACCTGATTTAAAAGAAATTAAATAAATCCCAAAAAATCGAACCCTATTCTGCGTCTAAATCCTTGTACTGTCTGCCTTAAAAAATCACCAAAGCTTCACTAGACTAATCTTTACACAGATAGCCATTCGGTATTAAAGTCGGTAGGCATATTTTTGGTGATCCCATCTCTATGCACCATGCTACCGACACAATCGATAGACATAACAATAAAAATGAGAAGGTCAACTATGAGTGATAATCGCAAGACAGATGCGCCGATCGTGCATTGCCCTGTATTTTCTGATAGCTCATCTCTTACTATACCGACTTTGCGTATACTAAAAGACGATGGCACGCTTTACCCTGATGCCGCTATGCCAGATATTGATCAAACACTGGCACTAAAAATCTACGATACCTTTCTATTTATCCGCGCCCTTGATGAGCGCATGCTCGCCTCACAACGTCAGGGCCGCATCAGCTTTTACATGACAGAAACTGGTGAAGAAGCCGCCGATATTGGCAGCGCCGCGGCGTTGGTGGACGACGATATGATCATGGCGCAATACCGCGAACAAGGGTCACTGGCCTTTCGTGGTTTTACACCCGATCAGTTTATGAACCAGATTTTTTCCAATGAAAAGGATTTAGGCAAAGGGCGACAAATGCCGATTCATTATGGTTCTAATGCACTCCACTACATGACCATTTCCTCGCCCTTAGCCACACAATTACCTCAAGCCACTGGTTATGCCTTTGCCTTAAAAGCCCAACAAAAAAACAACTGTGTGATCTGTTATTTCGGTGAAGGCGCCGCCTCTGAAGGGGATTTCCATGCGGCGTTAAACATGGCGGGAGTTTTCAAAGTGCCGCTTATTTTCTTCTGTCGCAACAATGGTTACGCCATTTCCACACCCGCCCATGAGCAATACGCAGGCGACGGCATTGCGCCAAGAGGCGTTGCCTATGGCTTAAAAACCATTCGTGTTGATGGCAACGATGTGTTGGCCGTACTCAAAGCCACCCAAGAAGCCCGTAAGCTTGCCGTGGAACATCACCAACCGGTATTGATCGAAGCCATGACCTATCGCCTTGGGGCGCATTCCAGCTCAGACGACCCAAGCGGTTATCGTAATAAATCCGAAGAAGACACTTGGCGGGCAAAATGCCCAGTGTCCCGTATGAAGCATTGGCTGATACTGCAAGGCTGGTGGGATGAAAGCCAAGAAGAAACCCGCCAACAGCATCACCGCCAAACCGTGGTAGACGCAATGAAACGCGCCGAAAAAGTACCCGCGCCACCGTTGGAAGATTTGTTTAATGATGTCTATGAAAGCCAACCTTGGCACTTACAAGAACAACAGGCCGCCCTAGAACAACATATCCGTAAATACCCGGACGCCTACAAAAAAACAGCATGGAGGTTTGGCAATGAGTAAGATGAATCTATTACAAGCCATTAATAGCGCGTTAGACATTGCCATGACAACAGACCCAAGCGCCCTTTGTTTCGGCGAAGATGTGGGGCATTTTGGCGGCGTTTTTCGCGCCACCAGCCAACTGCAAGACAAACATGGCGTCCAACGCTGTTTTAATACCCCATTAACCGAGCAAGGCATTATTGGTTTTGCCAATGGTGTTGCCGCGCAAGGTATGACGGCCATTGCCGAAATACAATTTGCCGATTACATTTTTCCGGCCTTCGATCAAATCGTCAATGAAGCCGCCAAGTTCCGTTATCGTTCGGGCAATGAATTTAATGTGGGCCGCCTGACCATACGGACTCCTTACGGCGGCGGTATCAACGGGGCCCTCTATCATTCGCAATCGCCAGAAGCCTATTTTACCCACACCCCAGGTTTAGTGGTGGTGGTACCGCGTAATCCAGAACAAGCCAAGGGCTTATTATTGGCGGCCATTCGAGACAACAATCCCGTCATATTTTTTGAACCCAAAAAGCTCTATCGCGCTTCCATTGGCGAAGTCCCCAATGGGGATTACCAAATACCGCTGGGCAAAGGGGAAATCGTCCGCAGCGGCCGCGACATTACGCTGTTGGCATGGGGCGCTCAAATGGAGGCCATTGAAAAAGCCGCCGATATGGCGGAACAAGAAGACATCTCCTGCGAAGTCATTGATTTACGCACCCTGTTACCGTGGGACCGCGATCTAGTCGCCGAATCCGTGCGCAAAACTGGCCGCTTGATCATCAATCATGAAGCTAGCCGCACCTGTGGTTTTGGCGCCGAAATTGCCGCCGAAATTCAGCAGCAATGCTTTTTATATTTAGAGTCGCCCATCGTTAGGGTGACTGGGTTAGACACCCCTTTCCCGCTGGCGCTGGAAAAAGAATATATGCCAGACCACCTTAAAACCTATGAAGCCATCATCGCCAGCATGACGTTTTAACCATCGATACTGACAGGAGCACAGCAATGAAAATCGACTTTATTCTGCCGGATATCGGTGAAGGCATCATCGAATGCGAACTCGTAGACTGGCATATTCAAGAAGGCATGCAGATTGTGGAAGATCAATCCGTGGCCGATGTGATGACAGACAAGGCCTTAGTAGAAATCACCTCCATGTACACGGGCCGCATCAGCAAGCTGTATTACGCCAAAGGGGAAATAGCCAAAGTTCATCAACCCTTATTTGAAATAGAAGTCGCCAGCGCAACACCTTCGCAGGAGCAGGCAACAGACGAACTAGCGGCTACTGACGCTGCGTCACAGTCACAGACGCAAAACTGGGCCGGAGAACAGCAAGCTGAGAGTGTTAATCGCGCCAGCGACTCAGCACCTTGCCCTTTATTAGCCCAGAGTGGTAAAGCCATCGCCAGTCCAGCGGTGCGCCGCTTAGCCCGTGAATGCAATATCGAATTAAGCCAAGTGGCAGGGTCAGGTAAAAATGGCCGAGTAACGAAAGAAGACTTGTCCGCTGCGCCATCGCAAACGCAAACGGCCGCTTCGCATTCCTTGAACCTTGTCCCTCCTAGTGATAAAACGGCCGCCAGTATGAGCGGTGACCGCAGTGAACCCATCAAGGGCATCCGTGCGGTTATGGCCAAGCAAATGACCCAAGCGGTACAGCAGATTCCCCACTTTACCTATATGGAAGAGTTGGACGTGACCCTCTTAGACGCCTTGCGCATAGAGCTAAAAGCGGAATTTGCCGCCCACGGCGCCAAGCTCAGCATGCTGCCCTTTTTTATGAAAGCACTGGCGCTGACATTGCCGCATTTCCCCTTACTCAATAGCCGAGTCAACGAAACCTGCAGCGAGCTTACCTATCTGAGTGAGATCAATATTGGCATGGCCGCCGATACCCCATTGGGATTGTTAGTGCCTAATGTCAAAGGCGTTCAACATCTCTCGTTACTCGAACTAAGCTTGGAAATTAACCGTCTGGCAACCGCCGCCCGTGAGGGGAAATTAGCGCCCAATGAGATGAAAGGTGGCACTATTACCCTGTCAAACATTGGCGCCTTAGGAGGCACAGTGGCAACACCCATTATCAACCAACCGGAAGTGGCCATTGCGGCCTTAGGCCGTATGCAAACCTTACCGCGCTTTAACGCCGATGGTCTGGTGGAAGCACGTAAAATCATTCAAGTCAGCTGGTCTGGTGATCACAGGATAATTGATGGCGCTACCATGGCGCGTTTTTGCAACCATTGGAAAGCCTATTTGGAAAACCCACTGACCATGCTGACTCAACTAAGATGACCCAACTAAGACGACTCAACTAAGACAAGCCCATGACGCGTCCTTTACTGCAACAGTTCTATATCAACGAAGAGCAGTCGATTTATCTAATGAGCCATGAAGACGCTCAAAAGATCAAAGACTGGGTGCAACTTTGTATGGATCAGCTCGGTTTACTGGGTTTTTCCAATATTGAATTTATCGGTAAGGGCGCCTACGGGTTTGTCTTTGGGGGCCGCGCCAGTGATGGCGCGGACTATGTGTTTAAATTTTCCCGCATTAATCTGCCTCAGCACATACAAGACCGTTTGGAAGGCGAAGCTTGGATGCAGAGCCAAATCATGCATCCTCATATTCCGGCCGTCAGTGAATATACTAAAATATCGCGGCAATCCGTATTAATGATGGAACGCGCAATAGGTATGGATTTAGAAGCCTATTCGATAAAGTACGGCCGCTTATCGCCACGCTTAGTCATCAAGATAGCCGCCCAACTAGTGGCGCTGTTACACACCCTGCGCAACAGCCCAGATCAAAGCGCCATAGTGCATGGGGATATCAAACCCTCCAACATTGTCTTTGATCCACTAACGGAAACCATCAAACTCATCGACTGGGGTTCCAGCGTCTATGCCCAAATCGATGCCCAAGGGCAAGCCATAGGTCGGCAAGAATTCAGTTTTTTCAGCGAGGATTTACAACAAACCAACGCCAAGTTAGGCGATGTGTATTTTATTGGTGATGAGCAGCTTAATGGTGGCCTCAGCTCACCTCGATTCGACGAACAAGGCGCGGCGGGGACGCTATACGCCCTGGCCTCCGGCCAAAGTTGCCGTTATGGCTACGATGCCATTCCCGCTACTTCGCTGGGATTACCCAAAGAGTTCGCCATTACCTTGCAAACCTTATTGGCTGCGGACGCCCCACAACGCAGCTTGGCGGGTGATTACCTGCTAAAGCAAATGTCCAATATGCAGCGCTTGGTGATACCTGAACTACCCACTAAAGAGGAAAAATTACAGATTCCAGTTTGGAGTTTTAACGAACTCAGTGACATGGAAACCGTGGTCTACAGCTCCCGTAAAAGCTTTTTACGAGAAGGCAATATCGACCATTATTTGATGGCCGAAGTGGATGATGTGGAACTGGAAAAATATTACAAAAACTTTATGCACGGCATGGGCCATACCGAACGAGCCTTTCTCGGAGCGATCAGCCGTTTAGGCAAATACCCTGTGCTCGGTGGGTTGGCGATTCGTTGGGAAGATGAAGGTGTCTACATAGACTCTAGTTTGCACTTAAAAGACGCCTCTTTGAAAACCCCTTTTATCACAGCGGTGAACAATATTGTGACGCTAGCCCGAGCAATTCACCGTGACGGTGTCTTTAAATGTTGCATGTTTAACGCGAAAAACACCCGCCATATTAACCGCGCCAACGAGCAGCAAGCCTTTTATCCACCGACTGATATGCTAATCCCGTTTGATATGACACAAGCGCCGTTAACCGAAGACCAAAGTCGTAACCACTCTTACTTTGAAGATGGCCAAGACCCAGACGAACTACTGCACTTGCCCGCAGCTATTATGCAAGAAATCGCCCTGCTCAATGGGATTCGCCACACAGGTCTCATCATCTTTGAAGCCCTACCGACCCATTTGAAAATCCACAGCTATTACGTTTTATTAGACCCCAGCAAAGAAGACCTCTTCAGCCAATCCTTAGCCAGAATTGTCAGCGCCATTCCACTGATTAACGGCCTTGGGGTATCGGGCTTTATGAAAATGCCCTACAAAAATACCCGTCAATTCAACCGCCAAGCCAGCGCCCCAGAGCAGTTTTTTCCCAAAAACCCAAGAAGCCCAACCCCCCTCTGCAAACCATGACGTAAAATGCAGGCTGGAAAACCGCAGCACCTTCCGGCGTGGGTATAAAAGACACATTAATTCACACTGATTTTACTTGCTATTTACAATGGTCCCATGCGACTCATGTTTTTAATGACTTTAGTACCCAGCGGCTTTAGCGTCCGGTAAAGTTCACCCCAAAAGCAGGCAAAAAAAACCCGCTACTGGCACAACCAGAGCGGGTCAATAGTACAGGGGATCTACTTTTTAAAGCGTTTTCTCAAGCTCGGGAACCGCATCGAACAAGTCCGCCACCAGCCCATAGTCGGCCACTTGAAAAATAGGCGCTTCGGCGTCTTTATTAATCGCCACGATGATTTTTGAGTCCTTCATACCCGCCAGATGCTGAATAGCACCGGAAATACCGACGGCGATATACAAATCAGGCGCGACCATCTTACCTGTCTGCCCCACTTGCATATCATTTGGCACATAGCCAGCGTCTACGGCGGCACGAGAAGCGCCAACGGCGGCACCCAGTTTATCGGCCAATTTATACAAGAGTTCGAAATTCTCCCCATTAGCCAGACCTCGGCCACCCGACACCACAATGCTGGCAGACGTTAATTCAGGGCGATCCGATACGGCCAAGGTTTCATGGCTAAAGCTGATATCAGCACTGTCGTAGACAGAGCCAATGGTTTCTATATGCGCTTGACCGCCATCGGCCGCCACTGGGTCAAAGGCTGTGCCGCGTATGGTCATTACTTTCACGGCATCGCTACTTTCTACTGTGGCAATGGCATTACCCGCATAAATCGCCCGTTTAAAACGGCTAGCCGATTCAATAGCCATCACACCCGATAATTGATTAACACCCAACAGCGCCGCCACCCGTGGCAGAATGTTTTTACCGTTCGTGGTCGCGGCCGCCAATATATGGCTGTGATCCGTGGCTTGTTCAAACACTAATTTACTGACGTTTTCCGCTAACTGATGCGCGTAGGCTGGTGCATCCGCCAACAATACCGTGCTGACGCAAGCAATCTTCGCTACTTGATCGGCCACGCTAGCGCATTCATGACCCGCCACTAACACGGTAATGTCATCGTCAATCGCCTGTGCGGCCGCCAACACATTGAGTGTCACCGCTTGTAGTGACTGATTATCATGTTCGGCAAGAATTAAAATACTCATGCAATCACCTTCGCTTCATTACGTAACTTTTCCACCAACTCGGCCACAGAGGCCACCTTGATACCAGCTTGACGCTCGGCGGGAGGTTCCACACCCAGCAAGGTAATGTTGCTGGCAACCGTCACACCCAGCTCTTCGGCCGTCTTCACTTCGAGCGGTTTTCTCTTGGCTTTCATGATGTTAGGTAAAGAGGCATAACGCGGTTCATTAAGGCGTAAATCCGTGGTGACGACGGCGGGCAGCGTCACTTTTAAGGTTTGTAAACCGCCATCTATTTCACGCGTCACCAATAGTTGCTCACCTTCTACCTTAATTTCAGAGGCAAAAGTTGCCTGTGGACGATCCAATAATGCCGCCAACATTTGACCTGTTTGATTATTGTCCGAATCAATCGCTTGTTTGCCCAGTAAGATCAAACTAGGCTGCTCGATTTCGACGATTTTCGCCAATAGACGCGCCACGGATAACCCATCCGGGCCATCTGGCGCTTCAATTTGAATGGCGCGATCAGCACCTAGCGCCAACGCATTTCGCAGTTGCTCTTGGCAGGCTTTACTGCCGATGGAAACTACGACAATTTCGCTAGCGATACCTTGTTCTTTCAAGCGCACGGCTTCTTCCACGGCGATTTCGCAAAAGGGGTTCAGGGCCATTTTGACATTGGTGAGATCCACGTCTGAACGGTCTGCTTTGACCCTTACTTTGACGTTGTAATCTATGACTCGTTTTACGGCGACCAAGATTTTCATTGGTTATTTCCCTCGAAATAAAAATTCGGACTGGAGCAGGTTAAACTCAAATAAGTCTACACAATCCTCCATTATTAAAGCCCTGTGTATTGATAAAACCCTGTATTGGCAAATATCTAGCATATAGATAAGTGTCCATCAGAACCTTAATCCGCCGTCTATTTCAATCATACGGCCGGTAAAATAATCGTTTTCCACTATATATTGTAAGCTATGGGCGATTTCACCAATTTCACCTAAACGGCGTACTGGCACCGCCGCCAGCATGCGCTCAATGGCTTCTGGTTTCATTTGCGCTGTCATGTCAGTCGCCACAACACCGGGGACAATACCGCCGACACGAATCTTATAACGCGCCAATTCTTTCGCCCAAGTCACCACTAGGCTGGCCACAGCCGCCTTACTGGCCGCATAATTGGACTGACCCATATTGCCCGCTCGGGACACGGAAGACATATTCACTATCACCCCACCATCACCTTGTTCAGCCATAACAGCGGCGGCCTCACGGCCACATAAAAAACTGCCCGTTAGGTTTACGTCAATCACTGAGCGCCACTGAGACAAAGACATTTTATCGGTTAACACACCGTCTTTTACCTTGATCAACATGCCATCACGTAATAAGCCTGCGTTATTCACTAACCCATGAATACCACCAAAGTCGCCACGAATCTTGGCGAAGGTGCGCTCCACTTGACCTTCGTCACTGATATCACACACATACCCCTGCGCCTTGACGCTGTGCTGGTTCGCTATCATCGTGGCTGTCGCATCTAATACGCTGGCATCCAGATCAATCAGCGCCACATGCGCCCCCATAGACGCCAAATGCGCCGCCATACCAGCACCTAGCCCACGGGCACCACCGGTAATCACCCAGACGTTATTGTTCAGTTGCATTGCATCTTTCCTCTCTCAAATCTTATTACTATAGGGGGAGTTCATAAATTCATTCGCGTTTATCTAGCCCTATCTCTTAAGACGATTTTGGCTGATAAAGACCAATCAAGCTGGAAAAGTCTAAGTGGCCATTACCTTGCTCTTTATGCAGGTTAAATAAGCCACGTGCGGCAGATCCCATAGGGGTGGGAGACGCACTTAATTGACTTAAATTCATCGCCAACCCCAAATCTTTAAACATCAAATCCACCTGAAAGCCGCCTTGATAGCCATTGGCCGCTGGTACATTCTCCATCACCCCTGGCACTGGGTTATAGACTTGCAGGGCCCAGTTATTACCCGAACTTTGCTTCATAATGTCCGATAGCACCTTGGGGTCTAGGCCGTTTTTCATGCCCATATTGAGTGCTTCACAAGTACCCGCCATTAAGATGCCCAGCATCATATTGTTACAGGCTTTGGCTATCTGCCCAGCACCATGATCACCTGCATGGAAAGTGTTTTTGCCCATACTCTGTAATACTGGCAAGGCTCGATCAAACTGGGCCGTGGAACCACCGACGATAAAGGTCAACGTACCCGCTTGCGCCCCTCCCACACCACCCGACACTGGTGCATCGATGAAGGCAATGCCACGGGCTTCAGCCGTTGCCGCAATAGAACGAGCAATGTCCGCTTCAATGGTAGAGCAATCAATGACCAGCGCGTCCTTTGCCAAATGATCAAACAAGGGCGTTGGCCCTGTGAGCAACAAACCCTCCACATGCTTACCGGCCGGTAACATGGTGATCACAATAGAGGCATCATTAATGGCGTTCACCGCTGAGGTTGCTTCAATACAACCCGCCGCCACCGCGTGCTCCAACGCCGCCGCCGACAAATCAAACGCCTGTACTTGATGACCTGCCTTGACAAGGTTCGCCGCCATCGGCCCACCCATATTGCCTAAACCAATAAATCCTATAGTAGCCATAACCTAACCCCTTGTTATTTTTATGGTTAAGCCATCCGTGAAGAACGGCCAACTCAATTAAAGATTGACCAATGGATGCGTATCTTTTGACCATGGTGAGGTCAATAATCCATCAATATACTGTGCATCTACGTCTTTGACTGTGGCAAATGTCCATTTAGGCTGACGGTCTTTGTCTATCAATAAGGCTCGAATACCTTCTGGCAATTCCCTCTGACGACAACACTGCACTGAGACATTCAATTCCTGTTGGAAGACTTCTTTCAACGATAAATGACGGCAGCGCTCTAGTTGGCGTTTAATCAAACACACTGACACTGGGCTACCATGGGACACAGATTTTTTCGCCCGTATTAACCAAGGATCGTCTGTCTGAAAAGCGTTCAAGGCGGCTAATATACCCGCCACATCGTCTTGATCAGTCAGCTGGCGAATCACAGCTTGATGCTGCTGAATCGGCGCTGCCATTTCGCTAAAGTGCACGAACGAATCCGCCTCTAGGTCACGTAAAATGCCATCAATAATTTGGCTAGCTGAACCCACCCAGTCGGAGGCTTGTAAGCGTTGCAGCAAATGGCTACGCAATGACAGATCAATCGCCCTGTCAGCCAAACCAAGAAACACGGCATCGACCGCATTAATGGCGTTGCCTGTTAATCCTAAAAACAATCCGGTACGTCCCGGCATACGATTGAGAAACCAGCTACCACCCACATCAGGGTACAAGCCTATGCTGACTTCCGGCATCGCCAAGTGAGAGCTTTGGGTGACAATTCGATGGCTGCAACCACTGTACAAGCCCATACCGCCGCCCATCACTATGCCGCTGCCCCAACACATAATTGGCTTGCTGTAAGTATGAATTAAATAATCTAACCGATACTCTTGGGTGAAAAAGGTCTCGGCAAAACTATCCTCTGCTACACCACTGGTGATGGCGTTATGCAAGCTCACCACATCACCTCCGGCGCAAAAAGCTTTTTCTCCAACGCTGTCCAACAGCACAGCGCTGATGCGAGGATCGTCCTGCCATTGAGATAGTTTGGGCAAGATCAGCTCTATCATGTCGAGCGTTAACGCATTAAGGTTTTTCTCTGAATTCAGGCAGATTTCGCCAATAAATTGACCACTGGCCGTGACATGTTCGGTAAAAATCACACAACTCATAGCGGTTTCCCCATCCTTAACTGGTATTTGTCATTAACTAGAATTCGTCGTTAGCAATTTTTCCATTGTGGTGGACGTTTTTCTAAAAACGCCTGCACCCCTTCCGTTTGATCGGCGGTATTAAACAAATCAACAAACAACTCGCGTTCGACAATATACCCCTGCTGCAAAGGCGCGGAACGGGCATGTTGAATCAAGCGTTTACAGGCCGTGACAGAAGAGGGACTCTGTTGCGCCACTTGCTCGGCCAATGCCAACGCTTTTTCCAACACTTCGCCAGTGCCAACCACCTCTTCGACTAACCCTATGGTTAAGGCTTTGTCTGCGGTCACTTGTTCACCGCACAGTATCATGCGTTTTGCCCAGCCTTCACCGACTAACCAAGTCAGATTTTGCGTGCCACCAGCACAAGGTAACAGGCCTACTTTGGCTTCTGGCAAGGCCATTACCGCCTGTGTTTCCGCCAAACGTAAATCACAGGCCAGCGCCACTTCCAGACCGCCACCCATGCTATAGCCATTAATAGCGGCAATCGACACTCCACGAAACTGGCTTAAGGCTTCAAACGCCAAACCAAATAAGCGTGCCATCTCACGTGCTACTTGACGATCACCATCGGCGAATAACTTCAGATCTGCCCCAGCGGAAAAGAATTTCTGCCCAGCACCCGTTAACACTAAACTCCAAATCGACCGGTCTGCATTCAGCTCATTGACGATATCAATCAAGGCTTGCAGGCTGGCGGCTGTCCAAGTATTGGCAGGAGGGTTATTCATGGTTAACAAGGCCACATGGCCGCATTTTTCAACTAGGATGTTGCTGTTCGTCGTTGCCGATGTGGTGCTTGATGTTTCTGACATGCTTCTCTCCTTACTATCCGAGATCTCTATTCAAGATTTCTATTCAATATCTTAAAATTCAGTGTCTGTATCCGCCAACAAACGGCGACCGATAATCACTCGCATAATCTCATTGGTGCCTTCAAGGATTCGATGCACCCGTGTATCACGCACATAACGCTCCAGCGGGTACTCCTTAATGTAGCCGTAGCCGCCAAATATCTGCAAGGCGTCATCACACACCCGAAAGCCCACATCCGTGGCAAAGCGCTTAGCCATAGCACAATAGGTGGTGGCATCTGGGTCTTGTCGATCCAGTTTGCTGGCCGCCAAACGCACCAACTGCCGCGCCGCCAGCAGCTCAGTCGCCATATCGGCTAAACGAAACTGCAAGCCTTGAAAATCACCGATTTTCTTGCCAAATTGCTGTCTTTCTTGCATATAGTTACGCGCTTGGTTGAGCGCTTGCTGAGCCGTACCGATAGAACAAGAAGCAATATTAATGCGCCCGCCATCTAGGCCTTTCATGGCCAAAACAAACCCTTCGCCTTCCGTGCTTAATAGATTACTCAGGGGCACTTTGACATTATCAAATGACACCATGCGCGTTGGCTGACTGTTCCAGCCCATCTTGTCTTCCGCGCGACCATAAGAAATGCCCTCACTGTGGGCATCCACTACGATGGCCGAAATACCCCGCGCACCGGGGCCACCTGTGCGAGCCATCACTACTAACACATCGGTACTGCCCGCACCGGAAATAAATACCTTGCTACCGTTGAGCAGGTAATGGTCGCCATCTTGCTTGGCGGTCGTTTTCAAAGAGGCCGCATCCGAACCCGCATTGGGTTCAGTGAGGCAATAGGAACCGAGCTTTTGCGCACTCACTAACGCTTCCCCATAGGCCTGTAAGACCGAAGGTTGAGCGAAGGAAGTCACCATCCAAGTGACCATATTATGAATGGTTAAATAGGCGGTGGTAGACGTACACCCCATAGATAAACGTTCAAAAATAATGCTCGCATCCAAGCGACTCAGCCCCAATCCGCCACTGGCTTCGGGGGCATACAGGGCCGCAAAACCCATTTCACCCGCTTTGCGGATCACCTCTACCGGAAAGAAATGCTGTTGATCCCATTCGGCGGCATGCGGCTCAAGCTCAGTACGAGCGAAGGCCGTCGCCATATTGGCAAACGCCTGCTGATCTTCATTTAGCTCAAAATCCATTACCCTCTCCTTACACTCAAGCTGTCTGGCTTAGTCGATGTGGCTTTTAACAGCCGCATTATTTGTAATCTGTTGTTTCTAATAGGTTATGTCACACGCTTTATTTCAAGCACTTTATTTCAAGCACTTTATTTTAAGCACTTTACTTTAAGGTAATGGTCATATTCGGACCTGCTGCAATGTCATCCTCAAACCAACGAGCCGTCACTGTTTTGGTCTCACTGTAAAAACGTACCGCTTGCTTACCATAGGCATGTTGGTCGCCGTAGAATGACTTGCGCCAGCCAGTAAAAGAGAAAAACGGTAACGGCACAGGTACCGGTACATTAATACCGACTTGCCCTACTTTGATTTCATGTTGGTATTTACGTGCCGCGGCACCCGATGCGGTAAAGATAGAAGTGCCGTTGCCATAGGGGTTGTCGTTGATCAAGGCAATCGCCTCTTCCAACGTATCCACTTCCAATATCAGCAATACAGGGCCAAAAATCTCTTCGGTATAAATCGACATATCCCGCGTTACCTTAGTAAACAAGGTCGGCCCGACCCAGTTTCCCTCTGGGAAACCAGCGACCTGACAATCACGCCCGTCTAAAACACACTCAGCGCCTGCGTCTATGCCCTCGGTTATTAACTGCACCACTCGTTGCTTGGCTTGAGGGTTGATCAAGGGGCCATAACCCGCCGCTTTATCATCCCACGCACCGGGGCGAACTTTCGCCAGCGCTTCTGTTAATTCACCCACCCATTGGCGCGACTCGCCGACAAACACCGCCACCGAAATCGCCATACAACGTTGGCCAGCAGCGCCGACGGAAGCCCCAACCAGATTATTAATCACCTGCTGCTTCTGCGCGTCTGGCATCACTACCATATGGTTTTTGGCACCCGCAAAAGCCTGCACCCGCTTCATATGCGCTGTGCCGGTTTTATAAATATGTTCCGCCACGGCGACCGAACCGACAAAAGAAATGGCTTCTATATCTGGATGTACCAATAACTGATCCACTACCTCTTTAGTGCCATGTATTACTTGCAATAAACCCGCTGGTGCACCGGCATCTTGAAACAATTCGGCTAAACGCATCGGGGTTAATGGATCTTGTTCAGAGGGTTTTAAAACAAAGGTGTTACCGCAGGCAATGGCCATGGGAAACATCCACAACGGAATCATCGCCGGAAAATTAAACGGCGTAATGCCGACACACACGCCCAGAGGTTGGCTGTAACTGTAGCAATCCACTTTACGGGCCACGTTTTCAACCGTTTCACCCATGCTGAGGGAGGCAATATTGCACGCATGCTCCACCACTTCTATACCACGCCACACATCGCCTTTGGCATCCTCAAAGGTTTTTCCCGTTTCCTTACTTAGAATAGTCGCCAGTTCATCATGGTGCTCTTTTAATAAGGCTTGATAACGCAACATAAGCCGAGCTCGCTCTGACACTGGGGTTTCTTTCCAGCTAACAAAGGCGGCTTTGGCTGCGGCTACAGCCTGTTCAACCTCGGCCTGCGTCGCGCACGGCAGGCTGGCGATTTCATTTTGTGTCGCTGGATCAGTCACGGCGAGCCATTGAGTTGTACGGCTGATCACCATTTCACCATTGATAAGCATAGGAACTTGTTGCGTCATATCCGTTTCTCCCGAGGTAGTTACCTTTACGTTAACGTTAATCTCAAAGTGGTTCTTTTTCAATACTAAATATGTTTTACCACGCCCGCGAAACTAACAGGATTGATTAAGTTGCTAAACTAATGGACTATATTGCGATTCTCCCATAAAGCTTACCTAAGCCTGCACTCACAAGGGTATTATCCATGAGTCGACCATCTAGCTGGCCCATCCCCTCCGGCAGCATACGTTTTGTACTACCGCGGCCCATTGTGAGCGAGTTAAGCCAACACAACCTGTCTAAAGATATCTATCCGTTAGCCATGGGGTATTACAAAAACGCCGCTGGACATCGAATGTCGCGCAATCAGCACGATGACTATTTATTAATATATTGCGTTTCTGGGGAAGGTTTTTTACGGATCGACCAGCAAGACTATCGAGTCAGCGCAGGCGACTTATTAGTACTGCCAAAAAATGGTATTCATAGCTATAGAGCGGATGAGAGTAATCCGTGGAGCATTTATTGGTTACATTGTGATGGAACGTTAGCGGCGGACTATTTTCAGTCCGTCGAAGCCATGCCCGCACAGCCGGCGCTCTCCCTTGGGCTGCACCCACGGCTGGTGGCCGACTTTGAAGCCTTGCTAGACATGCGCCAATCGTCGCAATTACTGGTGGCATATTTACATAGCAGCAGTCTATTAAGGCAGATAATGACCCACATCGCCCTTCTGAAAACCCAAATGCAGCACCATTATGATAAAAGCCTCAACATGAGCGCCATTCAAAGCCTGATGTTGACGCACCTGCATGAAAAGCTCGATATAGAAACCTTGGCCGCTACCGCCAATTTATCGAAATATCACTTTATCAAACGCTATAAAGCCCTGACTGGGCGCACCCCGATTAATGATTTTATTCATATGAAAATAGAACGCGCCTGCCACCTACTGGACATCAGCGACCAAAGCATGGCGGAAATAGGCTGGGCCATAGGCTACGAAGACGCCTACTACTTCTCTCGGGTATTTAACAAAGTGATGGGTATCTCACCCAGCCGCTACCGCAGCATACGCATAGGTAAAGCCACTTATAAAGAGTAGGAGATTCCAGTTCTATACATCCTGACATAGCTTATTCAGCACCATATTTATTCCAAATGTGGCTAACATTTTCAACGAGCATCTGAATTTGAACTCACGGATAAATTAGCTTTTCTACATACAGCTACATGTCAGATGCAAAATAAGCCATTATTTCAGCGGTTGTCATTTCTTTGGTTTCATTTGAAAAGCAGTAATAGCTAGGTCGCATGTCACTAAAGTACTGCATATCCATCTCCAGCCCTTCCAAGTAGAGAAGACTAGCTTGCTCGGCGGCAGCCAAAGCCCTGCTATCAGGCTGACCACCTTTTTGATTGATATGGATTTTAAGTTAACACCGGATAATAACGCGAACAAGTGTTTATGGCACAAGGAGCACCAATACAAAAAACTGCACAATTGAGAGGCTGGCTTGCGGTGTACTGAGTACCGCTATAGCCTCCCATTAGTGCCCCCATTTACCCTAGCATAAGGTGCCACAGAAAACTGTTAGATCAGTTCAATCGCTACCGCTGTGGCTTCGCCGCCACCGATGCAAAGAGACGCGACGCCGCGTTTTAAATTGCGCTGCTGGAGAGCATATAGCAGGGTCACCAGTATGCGGGCGCCGCTGGAGCCAATCGGGTGCCCAAGGGCGCAAGCGCCGCCTTTCACATTCACTTTGGCTGGGTCTAGCGACAATTTTTGTTGCGCTAACATAGTGACAACAGCAAAGGCTTCGTTTATTTCAAACAGGTCCACCGTGTCTTTCTCCCAGCCAGCTTTTTGCAATACTTTTTCAATCGCGCCTATAGGCGCAAGGGTAAATTCCGCTGGTAATTGAGCGTGGCTGGCATGCGCTACAATACGCGCCAACGGCTGTAGACCGTCTTGCAATGCTAAAGTCTCTGTCATCAGCACCAGTGCCGAGGCGCCATCCGAAATGGAGCTGGCATTGGCGGCGGTAACCGTGCCGTTTTTCGCGAAGGCAGGCCTTAAGGTACGGATTTTTTCTGGCCGCGCTTTGCCGGGTTGCTCATCAACGCTGACAAGGGTGTCGCCATGGCGACCCACGACAGTCACTGGGGCAATTTCGGCGGCAAAGCTACCGCTTTCAATGGCGTGTAGGGATTTTTCCAAAGAACCAATCGCAAAATCATCCATAACTTCGCGCGTCAAAGCAAAGGTATCCGCTGTGTTCTGGGCAAAGTTACCCATCAAGCCGCCTTCGTAGGCGTCTTCTAAACCATCACAAAACATATGGTCCAATACTGTGCTATGACCCATACGCAAACCTTCACGCACTTTGGGCAATAAGTAAGGGGCTTGACTCATGTTTTCCATGCCACCCGCGACCACCACAGTCGCGCTGCCGGCCAAAAGTTGATCGTGCGCCAACATGACCGCCTTCATGCCTGAACCGCACATTTTATTCACTGTGGTACAGGTTGTTGACAGAGGTAGACCTGCTTTTAGCGCCGCTTGACGAGCCGGTGCCTGCCCCAAACCGGCGGGTAACACGCACCCCATAATGACTTCATCGACCTGATCCGAGGCGATGCCTGAACGCTCGATGGCCGCCGCAATCGCCACGGCCCCAAGGTCTGGTGATCTGACACTGCTTAAATCTCCTTGTAAGCCGCCCATTGGTGTCCTTGCGGCGCCGACTATTACGATTGACTCACTCATATCTCACCTCTTGCTAACTTAATGCCCTTCTCTCTAGCTTATTAACACTCTAGTTCACGGACTAACGTTAATTCACACACTAGGCCAGAAGAGAAAGGCGGATTGATCACCATTACTGGCGCTTTTTCTTTAGCCACTTTTGCAGCTCGCCCACGATACCCGCACGAAACGCCAATACACAGACAATAAAAATCCCCCCAAGAATGACGTTTATCCAATCCCCCAGTGCACCCTGAGATAACTCATGCTCAAGACTCACCACAAAGGTCGCCCCAACCACAGGACCAAATAAGGTCCCAACGCCACCCAGTAAGGTCATCAAAATCACTTCGCCAGACATCTGCCAGTGAGCATCATTTAACGAGGCTAATTGGAAAACCAACACCTTAACGGAACCCGCCAAGCCAGCCAGACCCGAAGCCACCACAAAGGCCAGCAACTTATAACGATCCACGTGATAGCCCAAAGAAATGGCGCGTGCTTCGTTTTCTTTAATGGCTTTTAATACCTGTCCATAAGGCGAATGGATCATCCGCTGCACCAAGGCAAAACCCGCTATAAAGACAGCCAATACAAAGTAATACATATTCATATTGTCTTGCAGATCAATCAGGCCCAACAATTCCCCGCGCGGAATGCCGTGCAAGCCATTTTCTCCATGGGTAAACGGCGCTTGCACAAAGAAAAAGAACACCAATTGCGCCAAGGCGAGGGTAATCATGGCAAAGTAAATGCCCTGTCGGCGAATCGCCAGAAGGCCAAACACCAGCCCCAACGCTGTGGCCACTAAGGTGCCTGCGACAATGGCGATTTCCGGTGTGAGGGTAGAATAGCTAGTCAATAAATAGCCAGTGGTATAACCACCAGTGGCCAAAAAGGCAGCGCTGCCAAACGACAGCAAACCGACGTAGCCCAACACCAAGTTAAACGCCACCGCAAACAAGGAGAAGCAGAGTATTTTCATCAAGAACACTGGATACACCAATAACGGCGCAAACAGTGCCGCCACCAGCAAAACGGCATATAAAATCAGCATATGGCGTTCGCTACGGGAGCGTGTCGCCAAGCTAGGTTTGGTACTGGCCGTGGTAGATACGAATATCGACATAACTACGCCTCCTTTCCAAATAAGCCCGCAGGGCGAACCAATAACACCAACACCATCACCAAGAAAATTACTGTGCTGGACGCTTCTGGGTAAAACACCTTAGTCAGGCCTTCGATCACCCCCATGGCTAAACCAGTAATCACAGCGCCCACGATGGAACCCATGCCCCCTATGACCACGACAGCAAAGACGATAATCAATAAATTGGCCCCCATTACAGGTGTCACCGAATAAATAGGCGCCGCCAACACACCGGCAAACGCCGCCAGCATCACCCCAAAACCATAGGTTAAGCTGACCAATAAAGGCACATTGATGCCAAAGGCTTGGAGCAAGGGCGAGTTTTCCGTACCAGCCCGTAAATAGGCGCCCAGCTTGGTTTTTTCAATCATCAGCCAGGTCGCCAAACACACCAGCAACGCCACCACTATGATCCAAGCGCGATAGTAGGGCAGGAACATAAAACCCAAGTTCACCCCGCCGCGAAACACTTCGGGCATGGCATAACGCAAACCCGACACCCCATAAATATTGGTAAAAACCCCTTGAATCACCAAGGCCAAACCAAAGGTTAACAATAGACTGTAAATCGGCTCTTCATTGGCTATTTTGCGCAACAAAAAATATTCCACCGCCACACCCAACGCACCCACCAAAATGGGCACCAGCAATAGCGTCAGCCAATAACTCACACCAAAGGCATTAAACAACACCACAGCGCATAAGGCCCCCAACATATAAAATGCACCGTGGGCAAAGTTAATGATTTTCAACAAACCAAAAATCACCGCTAACCCAAGGCTCAGCAAGGCGTAAAATGCCCCATTGATCAAGCCAAGCAATAACTGACCAAAGAGTACCGCCATTGGCACCCCAAATATTATGCTCATAATGACAACCCACCTATATCAAACGGCGGCGGCAACGCCGCACGCAACTCTCGGCCCCAGTGACAAGGAAAGCGAGAATCACATGCAGGTTACCCACCTACCTTATATGGCCTATTTTACGGCAACTGTACCTTTAATCAGCTTGCACTGGCTGTCGGCCAAGGGACGATAAGCGTCTTTGGCCGGAATAGTACGGATGATGTCATACAGATCCCATTCGCCTTTTGATTGGGCTGGGGTTTTCACTTTTGCTAAGTACATATCGTGTACCATGCGGCCGTCTTCACGAATCTCGCCGCCTTTGGCAAACATGTCATTAATAGGGGTGGCGATCATTTTTTGACGTACCTTTTGGGTATCGTCTGACTCGGCCGCTTTAATGGCATTAAGATAATGCAAGGTGCTGGAATAAATCCCCGCATGCACCATAGTTGGCCGTACGCCAGTACGCTCCATAAAGCGATCCGACCAGGCTCTTGCTTCGGCGTCTTTATTCCAATACCAACCGGTTGTCAGCTGTATTCCTTGGGCGACATCCACACCCAAAGCATGCACATCCGTGAGGAACAACAATAGCGCCGCTAACGATTGGCCTGATTGAGTCACCCCAAATTCACCCGCCGTATTGATGGCATTAATGGTATCGGAACCGGCATTGGCCAGCGCCACCACGGAAGCGCCCGAACCTTGCGCCTGCAAGATAAACGAAGAAAAATCACTGGTCGGGAAAGGGTGACGTACTTTTTGCATCACAGTGCCGCCATTTTCTCGCACCACTTTTTCCACGTCTTTTTCAAGCGAGTGACCAAAGGCATAATCGGCCGTCAAAATAAACCAGCTATCACCGCCCTCTTTTACGACGGCTTGCGCTGTACCATGGGCCAACGGATAAGTGTCGTACACATAATGAATATGGTTAGCGGTGCAATATTGGTCGGTAATACTGGACGCAGCGGAACCAGACACTATGCCCAATTTATTGCTTTGTTCTAAAATTTTCGTGGTGGCAATGGTGACCGAAGAGGCAACCATACCCGCCACCATATCGACGCCATCGGATTCCACCCATTGGCGTACAGTGCTGGACGCCACATCTGGGCTGTTGCGATCATCCGCACTGACCACGGTAATAGCCGCCCCATTGACCTTGCCGCCAAAATCCTCAACCGCCATATTCAAAGCCGTCAAACCATTGGGGCCAGCAAGGTCGCGATAGGTGCCAGACATATCCGCTAAATAGCCGATGCGCACTTCATTATCGCTAATGGCCGCTTGGGCACTGCTGGCCATAACGGCACTCGCTATGGCTGCAGTTAAGAGTTTTTGCATTATTTTCATCGTGTGTCTCCATTGCCTAATTGGCTATTATTTTTTTTAAAAGTAACAACACTGGTTTCTTTGCCCCGACTAGGAGCCTTACTGGTTTTATCTCTGGATTGCTTGGCTTATCTCTAGATCACTTGCCTTAGCCACGCCCTACACTCCCAAACAAGTATTCAGCAAGGCTTGCTTGGCCGTTAATTCGCTACTGTGAATTTCTTCTATGATTTGGCCATGCTCCATCAAGTAATGACGGTCCGCCAATGGCGCTGCGAAGCGGAAGTTTTGTTCCACTAAAATGATGGTTAAGCCTTGTTCCTTGAGCTGCAAAAGCACTTGCGCCAGTTGCTGCACAATCACTGGCGCCAGCCCTTCGGTAATCTCATCGAGCAGCAGCAACTTGGCCCCGGTTCTTAAAATACGCGCCATCGCCAACATCTGCTGCTCACCACCAGACAGGCGGGTGCCTTGGCTAAAACGGCGCTCATAAAGATTGGGGAACATGCCATAGATGTCGTCCAAACTCATGCCACCAGCGCATACTACTGGCGGTAACATCAGATTTTCCGCCACACTCAAGGCGGCAAAAATACCCCTTTCTTCTGGGCAATAACCCACGCCCAAACGGGCAATATGATGGGCTGGACTGGTGATAACTTGCTTACCATGAATTTTGATAGAACCTGTGCGGCGCCCCACCATATTCATAATGGCTTTTAAGGTGGTGCTGCGCCCTGCGCCATTGCGGCCCAATAAAGTGACTAATTCACCCTCTTGCACGTGTAAATTAACCCCATGCAATATATGCGACTCTCCATAAAAGGCGTGTAAATCGCTTATCTCCAATGACGTTGGCGCACTGGCCTTGTGTAAGTCTGGCGCTTGCGCGACTATGGTAGAGTTTTGCATTAGTGCACCTCCAACGGGCCAGCGGCGGTGTTATGTACTTGGTTTGTGTTGGTGGGCGCACTGGAATCTTTGTCCTCAGCGGCATCGCTGCCCACTTCACTGCCCACTTCACTGCCCACTTCACTTCCCATGTAGGCCTCACGCACTTCTGGATTGGCCGCCACGGTTTGATAATCCCCTTCGGTGAGCACCACGCCGCGCGTCAATACACTAATGCGATCACATAATTGGCTCACCACACTCAGGTTATGCTCCACCATGAGTACAGTTCTCCCCACGGCCGTTTGACGAATAAGCTCGACCACCCGCTCCACATCTTCATGGCCCATGCCTTGCGTTGGCTCATCAAACAAAATCAGCTCTGGCTCCATTGCCAAGGTCGTGGCCAATTCCAAAGCGCGTTTGCGCCCATAGGACAAGGCCACCGTGGGCGTATCGGCCCAGTCCGCCAAGCCGACGGATTCCAACAACTGATAACAACGCTGGTTAAGCTTATTCAGCGTTTTATCCGACGACCAAAAGTGGAAGCTGTTGCCCTCAAAACGCTGCAAGGCAACGCGCACGTTTTCTAACACTGTCATATGCGGAAATACCGCCGAGATTTGAAACGAACGAATAATCCCCAAACGGGCAATAGACGCCGGTTTCATGGCGGTAATGTCGCGCCCATTAAACAAGATCTGTCCTTTTGTCGGGGTTAAAAACTTGGTTAGTAAATTAAACACCGTGGTTTTACCGGCCCCATTCGGGCCGATCAATGCGTGTATATGGCCGCGTTTAATTTGCAGATTCACCTTATCCACAGCGGTAAATCCCTTAAACTCTTTGACTAAATTTCGCGTTTCCAGAACAAATTCAGAACTCATAAGCCTGCGCCACCTATTATTATTTTTGTTGCTTTAGGGCTGTGTTGTTACTTGTATTGCTATGCCGTTACTTTTATTGCAGTGCCACAGCTGCACTAGGCCATTTCGGCCACCTCAGCCTCGGCGGTTTGCCGCAAGATAAAGCGCTGAATTTTGCCGCTGGGGGTTTTCGGTAAAGCTTCCATAAAGGTGATTTCACGGGGAAATGCATGGGTAGATAAGCGATTACGCACCAAGGTTTTTAGCTCGCCGGCCAGCGCATCTGACGCCATGTAATGGGCCTTGAGCACCACAAACGCCTTGATAATAGCGCCACGTTTGGCATCAGGCTTGGCAACCACACCGGATTCGGCGACCGCTGGATGTTCCAATAAACAACTTTCCACATCCGCAGGTCCCACGCGATAACCCGCCGTGGTAATGATGTCGTCATCACGGCCAGTAAACGAAAAACCACCGTCCTCATGACACAACACCATATCGCCAGTGAGATAATACTGACCATGAAACGGCGACTTCACAGATTGGCCATAGCCATCAAAGAAAAACAACGAGGACGCGGCCACATCCACCGCCAACTGACCCGTTTCACCTGCGGCCACTTCGTTAAATGCCTCGTCCAATGCCACCATTCGATAGCCCGGCATGGCATACCCCATAGAGCCGATGCGTTTAGAATGCGCCAACGCATGGAAGTTACAGCAGGTCATGCCAGTTTCAGTTTGCCCATAATGATCCATCACAGGGCAGTCCAAACGCCGCCCCACCCAATTAAGCACCTCAGGATTCAACGGCTCACCCGCACTGCTGGCCACGCGCAAGCCAAAGGATTTCGCCGCTGGCAATAGATCATCATTCGCCATCAACATCCGATAAACCGTCGGCGCCGCCGCCAGATTGCTGATGCCGTATTTTTCAATCATCTGATAAGTGCTTTCAGGGGTAAAACCGGCTTCATTAAAATGTGTCGAATGGCCCAACAACAAAGGCCCTATCACCGCATAGTACAAGCCATAAGCCCAGCCGGGATCGGCCATATTCCAATAGCTGTCCTGCTCTTGCAGTTCAATGGCGTATTTCATATAGACATAAAACGACAGCAAGGCCTTCGCGGGAATGGTCACCGCTTTGGCTTTTCCCACAGTGCCTGAGGTAAACATCTGTAAAAACGCCTCATCGGCGGTAATTAATACTGGGGTAAACGAGGTCGATTGCTGCGCCATAAGTTGGCCAAAGTCATCCACCCCTTGAGCATCCAACGGGTCCACACAAATTATCGGCGGACAGGTCTGTATCGCCTCAAGCTTGGGGTAGTTTTCCCCATTGGTGACCACCAAACGCGTACCCGCTTGGGTTAATCGATAATCGATCGCACTGGGGCCAAACGCAGTAAATAACGGTTGGTATACCGCACCCGCTTTGAGCGTACCCATAATCACAATCAATAACTCTGGGCCACGGGGCAACAAACCCGCCACCCTATCGCCCTTACCAATGCCTCTTGCCGTTAGATAATTGGCAAAACGCGCCGCCTGCTGGCTGAGTTCGGCAAAGGTTAAGGTGCCCGAGGTGCCGTCGAGAGCTTGATAATAGAGCGCAATTTTCGCTGTGTCAGTTGCCCATCTATCACACACTTCATCACAAACATTGAGCCCCTTTTCTAGATCACCATGCAACGCTTGCGGGGCCAGCATTGCGGGACGAAAATCGGGGAAAAATGACGAATATTCCATTACACTCATAACTAGTCACCTCGGATAATTATCTTGACTGGGGGCAAATAAGTACCACAGCATTACCTTAACGTAAAGGTAGAATTGTTTAAAAAATAAACCAATCTGGACCAGCCGAACAACAAATCCCTACAACTAGTTGAAGCGCAATAATTTTCTACTTTTTGAGATGATTCTCCATAAAATTGACTAATAAGCCGTTAATTGGCGTTTTTTTAGCTGTTTCATTCACAGACAGTGACTCATACGTCGCCCTATTGCCGCTATAATAAGCCTCAAAGCACTCGTCAAATTTAGCCAAAAATCTACTTTACGTTAACGTCAACTTTGGTTAATCTTAATTCAAGCTAAAGGAACCTCATTATGAACAGTAAAAAGAAAACCTTTTCCATCAGCGAGCTTGCCAGTGAATTTGATGTCACCACTCGCAGCATCCGTTTCTATGAAGACCAAGGGCTGATTAAACCCGAGCGCAAAGGCCAAACGCGAATTTATAGCTCGCAGGACAAGGTACGTCTGAAACTGATTTTACGCGGTAAACGCTTGGGGTTTTCTCTCGCCGAATCGCGCGAGCTGTTTGAACTGTGGGACGAAACGCCCAGTGGCAGTGAACGCCAACTATTTAAAATGCTAGAGACCCTAGGCGCCAAACAAGTGCAGCTGGAGCAGCAACTAAAAGACATTCAAATGGCTAAGATAGAAATCGAAAGTGCCGAAGCCCGCTGCCATGCAGCACTAAAAGAACTGCAACAAAAGAATCAAAACACCAGCGACACCATGACAACAGACTCGGATAACGTCTTGAACCGACTATAATAACTCACAGGTAACTGACATGATCTCACAATACTCTGAACTGAATTTTGGACTAGGTGAAACCTTGGATATGCTGCGCCAGCAGGTAAACCATTTTGCCGCCACGGAAATAGCCCCACGCGCCGCTGAAATAGACCAAACCAATGTCTTTCCGGCCGACTTGTGGAAAAAATTCGGTGATATGGGGCTGTTGGGCATTACCGTCAGTGAAGAGTTTGGTGGCGCGGATATGGGTTATTTAGCCCACGTTATTGCTATGGAAGAACTTAGCCGCGCTTCGGCTTCGGTCGCCCTGTCCTATGGTGCCCACTCCAACTTATGCGTTAACCAAATCCACAACAATGGCACCCAAGCGCAAAAACAAACCTACTTACCCAAGTTGCTGTCCGGCGAACATATAGGCGCACTGGCGATGTCGGAACCCAATGCGGGCTCGGATGTGGTGTCGATGAAATTACACGCACGCGATGCCGGTGATCACTTTGTACTAAATGGCAATAAGATGTGGATCACCAATGGTCCAGACGCCAATGTCTATGTTATTTACGCCAAAACCGATTTGCATGCCGGTTCCAAAGGCATCACCGCCTTTATTGTTGAACGCGGCACCCCAGGTTTCACCCAAGCACAAAAGCTCGATAAGCTCGGCATGCGTGGTTCCAACACCTGTGAACTGGTATTCCAAGACTGCCCTGTTCCCAAAGAAAATATTCTTGGCCAACTCAATGGTGGCGCCAAAGTCCTCATGAGCGGACTCGATTACGAACGCTTAGTGCTGGCAGGTGGCCCCTTGGGCATTATGCAGGCCGCTATGGATGTGGCCGTACCCTATATTCGAGAACGCAAACAGTTTGGCAAAGCCATTGGTGAATTCGAATTGGTACAAGGCAAGCTGGCCGATATGTACACACGCATGAACGCGGCTAAATCCTATGTGTATATGGTGGCTATGTCGGCCGATCGAGGTGAAACCACCCGTAAAGACGCCGCTGGTGTCATCTTATATTCCGCCGAAATGGCGACTCAAATTGCCCTTGATGCACTGCAACTGCTGGGCGGCAATGGTTATATCAATGAATATCCCACAGGGCGTTTATTGCGCGATGCCAAGCTGTACGAAATTGGCGCGGGGACCTCTGAAATTCGCCGTATGTTAATTGGTCGTGAACTCTTCCTGAATCACTAAACCGCTTAGCAAGGAGCCGGGTAATGACTATTCTACAAAGTAAGATCAATGTGCGTTCTGAGGAATTTTTAGCCAAAGCCGAGGCCATGTCGGTGGCGGTAATGGACCTCAAGGATAAGATAGCCACGGTTCAACTGGGGGGTGGCGCAGCGTATCAAGCCCGCCATCTGGCGCGCGGTAAACTGTTACCCCGTGAACGTATCGACCAACTGATCGATGAGGGCAGTGCTTTTTTAGAACTGTCCCAATTGGCCGCCTACAAGGTATATGAAGACGATGTGCCCGCCGCTGGCTTGATCGCTGGTGTGGGATTAATCGAAGGCGTGGAGTGCATGATAGTGGCCAATGATGCCACAGTAAAAGGCGGAACTTACTACCCTCTGACCGTCAAAAAGCACTTACGAGCACAGGAAATTGCCGAGCAAAATCATCTGCCTTGCCTCTATTTAGTCGATTCCGGCGGCGCCAACTTACCCAGACAAGAAGATGTGTTCCCAGACAGGGATCACTTTGGGCGTATTTTCTACAATCAAGCGCGCATGTCCGCCAAGGGCATTCCGCAAATCGCCGTGGTGATGGGTTTATGCACGGCTGGGGGCGCTTATGTGCCCGCCATGGCCGATGAATCCATCATAGTGCGCAACCAAGGCACCATCTTTTTAGCTGGCCCACCTTTGGTAAAAGCGGCAACAGGGGAAGTGGTCAGTGCCGAGGACCTAGGCGGTGCCGATGTGCATTGCAAAACCTCTGGCGTAGCCGATCATTATGCAGAAAACGATCAACATGCGCTGCAAATCGCCCGTCGCTGTGTGGCTAACCTCAATCGCAAAAAATCCATCCAGTTAGACATTCGTCAGCCAGTCGAGCCCTTGTACGACGCCCAAGAACTCTATGGCATAGTTGGCACCGATCTGCGTAAACCCTTCGACGTGCGAGATGTGATTGCCCGCTTGGTCGATGGCTCTGAATTTGATGAATTTAAACAACTATACGGCACCACCCTAGTCACTGGCTTTGCCCATATTCACGGCCTACCCATCGGCATCATAGCCAACAATGGCATCCTGTTTGGTGAGTCGGCGCAAAAAGGCGCGCATTTTATCGAGCTTTGTTGCCAACGGCAGATCCCGTTATTGTTCTTGCAGAATATCACCGGTTTTATGGTGGGACGTAAGTACGAATCAGAAGGCATCGCCAAGCATGGCGCCAAGATGGTAATGGCTGTGGCCTGCGCCAATGTGCCCAAACTGACTATCTTAATCGGCGGCAGTTTTGGTGCCGGTAATTATGGCATGTGTGGTCGGGCCTATAATCCGGACTTTCTATGGATGTGGCCCAACGCCCGTATTTCTGTGATGGGTGGTGAACAAGCCGCTGGCGTTATGGCTACGGTACGCAGCGACAGCCTAGAGCGCGATGGCAAAAGCTGGACCAAGGAAGAAGAAGCCGCCTTTAAACAGCCCATTATCGACACGTACGAGCATCAGGGGCATCCCTATTTTGCCAGTGGTCGCTTATGGGATGACGGGGTAATTGACCCAGCGCAAACTCGCACAGTCATCGCCTTAAGCTTGTCGGCGACGCTCAATCGACCAGCACAACCTACTCGCTTCGGCGTCTTTCGTATGTAAGGGGGTTCGTATGACGCACTATTCAAGTAAGCCTACTCAGAAGCTAAAAGACAGTGTTGCAGACTCAGCCACAGAAGCCGCTGTTATCTTGCATTATCCACAGGCTGGCGTGGCCGAACTGATCCTCAATCGGCCCGCCAAACACAACGCCTTTGATGATCTTATTATTCAGCAGCTGCTGGATAAGTTGGCCGAAGCGACAGCGAATACCCAGCTGAGGTTATTAATCCTACGCTCTAACGGCAAGCATTTTTCCGCTGGCGCCGATCTCAATTGGATGCAGCGTATGGCCCACAATAGCCATGCCGATAACTTGGCCGATGCCCAACAGTTAGCCAAGCTAATGCAGACGTTAAATAGCTTTCGCACGCCTACCTTGGCCTTGGTTCAAGGGGCTGCCTATGGTGGTGCCGTTGGTTTGGCCGCCTGTTGTGACATTGTCATTGCCAGCGAAGACGCTCGTTTTTGCCTGAGTGAAGTCAAAATAGGTCTGATTCCGGCGGTGATTAGCCCGTATGTAATTCGTGCCATTGGCGAGCGACAGGCGCGGCGTTATTTCCTCAGTGCCGAAGTCATCCAAGCCGAGCAAGCTCAGTCCATGGGACTGGTGCATGAGCTAGTGTCTGCACCAGCGGAACTGGCCTCTGCGGCGCAACGTTTTATCCAGCAACTGAGCCACAACAGCCCACAGGCTATGGTCGCTGCCAAGGCGCTGATTTTTACCGTCAGCCAACAGCCTATTGATCAATCCGTGATCGCGATCACTGCCCACAGCATTGCCGATATTCGGGTAAGTACAGAAGGACAAGAAGGCCTCAATGCGTTCCTAAATAAACGCCGCCCTCAATGGCTGCCAGAGGAAAATCAAGATGTTTAATAAAATCCTAATCGCCAATCGTGGTGAGATCGCTTGTCGGGTGATTCAGACAGCCCATAAAATGGGCATTCGCTGTGTCGCCGTCTACTCAGAAGCGGACATCAATGCCCGTCATGTGACCATGGCGGATGAAGCTTTTTTATTGGGGCCAGCTGCCAGTTCAGAGAGCTATCTAAGAGGCGATAAAATCATCGACATTGCCTTACGCAGTGGCGCGCAAGCGATCCATCCAGGCTATGGTTTTTTATCCGAAAACACCCAATTTGCCGATGCTTGCGCCAGCAATGGCTTGGTATTTATTGGCCCTCCTGCCTCCGCTATCGCGGCGATGGGGTCCAAATCCGCCGCCAAAGCCATTATGGAAAAAGCCGGTGTGCCCCTAGTACCCGGCTATCATGGCGCCAACCAAGACCCCAGCCAATTACGAGCAGAAGCGGTAAAGTGCGGTTTCCCGTTATTGCTCAAAGCCGTCGCCGGTGGTGGTGGGAAAGGCATGCGGGTGGTCAATCAGCTAAACGAATTTGACGACGCCTTAGCCGCCGCCAAACGAGAAGCCAGTAACGCCTTTGGCAACCCAGATATGTTGATCGAGCGCTATCTGCTGCAACCGCGCCATGTGGAAATTCAAGTGTTTTGCGACGCTCATGGCCAAGGGGTGTATTTGGCCGAACGGGACTGCTCTATCCAACGGCGTCATCAAAAAGTACTCGAAGAAGCGCCCGCGCCGAATCTTTCTGATGCTACTCGCCAAGCCATGGGAGAAGCCGCGGTAAAAGCCGCCCAAGCCATTCAATATGTCGGCGCTGGCACGGTAGAGTTTCTTTATGCCAGCGATGGCGAGTTTTTCTTTATGGAAATGAATACTCGCTTGCAGGTCGAACACCCAGTGACCGAAATGATCACGGGGCAAGATCTCGTCGAATGGCAGTTACGTATTGCCTATGGCGCCCCGCTGCCGTTACTGCAATCGCAAATTCGTCTACACGGGCATGCGATTGAAGCGCGTATCTATGCGGAAGACCCTGAACATGATTTCTTACCGGCTACCGGCACTCTGAGCTACCTTAAAACACCCCTCGAAAGCCGTCATGTGCGGGTCGATACCGGGGTGATAGAAGGCGATGAGGTCAGCATGCATTATGACCCTATGATTGCCAAATTGATTGTGTGGGATGAAACCCGCGAACAGGCGATCAACCGTATGCAGCAAGCGCTGGAGCACTATCGCATCAGTGGCGTCACCACCAACATCCGCTTTTTACACGCTCTGGTGGATAGCCAACCGTTCCGCCAAGCCGAGCTGGACACAGGCTTTATTGAACAGCATCAAGCGCTCTTGTCACCACCCTCAAAACTGTCACAAGCACAGGTATTGGTGTTGTCCGCTGGCTTCTTCTTACAGGCACAAGCCGTTGCCCATCACGCTTCGACCCAGCTATCGCCGTTTGCTCAGCAAAACAATTGGCGCCTCAATACCGCTTATCGCAGAACCTTACCATTGATGTTGGGCGAGCAGTTGCACCAACTAACCATAGTGCATCAGCCGCAGCATGATGACATCCACATTGGTGAACAGGTCTATCAGCTGCATGCCGAACTGATCGGTGATTGCCTGCATGCCACGCTTGACGGCCATAGCATCCGCCTACACGGCGCTTTGAATGACAGACAATTAACCCTGTTTTACCAAGGTGAAAGCTATGCCTGCCAGCATTATCAAGAACAATTTGGCCAGCAAGATCATAGCGCCACTGGTGGCCTTACCGCGCCGATGAATGGCGCCGTGGTAGCCGTCATGGTCGCCCAGGGGGATGCAGTGCAAGCAGGGCAAACCTTGGTCATCATGGAAGCAATGAAAATGGAACACGCCATTAAAGCGCCTTTTGACGGTGTGGTAGAGGCCATCTATTTCAACGAAGGTGAACTGGTGGCAGACGGAGCCGAACTATTGGCCATTAGCGCCACGGAACAAGAGGCTGTCAGCCTATGAGTTTGCCCCCTCAGGTACGCATAGTCGAAATGGGGCCTCGAGATGGTTTGCAAAATGCCACCAGCGGATTTGTACCCACCGAGGTCAAAATTACCTTAATCGACCGCCTCAGCGCGACCGGTTTAACCCATATCGAGGCCGCCAGTTTTGTGTCTCCTAAATGGGTACCACAAATGCGCGATGGCGCCGCCGTAATGGCCGGTATTCAACGGGCGAAAGGGGTGACTTACGCCGCGCTAACCCCCAACCTGCAAGGCTTGACCGCCGCACTTGCGGCCAATGTGGGGGAAGTGGCGGTGTTCGGCGCCGCCTCCGAAGCCTTTAGCCAAAAGAACATTAACTGCTCGATTGCCGAAAGTCTGGCGCGCTTTGAACCGGTTATCGAAGCGGCCCATGCTCAAGGGGTGCGAGTGCGCGGTTATGTATCGACCGTGATGGGTTGCCCTTACCAAGGGGACGTTAGCCCTGCTCAAGTCGCCCAAGTGGCCCGCCAATTATTGGCGATGGGCTGCTACGAAATTTCCCTTGGGGACACTATTGGCGTGGGCACGCCCTTGCAAGCCAAACGTATGCTGGAGGCGGTCCGTCAATATGTGCCACTGGAACAGATCGCCGTGCATTTTCACGATACTTATGGGCAGGCCATTGCCAACCTGTATGCGGTGTTAGAAGAAGGCGTGGCGATTATCGATTCATCGGTCGCGGGTCTTGGCGGC
Organism: Marinomonas maritima; assembly: GCF_024435075.2. NCBI lineage: Bacteria > Pseudomonadati > Pseudomonadota > Gammaproteobacteria > Oceanospirillales > Oceanospirillaceae > Marinomonas > Marinomonas maritima. The sequence goes on along the minus strand of NZ_JAMZEG020000001.1, from coordinate 902,755 downwards.
TGTCCCTATGCGGCGGGTGCTTCAGGCAATGTCGCCACCGAGGACGTGCTGTATTTATTACAAGGTTTAGACATCGCCACTGGGGTAGATTTGCAAGCCATGATCAACACTGGCTTCTGGATCAGCCAACAGATGCAACGTCAAAATGGTTCTAAAGTGGCGCTTGCCAAAGGAATTAAGCATGAAAACTAGCCCTACAACGAATACTTCAACTAGCCCTACCACTCACTCTACCCGCCCAGTCACGGCCCTTGATCTGGCCACGCCCGCCGTGGCGGATTTACCAGACGAAAACCGCCGCTATTTTGAAAAGTGCCAACAAAAGCTAGGCATGATCCCCAATGTGTTGACGGCCTACAGTCACAATGTGGCTCAGCTAGAGGTATTTAGCCGTTTTTACAATGAGCTGATGCTAGGTGAGTCCGAACTGACACCACTAGAACGCGAAATGATCGCCGTCGTGGTGTCAGCCGAAAACCACTGTTTTTACTGCCTGACCGCCCATGGTGCCGCCGTGCGAGAGTACAGCCAAGACCCAGTATTGGGCGAACAACTGATGATGAACTATCGCAGCGCCACCTTATCCGCTCGCCATAGAGCCATGCTGGATTACGCCTCTTTATTGACCCGCACCCCTGCGCTGGTGACCCCAGCCGATGCGGCACCACTTAGGCAAGCGGGCTTTAGTGACACGGCTATCTGGGACATCTGCAATTTGATTGGTTTTTACAATATGACCAATCGCATTGCCTCGGCCGTTGATATGCGCCCCAACGAGGCCTATCACAGCCAACACCGTTAGCCAGACCTTTTTTGTACAACCGACTCTGCACTGCCTCTCGCAATCAACAATAATAATGGAGCCAGCACTATGACGACACTTTCAAGCTACAGCAGCGGTACCGCCGCCCAGCCGTTATTAGGGGAAACCATAGGCACGGCCTTTGATAATACCGTTGCCCGTTTTGCCGATAACGAAGCTTTGGTGGTGTTACACCAAAACATCCGTTGGACTTACAAGGAGTTACAACAAGAGGTAAATTTATGCGCCCGTGCCTTATTGGCTATTGGGGTGCAACGGGGGGATCGTGTCGCTATCTGGTCGCCGAATCGCTATGAGTGGACCTTGACCCAATTAGCAACCGCCAAAATGGGGGCCATTCTGGTTAACATCAATCCGGCGTATCGCGCCCATGAATTGGACTATGCATTAAACCATTCCCAAGCCCGCTACCTAGTCACGGCCGATAGTTTCAAAACATCGGATTATCGCGCCATGCTGTATGAACTCGCCCCTGAACTGGCCCATTGCCCTGTGGGTGAACTCAACGCCAGCAAGTTGCCCCTGTTAAAAGGTGTGATCAACCTAGATGCACAATCACATGCTGGCATGTGGCGCTGGGCCGATTTTATGCAAATGGCCGAGGAAATTCCGCAACACACACTGACGCAAATACAAGCCAGCTTGCAGTTTGATGATGCCATAAATATCCAATACACCTCAGGCACAACCGGCTTTCCGAAAGGCGCTACCCTGTCCCATCACAATATTCTTAACAATGGTTATTTCGTCGCCCAAAGCATGAATTTTACCGACCAAGATCGCTTGGTAATGCCTGTGCCTCTGTATCATTGCTTTGGCATGGTGATGGGCAACCTTGGTTGCATTACCCATGGGGCCACCATGATTTACCCCGCAGAAAGCTTTGATGCAGGCGCGGTTCTGCAAGCGGTACATCAAGAACGCGCCACCGCCCTCTATGGCGTACCGACCATGTTTATTGCCCAACTGGCGCACCCAGATTTTGACAAGATGGATCTGTCTTCCTTGCGCACTGGCATAATGGCGGGCTCTTTATGTCCCACCGAAGTGATGAAACAGGTCATCAGCAAGATGCATATGAAAGAAGTACAAATCGCCTATGGCATGACAGAAACCAGCCCAGTTTCCAGCCAAACAGGCCGTGATGACCCGTTAGAAAAGCGCGTCACCACAGTGGGTAAAACCCAACCCCATATTGAATCCAAAGTGATTGATACCAACACCGGACACATTCTCCCACGGGGCGAAATTGGCGAACTCTGCACCCGCGGTTACAGCGTCATGCTGCAATACTGGAACGATGCCGACGCCACCGCCAAAGCCATTGACCCTGCCGGTTGGATGCACACGGGCGATCTAGCCATCATGGATGAACAAGGTTATTTGCAAATTGTCGGCCGTATTAAAGACATGGTCATTCGCGGCGGGGAAAATATTTACCCGAAAGAAATCGAAGAGTTTTTATACAGCCATCCCGCCATTGCCGATGTCCAAGTCACCGGTATTCCCGATGAAAAATTCGGCGAAGAATTGATTGCTTGGGTCAAGTTTCACGCCCATGCAACCCCAGTCAGCGAAGCGGACTTACAAGCCTACTGCAAAGGCCAAATAGCCCACTTCAAAATTCCCCGTTATTTTAAATTTGTCGATGAATTTCCGATGACAGTCACAGGCAAAATACAAAAATTTAAAATGCGCGAAATATCCATCAAGGAACTGGCCCTAACATCGCAATAAATCGGCAACCTAGGCCGGAAGGCGCTGAAAGATGGTCATGCCGAAAGGCGCTGCGCTTTTCCGGCCTACTTTGTGTGTAATAAGGTTTGAATTACGTGTGGTAGAGTAGAAAAGCCGCAGGCGTCTTCCACCAATTTGGTTAGACCTTGGCATCGCATGGCGAAAAGACAGTTACCTTTCTAAAGCTAACCGGGCTTTTCTCGACTTTGTTAGTGAACATGGGCGCGATAACCAGTAAACATAAAAATGCCCACGTGCTGTATCTAATCACAATTAAAAAGCGTGGGCATTGCCATTAAAAGCGTAAACGTTCCACACCACGATATGATCCATATCAACCTGCCTTCCTGCGTAATAAACAAATAACACCACACGATTCAATATTTTCTCACTTTTTTTATTTACCTCATGCGCTTATTCCTGCGTTTTTCATCCCGTTCATTGCGACTAGACAGGCGAGCACTTAAGAATTCTAAAGCGCTCGCCCTACTGGCGTTTGCTTTTAGTGACTTAGCTAGACAAGTTACTAATCCCATGCTCGGTTTCATTTTCAAAATACCAAACTGTCATAAATTGGTCATTTTTTAGACTTATCTAGATAACCAAACTGTCACAAAACCTACCTAGTATCGCCTCATCAGAAACGCTTTTGCGTTCATCAATTAAAGAGGTCGACATCCAATGAGCATTATAGAAATCACTGGTGTAAAAAAACACTTCACCAAAGAAGTCTGTGCATTAAAGCATGTGGATTTATCAATTAAACAAGGCGAAATGGTGGCTCTTATTGGCCCTTCAGGTTCTGGAAAGTCTACGCTTATGCGACACATTTCAGGCTTAACTCTCGCCGATAAACACAGCGATTCCTGCATTAAGGTGCTAGGCAATACCATTCAACAACGCGGCAAGCTAGACAGACACGTTCGTACTTCTCGGTCGCAGATAGGCAATGTGTTTCAGCAATTTAATTTGGTAAGTCGTTTAAGCGTATTAACCAATGTGATGATCGGTGGACTCAGCCGCATTCCGACCTACCGCAGTTTACTGGGTTGGTTTACCGCTGAAGAAAAACACATGGCGCTTGAAGCGCTAGAAAGAGTGGGATTAAAAAACGTCGCCTTAAAACGTGCTTCGGAACTTTCTGGTGGTCAGCAACAACGAGTGGCCATCGCCCGCGCTCTAATGCAAAAAGCCAAGGTGATTTTGGCTGACGAACCCATTGCCTCCCTTGACCCTGAATCCTCTCGTTTGGTCATGCAAACCTTAAAAGACATCAACGAAAAAGATGGCATCACGGTTGTGGTAACGCTTCATCAAGTGGATTACGCACAAAAGTACTGTGAACGCGCCGTGGCGCTACAAGATGGAGAGGTGTTTTTCGATAACCTCATTCATCATCTGAATGAAGAAAACCTTGCCTCACTTTATGGCTCTCAACAAGAAGAATCGCCTGTTAACGATTCCTCTCAAGCCATCTTAAATGGAATATCACGCCCTAAAAACAGACGAATTACCACAGAAATAAACCGTGCAACGCACCACTCATTGATCAATTAATTATTGGAGTTTACGTTATGAAATTAAAAAGGTTTATCGCCAAAGTAATGTCAGCGACGGCATTTTTTGCATTACTGTCGGCTCCCGTGACAGTACAAGCAGAAGACATGAAAACACTGAACTTCGGCATCATATCTACCGAGTCTTCACAAAATTTAAAAACAGTCTGGGTGCCATTTTTAGACGATATGTCTAAGAAAATGGGCATGGAAGTAAAACCTTTTTTTGCTTCGGACTACGCTGGCATTATCCAAGCAATGCGTTTTGATAAAGTCGATATCGCTTGGTTAGGCAACAAATCAGCGCTAGAAGCAGTTGACCGTTCTGGTGCACAAATATTTGCACAAACGGTAGACGTTTCAGGCAACCCAGGTTATTGGAGTTTGTTATTGGTCAACAAAAACAACACCAAAATCAATACTGTTGAAGACATGCTTGAACACAGTAAAGAACTAACCTTTGGTAATGGTGATCCTAACTCTACGTCTGGCTTCCTAGTACCTAGTTACTATGTATTTGCCAAAAATAATGTTGATGCAAAGAAAATATTTAAACGTACGACCAACGCAGGACACGAAAGTAACTTCCTTGCGGTCGCGTCTGGGCAAGTTGATGTTGCAACAAACAATACTGAAAACGTGGCTCGTATCAAGTCAACACACCCTGATAAATACGACAAAGTTAAAGTCATCTGGAAGTCACCTTTGATTCCTGCCGATCCTATCGTTTGGCGTAAAAATCTACCTGAGAGCATCAAAGGTAAAGTTTACGACTTTATGTTGAGCTACGGGAAAACCAATGATTCTGAAGAACTTGAAATATTAGAAGCCCTACAGTGGGCACCATTCAAAGCGTCTAACGATGACCAATTATTGCCAATCCGTCAGCTAGTGTTGTTTAAAGAACGCCTTACATTGAGCGGCGATTCGAAAATGGCAGCCAAAGAAAAAGCGGAAAAAATCCAAGAAATTGATGACAAATTAGCAGAATTAAACCGTTCTATGGACGCTATTGCGGCCGCAAAAACGAACTAAGGTTCATGTAACTAAATCGGTTTAGCAATACAGGACAGATAAACGATAAAGGCGCGGTAAATACCATAAACATCACGCCTTTATCGTCACTTATCTTTCAATGACAAATAAGAATTGAGAAGCAACATGAGCGATATAGCAGTCAATCAACTCATCAAAAAACCTTTTAATTGGCTATCAGCAATCGGCTGGGCAGTGCTTTTTATGCTGTTAAGTTGGGGTTGGAATGCGGCAGAAATGAATCCGCTTGTTTTGATCAAAGACAGCGGCAATATGTTGGAATTTGCCGGCGATTTTTTCCCGCCCGATTTTCGTGATCTTTCCTATTATCTGGATGAAATGATCATCACCTTGCACATCGCTCTTTGGGGAACGGTGCTAGCGATTATTTTCGCCATCCCTTTTGGTTTGATGAGTGCTGAAAACATGGCACCGGCTTGGCTTTATCAACCCGTGCGCCGTCTGATGGATGCGTCTCGTGCCATCAACGAAATGGTGTTTGCCATGCTGTTTGTTGTTGCTGTCGGGTTAGGCCCTTTCGCGGGGGTAATGGCGTTGTTTATTCATACTACCGGCGTTCTAGCCAAGCTATTTTCAGAAGCCGTTGAAGCGATCGATCCACGCCCTGCAGAAGCAGTTAGAGCCACAGGCGCCAATAAACTAGAAGAGATTCTTTATGGTGTCATTCCACAGGTTCTGCCGCTATGGATTTCCTATTCCCTGTATCGATTTGAAGCCAATGTACGTTCAGCCACCGTTGTCGGCATGGTTGGAGCTGGCGGGATTGGTGTGATTCTTTGGGAAAGTATTCGCGGTTTCAGCTTTCAACAAACGTGCGCCGTAATGATCGTCATCATTATTTGTGTGGTCATTATTGATTTGATTTCGCAGCGTTTGCGCAAAGCGTTTATCTGATTTTTTTTGCCCAGAAAATTTGTCTAGACAAGCAATCAATACGACAAATAGTTACCAAGTGTCTTTTTACATAAGGCTCTTTTTAAAAATAAACACGAGAAGACGATGGCCATTTATCTAAAAATTGCCCAGCAACTAAAAAACGAAATCCACCAGCAATACGAATCTGGAGATCTCTTGCCTGCAGAGCAAAAGCTGGCAAGTCGTTTTCAAGTAAATCGTCATACGGTGCGTCGCGCTATCGATGAATTGGTGCAAGATGGTTTGATCAAGCGTTTTCAAGGACTGGGCAATCAAGTCACACAGCCGGCAATTGATTACTCTCTCGATAATCAATCCTGTTTTACCTACAACCTATCAAAATCTGGCATGACATTAGAAACCCAAGTGCTCGGCTGCTGTGAAGAAACGCTGCCCTATGAGCTTACGCAACGCCTCAGGTTACCCAATGACCAAAAGGCAGTAGTGATCAAAACCTGTCGCTCTATTAACGAACAAGCGACAACCTTGATCAAGCACCACCTCTTTGGTGTGACCAAACAGGTAATGCGTGGCTATCAGTCCGATTCACTACACCATTTTTTGCAAGAACATTACCAATTCCAAGCAACCCGAGGAAAGACTCGACTCAAAGCCCGTATGCCAACCTTTGACGAATGCCAACAACTGCAAATTGGCCGTGGTATTCCAGTGATGGAAATTCATTCCCAATATTACTTAATCGAAAGCGACACACTGATGGAATACTCCATCAGTGTCAGCCGTAGCGATATTTTTGAATACAGCGTGGAGCCTTAACACCATGATTAGTAAACCTATGTCTGATACACAAAAAACCAGACAACACTGGATGTCAGTAATGGCAAAATCAAATTCAGACAGCTTGATTAAGCTATCCAATGTTTATATGGATCAACAAGACTTTGAAAACATCCGCCCCGCCGAAGTAGGGCTGACCCAAATTCGCGGTCGCATGGGCGGAACGGGGTCTCAGTTTAATGTGGGCGACATGACCATCACTCGTTGTGTCGTACAATCCGCGAAAGGCCATTACGGCCACAGCTACATTGCAGGGCGTGATAAGAACCACGCTCTTCGCGCGGCGCAACTCGACGCCATGCTGCAAGACCCAACCCATCAACATAGCCTAATGGAAAACATCATTCAGCCTTTGGCTCACACCTTAGCCACACAGCAGGCTCAAAAAGCCAACAATGTGGCGCAAACCAAAGTGAACTTTTTTACCCTAGTTCGAGGGGAAGATTAATCATGACAGCACTCACCTTAATCAAAGGTTTTCAAAAACCTACACACGACAGTCAGCGGGTATTTCGTCAATTGCTCAAAGCAATGAGTGAACCCGGCACACTGGTTTGCGTCGATTCGCCAGAGTCCATTGACTCCCTTCATGCCAGCACTTTTGCCGTGTGCCAAGCCATGATGGATCAACAAACACCGCTGTGGTTGTCGCCGCATTTTACGACATCAAACATCAAACATAATCTGCATTTTCATACTGGAGTGCCCATCGTTGAAGACAGCCAACAAGCGCTCTTTGCCTTAATGGGTCCAGCTGAAATCGATTCTGTTGAGCGATTCCCTCATGTCTTTTTTCAAGGAACAGACGAGTATCCAGAAACGGGCTGCACCGTCATCGTTCAAGTGCAGAGTGTGAAAGATGATCTTGGCGAAGGCGTTAATTTGCGTCTCACTGGGCCCGGCATCGAGACGGCGCAACTGGTTTCCATCAGTGACCTTTCACCGACACTGCTGGACTATTTATCGAATCAAACAGGCGAACGCAACGGGTCTTTCCCACTTGGTTTAGATTTTATCTTTATCGACCAAAACCAACTCGTTTGCCTACCCCGAACCACTCAAGTGGAGGTGCTTTAAATGTACGTGGCCGTAAAAGGCGGAGAAACCGCCATCAACAACGCGCACAAATTGCTCGATAAAAATCGCCGCGGTGATGTGCAAATTCCTGAAATGTCCGTGGCACAAATCAGTGAACAGCTCCCTCTGGCTGTCGCTCGGGTAATGACCGAAGGGTCTATTTATGATCCTCAACTGGCGGCATTAGCCATCAAACAATCTGCTGGGGATTTGGTCGAAGCCATCTTCTTATTACGCGCTTATCGCACCACGCTGAGTCGTTTTTATCGCAGTGAAGCGATTGAGACCACACAGATGCACATAGAGCGTCGAATCTCGGCGACGTTTAAAGATTTACCTGGCGGCCAACTTTTGGGATCGACCTTCGACTACACCCATCGACTGCTGGATTTCACCTTATTAGCCGATGGTAGAACGCCTGCAGAGTTAGACAATATCACGCCGACCAATACTGAAGATGAACCTGAAGCCATGACTCGTGTCTTGCAAATGCTCGAACGGGAAAAGCTTATCGTAGAAGAAGTGGATGAAAACATTGCGCCTGCCGATATAACGCAAGATCCACCGTCTTACCCTTGTGATCGCAGTGCGCGTTTGCAATCTCTTGTGCGTGGCGACGAAGGTTTTTTACTCGCACTGGGTTATTCCACTCAGCGCGGTTACGGCCGTAATCACCCGTTTGCAGGAGAGATTCGAACAGGCGAAGTAGACGTCTTTATCACCCCAGATGAACTCGGCTTCAGTGTCGATATTGGCAGCATTCAAGTGACCGAATGCGAAATGATCAACGGTTTTAGCAAGCTAGAAGACGATGACATTAAATTCACTCGAGGTTATGGACTGGCGTTTGGTCAAAATGAACGAAAAACCCTGTCTATGGCATTAATTGACCGCGCGCTACAGGCAGAAAAGTACGACGAAGAACGCGTGTCCCCTGCTCAACAAGAAGAATTTATCTTATCTCATTGTGACAACGTAGAAGCGTCGGGGTTTGTTTCCCATCTAAAACTCCCCCACTACGTGGATTTTCAATCTGAGTTGGAGCTGTTGCGTCGCTTACGAAAAGAACAGGCAAACAAAGAAACAGCCAATACCGAAAAAGGAGAACAAGCATGAGCCTATCTTCCACAAACAGCGTCAATCCTGTCATTAATGACGTCACGCTTGACCCCATAAAAGACGGCTACAACTTCGCTTATCTTGACGAGCAAACCAAACGCATGATTCGCCGTGCGTTACTTAAAGCCGTGGCGATTCCCGGTTACCAAGTCCCTTTTGGTGGGCGTGAAATGCCCATGCCTTATGGCTGGGGAACCGGCGGCATTCAGCTTACCGCCGCGGTAATTGGTGAAAGTGACATTCTAAAAGTAATCGATCAGGGCGCAGATGACACCACCAACGCCGTCAGTATTCGAGCCTTTTTTAAAGAACTTACGGGGGTAGAAACCACCGAAAAAACCGTAGACGCCAGTTTAATTCAAACCCGTCACCGTATTCCTGAAACACCATTAAGTGCCGATCAGATTTTGATTTATCAAGTACCGATTCCAGAACCACTGCGCTTTATCGAACCGAGCGAAGTGGAAACACGCAAAATGCACGCGTTAGAAGACTACGGTGTGATGCACGTAAAACTCTATGAAGACATCGCCCATTTCGGTCATATCGCCACCACATACGCTTATCCTGTGCGAGTGAACGACAGATACATTATGGATCCGTCGCCTATACCCAAATTCGATAACCCAAAAATGCATCAAATGCCGGCATTACAGCTGTTTGGTGCGGGACGAGAAAAACGTATCTACGCGGTTCCACCTTACACCAACGTCGAAAGTTTGGATTTTGAAGATCACCCTTTTGAGATTCAAACTTGGGAAGAAAGCTGCGCCATTTGTGGTTCTCAGAGTAGCTTCTTAGACGAAGTCATTATTGATGATCAAGGCTCCCGCAGCTACTTATGCTCGGACACCGATTACTGCCGACAGCAGGTCGATAAGAACGAAGCGCACGCCACACAAACTGGAGAGAAAAATCATGACTGACACTCTCATGCCGACTAAACCAATACCAAATAAATCAACCGCCAATGAAGCAATGATGAACGAACCACTTCTAAAAGTGAACAAACTGACTAAGTTATACGCACCGGGCAAAGGCTGCGAAGACATCAGTTTTGATCTGTATCCCGGAGAAGTCTTAGGTATTGTCGGGGAATCGGGTTCAGGAAAATCTACCTTGTTGACCAGTTTATCGGCTCGTCTTGCGCCAAATGCAGGGGAGATTCTTTATCTTAATCGTGACAATAACTGGCTTAATCTTTATCAGCTTTCAGAAACAGAACGCCGTTATTTGTTGAGAACCGAATGGGGTGTGGTGCACCAACACGCTCGTGATGGTTTACGCATGGGAGTTTCGGCTGGCGCCAATATCGGCGAGCGTTTAATGGCCGTTGGCGAACGTCATTACGGCAAGATTCGCGATAAAGGCTTGCAGTGGATGGAAGATGTGGAACTGGATGTCAGCCGTATCGATGATAAACCGTCTACCTATTCTGGCGGTATGCAGCAACGCCTACAGATTGCCCGCAATCTGGTGACTCACCCAAGAGTTGTCTTTATGGACGAACCCACCGGCGGACTTGACGTATCGGTTCAAGCACGCTTATTGGATTTACTGCGCACCTTGGTAACCGAAATGAACCTTGCCGTGGTGATCGTCACTCATGATCTTGCCGTCGCTCGGCTGTTGGCTCAGCGCCTAATTGTCATGCGTCACGGAAGAATCGTCGAAACAGGTTTAACCGACCAAGTGCTCGACGACCCACAACACGCCTACACCCAGCTATTAGTGTCATCGGTGCTGACCCCTTAACCAATAGCGCCTTTATCCAAACCTTTAATCCATTTTTATAAGGCTATTTAGCGATGACAAGTGCCAACATGAGTAACACCAGCACAACCACGATGATTCAAGTGGAACAGCTCAGTAAAACCTTCACCCTGCACAATCAGGGCGGCATACAGCTGCCCATTTTAAACAACGTCGATCTGCAGATTTCTGCGGGACAATGCACCGTATTACATGGCGAAAGTGGCTCAGGAAAAAGCACCCTTCTGCGTACTTTATACGCTAACTACTTACCCAGTTCAGGAGCCATTCATGTTCGTCATCAAGGCGACATGCTGGATTTAGCCACGGCGACTAGCCATGAACTATTAGACGTAAGACGCCACACCATTGGTTACGTCAGCCAATTTTTAAGAGTCATTCCTAGGGTTTCCACACTCGATGTGGTCAAGCAACCACTGAAAGAACGTGGCGTGGCCGACGACGAAGCCGAAGCGAGAGCAACGCTTTTGTTGCAACAGCTTAATATTCCAGAGCGTTTATGGTCGTTAGCACCGAGTACCTTTTCGGGGGGCGAACAACAGCGAGTTAACATCGCTCGTGGCTTTATTCAAGATTATCCCATTTTATTATTGGATGAACCGACTGCGTCTTTGGATCAAAAAAATTCAGAAGTGGTCGTGCAATTGATCAAAAATGCACTGGCTAAAAATATCGCCGTGGTCGGTATTTTCCATGATAGCCAAGTGCGTAATGCCGTCGCTGACCATGTATTTTCCGTGAACGAAAACCGCCTTCATACCACTCAGACCAACGACCAGCCAGTCGCCCTAAACCACTAATTTTGGAGAAGTAGTCATGATTTTAACCAATGCACAAATTGTCTTAGCCAATGAAGTCATTAAAGGTACGGTAATGATTAACGAGGGCGTTATCACACACATTGACCACGGCAACGTGTCTTTGCCTGGCGCCATTGATTGCCACAATGGTTACCTAACCGCGGGTATGGTCGAATTGCACACAGACAACATGGAGAAACATTTCACACCGAGACCAGGAGTAAGTTGGCCTGCGATTCAAGCGTTTAAAGTCCATGATGCGCAAATGGTCAGCGCAGGAATCACCTCGGTATTCGATGCGGTTTCAGTGGGCGATGTGATCGAAGGCAGCGAACGATTAAACAATCTAAGCCGCATGGTCGATGCGCTTAATGAATCCCGTGAGCGTGGTTTAACCCGCGCCGATCACTTTTTACATTTACGCTGTGAAGTCAGCCATAAAGACACATTAAACAATTTTCAAGCGCTATTGAAACAAACCCCCGTACAACTTGTGTCTGTCATGGATCATTCTCCCGGACAGCGTCAATTCGCTAAAATGGAAAAATACCGCGAATATTACCAAGGTAAATATAAGCTATCGGATGACGAAATGGACGCGTTTATTACCCGTCAAGTTAATGCTAGCCAACGTTACAGTGCGACGTTTAGAGAAAGTATTTGTGCAACCTGTCACGAATTAAATATTCCTCTTGCCAGCCATGACGACGCCACTTTAGAGCACGTGGAAGAATCTGATCATTTCAACATGGTGATTGCAGAATTTCCGACCACGGCAGAGGCAGCAAAAGCCGCTCACAGCAAAGGAATGAGTGTTTTGATGGGCGCGCCAAATGTGGTTCGTGGTGGCTCTCACTCTGGCAACATTGCGGCTCATGAACTGGCAAGCGCGGGCGTATTAGACATTTTATCCAGTGATTATTACCCTGCGAGCCTATTAGAATCCGCGTTTAAAATCGCTCAATTAGAAAGCAATGATTACGATGTGCCTAAAGCCATGAATTTGGTCAGCCTAAACCCCGCAAAAGCCGCGGGTTTAAACGACAGAGGTCAAATTGCAGTCGGCCAAAAAGCCGACTTAATTTGGAGTACCTTAAAAGGCGATCATGTCCACATCGAACATGTATGGAAAAACGGTCAACGGGCTTTTTAAGCACTGGTAAATAAAGTGAAAAAGAACAACGTCATTAAGGGTTAACGGAACAACTATGAGCAAGGTCATTTATCTCATCGGTGCTTCAGGTAGCGGCAAAGACTCTGTTTTAGCCGGCGTACGCCAATGGCTAAATACGGAAGCGTTAACCTCGTTGCCCAACCTAATGATTACCAATCGCTACATTTGTCGCGATTGGCAATCTGGTAACGAAAATCACATAGAATTGAGCGAAGCGGAATTCCAACGACGCCAACAACTGGGTTGCTTTTCTTTAGATTGGCAAGCCAATGGATTGCGCTACGGCATTGGCAAGGAAATCGACCTTTGGCTAGCAAAAGGTCAGAACGTCATCGTCAATGGGTCAAGAGAATACTTGCCCACCGCCATGACGATTTATGGCAAAGATTTAGTGCCTGTATTGATCAAGGTGGAAACAGACATACTGCGCCAACGATTAATAAACCGAGGCCGTGAATCGCTACCGGATATCGAGGCGCGACTGACTCGAACGCAGCAGCAATTCGCCTCTTCCAAAGCAAAAGGACCGCTTGATCAGTGCCATGTCATAAACAATAACACCAATATTGATGACGCTGTTCTGCAACTTATTAGTTACCTTAATTCACTGTCTACCAGTTCATAAAAAAGTGACTGAATGACGAATGAAAGAGAAAAAATCATGTTGAATATTCGAATTCTTGGCTCAGGTAACGCGGGTCAGGTTCCGGTTTGGGGCTGTGATTGCGCGGCATGTGAACGAGCAAAGCAAGATGACACGTTTCGCCGAGGACCTTGCAGTCTTGAAATTCGCACCGAGCTTGGCGTGACTCTGATTGACGCGGGCGTTCCTAACCTGGCGGAACGATACGAATTTGATGAGATTCAACGAATTGTCCTGACTCACTTTCACATGGATCACGTTCAAGGTTTGTTTCATTTGCGTTGGTCTGAACGACCAGAGAAAATTCCGGTGTTTCGACCGGACGATCAAAAAGGCACAGACGACCTTTATAAACACGCTGGCGTGCTCGATTTTCAGCCGGCGTTTATACCATTCGAAACCATGCAATTTGATGATTTTTCGATTACGCCTTTGCCATTACTGCATTCTAAAATCACCTTAGGCTATGTCATTGAAAAGAACGATTTTACCCTAGCGTATCTCACTGACACCGTCGGTTTACCTGAAACAACACAGGCATTCTTAGCCAACAAAACGCTGGATTACCTGATACTCGATTGCTCAGAACCACCAACGCCAACGGCGCCTAGAAATCATAACGACATCAATCTTGCTCTCTTGGCCTATCACACCCTGCAGCCGAAAATCATGATGCTCACACACATCAGCCATCGCTTAGATTGCTGGTTAATGGAGCATGGGGACAGTTTGCCTGACAATATGCTCATTGCGAAAGATGGCATGACGGTAATATAAAAAATGCCCACGCTCTTTCTCTATTTCTAGTAAAAAACGTGGGCATTGTATTTAGTCGTGCTTGATCAAGACATTTCGTTTAATGGAACAAGCGCGCTTCAAATAATGAAGAATTTTTAACGCGATTCAAGCTTTTTGCGCCTGCAAGTACAGCAAGATCTAACACAGGCTCAAGCAACACAACACTCATATAAGCAAGGCCAAACGTCGCTACCGACGCCATATTTTCAGCACCAAAACCTTGTCCGTAAAACGCCCAAAACGCGACCCAAACAACGATGCCACCTTGATACGTTAAAGACAGTTTTAATGCCTGTTTATAAGAAATATCCACGTAAGCCGTATTGTCCGAAATGATACGACGCGCGACGACAGACATAGCAAACAGAGGCAATAATAAGGTTGTGACGTTCATGCCATATTGTGGAAGGTCGATCAGGGCAAAAAATAGACCTTGCACCAATAATCCTGATAACAAACCGATCGACGCCGCTGCAGGACCAAACATAAGAAATAATGTCGAGCCAAGGATAAAGTGAACTTCAGATACCCCTACCGCGTGGTGTGGCATCACTTGAAAGAAAATAAAGACGAATACGGTGGTTAATGCGCTGCGTCCGATTAAAGACAACAGTCCATTTTTTTTAATCATGTCGATAGACGCTTTTGCAGAAAATCCAAAAGCAGCTAACGCCGTAGCGTAACTCAAAACAATTTTTGCGCCGTCAACAACGCCTGGTTCAATATGCACGATGTGCCTCCAAAATATGCGTCATACTCACCCGTATGATTCAAATTAACAGACCCTCACTTAGCACGATGTACTAAGCAAAAAATCCTAATCAATGAAGGCCGGTCTCCGGACTCATAAGCGTTTGGCAACACTGCATTTTTCTAAAAGCCTCATCCCTTCCCATCCAAAAAAGGACAGTGGGAGTAAGTAGAAGAACACACCACTTATTTACCGTTGCGGGGGCAGTACAGGGTTTGCTTAACACGCACCTGTTTCCCGTTTCACCAGTAAAACTGGCACCTTCACAAGAACTGATAAGCGCCGTTAATAACACATTATCAGAAAGTGGAAGCGTACGGTTTAAAGCGAACTTAAGCAACCAAAGCGAGAAAAATAAGAGCTGGGAGAAGAACGTTTTTCATGCAAATAAAAACACTCTGCTGCAATAAATACCAGCGTATAACAATCAAAAAAAGCGAGTGACCCTAGTCGCTCGCTTTTTTATGTAGTGATGTTTTTTATATAGGCTTTTGTTTAAAACTTTATTTGAAAATACGTTCAGACCACACCGTTAAACCTGCCGCCACACTGCCAAAGTGATCTCCATCCAATACAGGAATATCCCCAATACGTTGTTGAATCGCATCACGAATAACAGGAGACTTGGCCGAACCACCAGTCATATAAATCAAATCAGGTTTTTCACCAGCTTGCTCTATCGCGGCAGACATCAAGTTCAACATTTTTTCGAGTGGTGAGGTAATTGATTTAGCCAACTCGTCACGAGTAATCGTAGCCTCTAGCGCAGCTTCAATATAATCCAATGAAGCAAGGTAGCTCTGAGAGTCAGATAAGGCAATTTTGGCTTCTTCTGCACTGCGCACAATATGGTAGTTGTGCTTTTCTTCTCGCATCCGCAGGAAACGCTCGATTAATTTAGGTTCTGACGCATCCAATCGCATTTGATGTATTTGATTTTTTGTTTCCATGCTATTAAAGGTCGCGATGGCCGATACATCGTTGGTTGTAATGGCATTCCAATACATTTGCGTTGGCATTGGCAAACCAGTTTTTAGCAGAGAATTCATTCCAAACAACGGCATTAAGTGTTTGCCCGCAATTTGTATGTCTAAATCATTACCACCAATTCGTTCACCGGTATGCGCCAAAAAATCACTGCGTCGGTCTTCTTTTCGCACATAATCAGGCCCCATTCGAACCATGGCACAGTCAGTGGTACCACCACCAATATCCACAACCAGTACCGTTTTATTTTCGGTCATGGCCACTTCAAAATCTAAACCCGCGGCAATCGGTTCATACAGAAATTCAATTTCTTTAAAACCCGCTCGCTTGCCCGCGGTGGTTAGAATCTCTAACGCTTGACGATTGCTTACCTCAGCATCAATACCTTGAAAGTTTACCGGTCGACCAATCACAGTATGTGTAATGTCCGCACCTAGACTTTTTTCCGCACGTTGTTTGATGTTTTGCATCATCACAGTAACAACGTCTTCAAAGAAGTGGATGTGCTCTGCGCGCAGTCCAGCACCACCTAAAAAGGATTTAGGTGATTTTACAAAATACCCTTCTTCAGGCCATTGGAAATATTCATCAAACGCAGCACGACCAAAAAATAGGGTTTGATCATCATCAGCAATGTCTTCTTCGTAACGAGCACGTTTGGCGCGCGTTAAGGCATTTTGACGCAGCTCTGCAAAGGTTTGTCGTGACTGAAAATCTTGAATGTTTCTGCCAACGGCTTCAGTAATTAAATCACGATCTAAAGCGTATAACGTGGAAGGTAAAAAAGTATGATCACCTTCTAAAGCGACCAAACGCACAGACGAGTCCTGCACAATGCCTAATGCACAATTCGATGTTCCATAATCAAATCCACAAATCATGTATTTCTTACCTATCATCGCTAATAAAAGGGGCGCGGACGATAACAGAAAGACCTAAAAGTATCAAAACTAACCGTGCGGACGTGATTAAAAACGCAGCATGAGACTCAAAGGTCATTCGTTTAATCTTTCTCTTCCTGCAAACAAATACTAGACCAATGGTGACACACCGATCACCGCTTCATGCAGATAAAAAACGATCGTAAACCAAGAGATCATCGCAAAAACAAAAGCCGCTAAATTGGATGGAACACTGGACTCGTCCGAAGTTACATACACAACACCCGCTTTTCTATCACGACGGCGATAGACAGCAAAGCTGACAATCGACCACACTAAGAAACTTCCGAATATCATCACATCGGCCACAGTACCGTTACTGATTAGATGAGCAAACGCCCAAATTTTTATTCCAATCAACAATGGGTAGCCCATTTTCTGTTTCATCGAGGTATTCGGTACTAATGCAGAACCAACAAAGAAAAGCGCAACCAGTACAAGTAAGCCCGCTAAATGACGCGTCCACACAGGGGGAAACCACAACCAAATAGGCTCTACACGCATTTGCATGTAACCCATAACAATGAATGCCGTCGCCAGCAAAGTTAATAATCCAAAACGCATATGCCAACGCATAACACCGTTCTTACCCTGCCCCATACTTGTTTCACGCCAATTAGGGGCAAACAAACGAACGGAATGCACACAGAAAAATACGACCAAACCAATAACTAAAATCAACATACTACGATGTTCCTTATACTCTTTTAAAATATATTAGTGGCGAATACACGAGTCTTAAAACGCTACAAAAATCAATTGTAGCGGATTATAAAGCAGAATTAGCTAGGAGGTTACCCTATTATCTTCCACGCAAAAGTGAAATCATCAATGAATCACTCTATTGAAAGAGCATACAGGTCAAATAAAAAGCACGAGCATGCTGAAGGAACAGGAAAAGTCGTCAAAATGACACAGAAAGGCTCATAAAATTCCTATTTTAAGCTAGAAAACACACCCACCTTTGCTCTAGAATACAGCGTTTTGACTACTGGGCAGGTTGCCATGATCAAGACACCGTATTACCTCATTGATAAAGCGGCTCTTCTAAAGAATTTAGAGAAGATCGCTTATGTGCGCCAACAGTCCGGAGCCAAGTCATTATTGGCCCTTAAATGTTTTGCTACTTGGTCTGTATTCGACTTAATGCAAGAATATATGGATGGCACTACATCGTCTTCCTTATACGAAGTCAAACTGGGTAACACTAAGTTTAAAGGTGAAACCCACGCTTACAGTGTGGCGTATTCCGACGATGAAATTCGCGAAGTATTGGATCATTCAGACAAAATAATTTTCAACTCCATTGGTCAATTAAGCCGCTTTAAAGACATTAGTGAAGGCAAAACACGTGGTTTACGTGTTAATCCACAAGTCAGTACGTCTGAGTTTTTAATTGCCGACCCAGCAAGACCCTTTAGTCGTCTTGGCGAATGGAACCCTTCAAAAGTCGAAACTGTCATTAGCGATATTTCGGGCTTTATGTTCCACAACAATTGTGAGAACGACGACTTTGAACGCTTTGATGAAATGCTTACCTTGATCGAAGAACGCTTTGGTCATCTTATTCAGCAGGTAAGCTGGATAAGCTTGGGCGGTGGAATTCACTTTACAGGGGAAGATTACCCCATTGACCAATTCTGCCAACGCTTAAAAGCTTTCTCTGAAAAGTACGATATCCAAGTGTATTTAGAACCAGGCGAAGCATCAATTACCAAAAGTACAACGTTAGAAGTAACGGTATTAGATACATTATTCAATGGCAAAAACTTAGCCGTTGTCGACAGTTCTATTGAAGCTCACATGCTAGACCTGCTGATTTACCGTGAAAGTGCTAAAATGGTGCCTTGTGATGGTGAACATGAATACATGATTTGTGGTAAGTCTTGTTTAGCTGGCGATATTTTCGGTGAATTTAAATTCAAACAAACACTACAAGTCGGTGACCGCCTGTCTTTCGAAGACGCAGCCGGTTACACCATGGTGAAAAAGAACTGGTTCAACGGAGTAAAAATGCCGTCCATTGCGATACGTCAATTGGACGGCAGCATCGAACTCGTAAGAGAATTTGATTACAACGATTTTGAGCAGAACCTGTCTTAATTCTGTCTAGACTAAAATTTTGGAGATCGCGTTACTATGAAAAAAAATGTCTTAATCATCGGCGGTGGAGGCGTGGCTCGTGTTGTAGCCCACAAATGCGCCCAACACAATGACACACTGGGCAATATCGCAATTGCTTCGCGCAGCGTTACGAAATGCGACGATATTGTATCCAGTGTCCTCGACAAAGGCAGCATGAAGGTAGAGGGCCGTATTCAAGCATTCGCTCTAAACGCCCTTGATGTCGCCGCAACGGTGAAATTAATTAAAGAAACAGAATCACAAATCGTGATCAACGTTGGCTCATCCTTCATCAACATGTCTGTATTAGAAGCGTGTATCGAAACGGGTGCCGCTTACCTAGACACAGCGATCCATGAAGATCCTGCGAAAATTTGTGAAACACCACCATGGTATGCAAACTACGAATGGAAACGCCGCGAATTATGTAAAGAAAAAGGCGTGACCGCTATTCTTGGCGTAGGTTTTGATCCGGGTGTGGTAAACGCGTATGCCGCTCTTGCATACAATGATTATTTCGATAGTGTTAGCGACATCGACATTATCGACATCAACGCGGGTAGCCATGGTAAATACTTCGCTACCAACTTTGACCCAGAGATTAACTTCCGCGAATTTACCGGACGTGTTTATTCTTGGCAAAACCGCCAATGGCAAGAAAACAAAATGTTCGAAGTCAGCCGAACAGATGATCTCCCCGTCGTAGGTAAGCAAACGGCTTATATGACAGGCCACGATGAAGTTCACTCTATTTCGCAAAATCTAGACGTGCCAAACGTACGCTTTTGGATGGGCTTTGGCGAACACTACATCAATGTGTTTACGGTGTTAAAAAGCCTAGGTTTACTGTCTGAGCAACCGGTTAAAACCGCAGAAGGCCTAGAAGTCATTCCGCTTAAAGTTGTTAAAGCAGTACTGCCTGATCCTTCTTCACTTGCTCCTAATTACACAGGCAAAACCTGTATTGGCGATGTGGTAAAAGGCATTAAAGACGGTAAAGAGAAAGAAGTCTTTATCTACAACGTCGCAGATCACAAAGACGCGTACAACGAAGTGGGTAGCCAAGGTATTTCATACACCGCTGGTGTACCACCCGTTGCTGCGGCCATTCTAGTGGCTAATGGGACTTGGGACGCGAAAGAAATGCGTAACGTGGAGCAACTTGATCCAAGACCTTTCCTAGGTTTACTAAACGACATGGGTCTACCGACTCGCATTAAAGACGAAAACGGCGACCGCCCTTTCACGTTTTAACCTTTCGTTTTAGTCCTTTGTATTTCAAACGATAGAAAAACAATAACCCCCAACCGAAATAGTCGGTTGGGGGTTATTTTATTTGTCCATTCAACAATGCTAAACAGCACTTTAGTACTCAAAATTTATAATATAATTTCGATCTTTATCTCTGTCTTTACCGAATTAGCAATAAAACACGCTTCGTGAGATTCATGATGCATTGTCTCTAAAACGTCTCTGCTTGGTTGATTTTCACCTGAGAAAATAACTTCTGGCTTAAGCGTTACCTCTGTCATGGCAACTTTTCCGTCTTCGTTTTTTTCCATTTTTCCAACGGCATTATCTTCATAATGCTCAATCACAAACTTACGCTTAGCAGCAACGGAAAGGAAGAACAGCAGATGACAGCTCGACAATGACGCAACAAACGCCTCTTCAGGGTCTACATTTGCTTCAATAGAGTAAGGTAAAGGCACAATGTGGGACGAAGAGGACGCAGGAACCGTCATGCCGCCATCGAAAATCCACTTATGCCCTCGACTGTACCGATGATCTGTAAAAGCCTCTTCACTATCTCGCTGCCAGACTATTTGAGCGCTGTATTCTGCCATTGTTTACTTCCTATTTAAAAAACGAGTCAGTTAATGTATATCATTGTTTTGAGTTTTATCGTTCAGCAAAAATTGACCATACCAAGAAAACTAGCTTGCACTCCTACACTACAACCAGTGCGCCCCCTAATTGAATAACTAAACCTATGACACTCTAAACCTGTCATTTTTGTCTTATATTAAAGTGAGCGAATAAACAGCGCTACTTACGGTGGGCAAAAGCCGTTTTAGTACAATCCCCGTCGATTTTGTCTCTCTCTTCTTCCAAGATCTCGTCGGTAAACTGCCCCATAAAACAACAACAAATGCCTTCACCTATCATGGTTCTTGGCCCCATTGGGTGGCCAATGTGTTTGTAGACACCGTGGGAATGTCCATGGCTATGATCGTGAGAGTGGGAACCATGAGAATGGCTATGACTCTTATCATGGGCATGAGTGTGAGAATCGTGAGAATGCCCGTGATTCTTATCATGGGTATGAGTGTCGTGACTGTGGTCATGCGAATGTCCGTGGTTATGCGAATGTTCATGATCAGAAACAGACAAGCCTTGCGTGTCGTCTTGAGGGTCAACAAACTCGGCGTGATGGTGATGAACGTCCACTTCGCCAGCAGCAAGACGACGCTTGAAGGAGTTCATCAGGGTTTCTTCGCCGGTTTGCAGTTCGCCTTGCATGATCTCTTCGACTCGATGCTGGAACGCGTCAATGACTCTTGGGTGATCGCTCAGGTAAGGCGTTTGGATAAACTCAATGGCTGGATTGGTTTGCGCCACTTTGTCCACATAACCTTGAATCCGTTTGATCAATCGGCCGGTGAATAAAAAGTAAGGCGCAACGACTATGCGTTTATAACCTAACTTCATTAGGTTTTCTAACCCTACGCCCACAGAGGGGTAAGTGACGCCTGAATACACGGTATCCGACCAACCAAAGCCCATATTTTCACTGACGATGCGCGTCAGTTTCGCCGCTTCCGCATTAGCGGATGTATCAGACGTTCCACGACCCACAACCACTAATAATGTGTCGTATAGGTTTTCTGGTGGATTTTGTGGATCGAGCCCAAGCGATTCATAAATGCGCGCTTGAAAGGCTTCTATCATGTCGTCTTGTAAGCCAAGTTCACGGCCGTAAGTAATGTGTAGCCCTGCGTTCTTTTCTTCATAGGTGGTCAATACAGAAGGAATATCGTTTTTCGCGTGCGTCGCAGCGAATAACATGCCCGGCACGGCGTAAATTTCTTCAACACCTTGCGACAATAAGCTGTTGAGTCCCATGTGAATATTCGGTGCGGAAAATTCCAAAAATCCGTATTCAACAGGTAAATGTGGGAAGCGCTCTTTTAGCCCTTTTGCGACTAAACCAAACTCACGCTCTGCGTCTTTATCACGGCTACCGTGACCACAAATCATAATGCCCTGTTTTTTTACTGGTGTTGTATTGCTCATTGTCTCTCTCTTTCTGTCGACTCTGATGGCGTTCCAGTGACTGTACGCTCATAAGGTTACCAGCAAGCCTCTGCCCAAGGTTACTGACTCTTTTCTTCTTGCTCTTGCTGCTGATCTAGGTCAAGCAACAAGGATTGAATTTGTTCTCTGTGGCCTTCTGCGTTCTGCCACATGCCACGTTGAATTGCCTCTAATAGACGCTCGCCCATTTCTTCCAAAGCATGAGGGTTATTATCGCGCATAAACGCTTGGTTGTCTGGGTCAAGTAATAAACGATCGGTCACCTGTTCATATTGGTAATCGGCGACTAGGTCCGTCGTCGCATCATAGGCAAACAGATAATCAACCGTAGCGGTCATTTCAAACGCGCCTTTGTAGCCATGAGTTTGCATGGCGTCGATCCATTTAGGGTTCAGTACTCGCGATCGAACAACACGGTTTAATTCTTCTTTAAGCGTACGAATTTTCGGCGAACTCGGATTAGAATGATCACTATGATAGACACTCGGCGCTTGTCCACTAAACGTCGTTACAGCGTTGGTCATACCGCCTTGAAACTGATAATAGTCGTCGGAATCCAGAATGTCGTGCTCGCGATTGTCTTGATTTTGCACCACAACATCAAGCTGAGATAAACGCTCAACGAAGGCAGATTTGGCTTCTACGCCGTCTTGTTTTCCTGATTGAGAGTTGCCATCATAAGCGTAACCACCCCAGTTCACATACGCTTCGGCTAAGTCCGCTTTCGTGTCCCAACAACGTTCATCGATTAAACCTTGTAAGCCTGCGCCGTACGCACCTGGTTTGCTGCCAAACACTCGATAAGACGCTTGGCGACTGGCCTGTTCTTCGTCCATTCCTTGGTCAAGTAAGGTTTGTTTTCTCGCTTGAACATTGGTACGAATCGTATTGCCATTCCCCGGCTCTTCATACTCTGCGATGGCTTGCACCGCCGCGTCGTAAAGCCGCATAACATTAGCAAACGCATCACGGAAAAAACCCGATACACGCAAGGTCACATCCACTCTGGGACGTCCCATTTGCATACAAGAAAGCATTTCAAAATCCGTTACGCGATTCGAACCCGGCGCCCAAATGGGACGAACACCCATCAGTGCAAACGCTTGCGCAATATCATCGCCACCGGTACGCATGGTCGCCGTACCCCATACCGACAAACCAAGGTCTTTCGGATAATCACCATGTTCTTGTAAATGTCGCTGTACCAACGCCTCAGCGGATTTCTGACCAATTGCCCACGCCGCAGGCGATGGAATCGCTCGGTTATCTACAGAGAAGAAATTACGTCCTGTCGGCAAGGTATCTAATCGACCACGTGTTGGCGCACCACTTGGCCCCGGTGGAATAAAGCCCCCCGCCAAACCAGTAATCAAGGCCTGAATTTCATCGTTTGCGCTTTTTTCCAACGCCAGCATCAACGTCTTTTTAGCATGAGACAAAAGCACCGCGGTTTGCGGAAAAGACGCTGCCAATTCATCCGTAGGATGACCTTGAATCAGATACGTCTGCATCATGTCTTTGGCGAATAATTCGAGCCGCTCTTTGGTGTCCGCATGGGTTCGCCAATCGGCATCACTCACTAATAATAATGCATCTGGCTTTATACCCAGCCAAGGCGTTCGCAGGCTTTGCATAGGATCAAAATCATGTTGATCAAAGCCATGATTATTCAAAGCAAAGTCTTTCACCAAGACATGTAAGATACCTTGGCTGGTTATCTCGTTACCACGAGGTAAACGTAATAACGCCACCAGTGTGTCAGCCAACTTGTCTTCTACAGGTAGCTCCCCAAGGCGATGCAAACCGTGACGAATTTGTGCTTCTTTGATTTCACACAAATAGGTGTCCAGACCTTCCAGTACTGCATCATCATTGTTCGCTTCAATGCCGTTATTTTCGACAATGGTAAGCTCTTCTAACAAATGGGATTGTTGGACTTTTTTTAGAATCTGCTCTCTTAGCCAGGTTTCGCGGCGAACATCCATGCCCATGGCTTGGTAATATTCGTCCACTAGGTTTTCCAGATCCGCCATGTCACCGTACGTTTCAGCTCGCGTCATCGGCGGCATTAGATGATCAATAATCGTTGCTTGAGACCGGCGTTTGGCTTGCGCGCCTTCGCCTGGGTCATTGACAATAAACGGATAAAAATTCGGCATAGGACCAAGCGCAATATCTGGCCAACAAGACTCAGATAAAGCCGTGCCTTTGCCCGGTAACCATTCGAGATTACCATGCTTGCCAACATGCACGAAGGCATCCACTTGATAAACGTGACGCAGCCAAAAATAGAACGCTAAATAGCTATGAGGGGGAATCAAATCTGGATCATGGTAGTTTGCAGCAAGATCGAGGTTAAAGCCTCGCGCTGGCTGAATACCAACAAAGGTTTCGCCAAGGCGAATACCGGACAACATGATGCGTCGCTGACCGTCTTGTGCTCGGCATTTATGATCGTCTTCTGGCGGCCCCCAGCGATCCCAAACCGCATTTTGACTTTCTAGTGGTAATTGATAAAAGTAAGTTAAGTAATCTTCCAGCGCCAAGCTCTGCCAACAACCTCGTTCATGCAAGGTGTTTGGATTGTTTGTCACGGCACCCAATAACATTTCGATTAATGCATTGCCGTGATCGGGAATGCCTTGAATCGGATAGCCTGCACGCTCCAACGCGTTGAGTAAATTTACCGTCGACGCAGGCGTGTCTAAACCAACGCCATTGCCAATGCGGCCATCTTTGGTTGGGTAATTCGCCAGTACAAAAGCAATGCGTTTTTCCGCGTTTGGTTTGCTTGCCAAGGTGGCGTAACGCTTCGCCAGTTGTGCAACGAATCGCGCGCGCTCTGGATGAAGTTCGTAACGCACTAAGTCGACTTGGGCTGTTTCATTATAATGACTCAGCGCTTTGAAACTGACGGCGCGGGTAATGATTCGGCCGTCCATTTCAGGCAAAACAATTTGCATGGCCACATCTCGACTGCGCAACCCTTGCGTCTGCTGTTGCCAGTCGTCTTGTGTGCTGCCGGATAAAATCAATTGCAAAACAGGAATTGGAGAATCAAAGGCGGATTGAAAATCTGTTGGCTCAGAGGCCAAATCTGGGCTGCCAACGCGATTCGCGGCAAAACCTGTGGTATTTAAAATCACTTTTGCGTTGGTTTTCTCAACCAGTGTTTCAATTAAACCAACGGATACATCGTCTTTTAAGGAGCTAACGGCAACCGCTAAAGGGACAAGACCTTCTTGTTCGATGATCTCTAACAATTCATCAAACATTGCGGTATTTCCGCTTTGTAAATGAGATCGATAAAACACCACCAGCACCACAGGCTGACTCTTCACTTCATTCGAATAAGATAAAGCATCTTGATAATGCGCTTTCCATTCACTCAAGCTAGAAGTATGACCTTGATTTGAATTATTGCCTTGATTTGACTTATCACCTCGAAAGTAAATAAGTGCGCTGGGTAAAGGCGCAGGTTCCTGCCACTTAATGTTTTTTTGGAAAAACTGCGCGGCAAGAAATTGAAAAAATTGCTCACAGTTTCGTTGACCGCTTTCACGAAAATAGCGCCACACTCTGTGAGCGTCTTCCATGTCGCAATTAGACGCATTCATCAAAGCAGGATCAGGGGTGTCATCACCCGGTACGACGATTAAAGTACGGCCTTTTTTGGCTTTCGACCAAGCCTGTAACTGCTGGAACCCGTAGGCCCAATAATGCTCACCACCGAGTAAAGAAACAACCACCACTTTGGCGTGTTCTAGCACCTTATGTTCGTACAAATCGTAGGCGGCGGGTTTTACCAACTGCATCCAATTTGCTAGGCGAATACTCGGTAATCGGTCGCTATCGCTTACTTCCAGAGAAGCATCATGTGAACGACTTGAAGACTCAACTAAAACCAAATGATCAAGAGCGCTGCCTAGCGCCCCTAATACAGAATCCGCTGCGGCCAAAATAACCATATCCGCAGGTGTTTGCCCTAAATCGACAATCCCTTCATCGTCAACAAATCCACCCGGTTTGGCCGCTAATAAATGCACACTTTCTCCACTTGATTGCCTATCAATGCCACTTTAATTAAGCACTTAGAGCATCGTGTAAAACGCCTTCAATTTTTTCTTTCGTAATGCCTTTACCAATAAAGACCAACTGTGTTTTACGCACTTCTTCTGGTTGCCATAGACGGTCAAAATAACGATCTAAACGGGTGCCGACAACTTGAAAAACCTGACGCATTGGCTTGCCATGCACCGCAGCAAAACCTTTCACACGATAAATATTGTGCTCTTCAACCAACTGAGAAAGCGTTTCTTGCAAAAGGTCCGACTGCACTTCGCCAAGTGTCACAACAAATGAATCAAAGTGGTCATGGGCATGGTCATGATGAGCACCGTGTGCATGGTGATGATCGTGGTGGTTATGCACATCGTCGATACGACTTTCTGTTGCGGCATCAATACCGAGTAGAACATCCAAAGCCGCTTCACCATTTTCGATGTAAACCGTTTTCACAGTATTAGGTACTTCATGGGCGATGATGGCTTGCACTCGAGCACGCGCCGCTTCGTCTAGTAAGTCGTTTTTCGTTACCACCACTAAGTCGGCGGCACTCAATTGATCGTCGAGTAATTCTTGTAAGCTTGGATCGTGATCAAGACTTTCATCGGCGTCGCGCTGCGCTTGTACTTTGTCTTCATCATGGGCAAATCGACCTGCCGCAACGGCTTCGCCATCAACGACAGTAATCACTGCATCCACCGTGCAATATTCTTTAATACCCGGCCAGTTAAAGGCCTGAACTAACGGTTTTGGCAATGCCAATCCGCTGGTTTCAATCAAGATATGATCGATATCGCCACGGCGAGCCACTAGTTGCTTCATTACGGGTAAAAACTCTTCTTCCACTGTGCAGCAAATACAACCGTTTGCCAGTTCATAAAACCCATCATCACTGCGCTGGCCGCCTTCTTGGCCATCTTCCGTACCTTCTGGACAATCTAAAGGACATGAACGCAATAAATCAGAGTCAATGTCTAACTCACCAAACTCATTAACGATCACAGCGATACGCTTGCCTGCCGCCTGTTTTAAAACATTGGATAATAATGTGGTTTTGCCACTGCCCAAAAAGCCAGTCACAATCGTTGTTGGAATTTTATTAAGCTGCATGATGAATCCTTCTTACTTTTAGGCTTAGTATTTTAAAGTTATTATTTTTTAGGCTTATGTATCTTACGGAAGATATGAGCCTGCCCTTTATCGTATAAATAAGAGTCGTCGAAATCCTCTGTGTCTAATACTTTCCCGACCAGTATCAAACACGTACGAGTGAATTTTTTCTCTCTTACTTTGGCAACAATATCCGCTAACGTTCCCACAACATAATCTTGATCTGGCCAACTAGTGCGATAACACACAGCAACAGGACAATTTTCACCATAATGCGGTATGAGTTCTTCGACAATTTTATGAATTCGAGTAATACCAAGGTGAATCGCCAAGGTCGCACCGCTCTGCGCCAATGCAGGTAAACGCTCTCTTTCTGGGAAAGGGGTTTTACCTTCGTAACGCGTCATGATAACGGTTTGTGATACACCAGAAAGCGTCAATTCTTTTTTCAACATGGCCGCCGATGCGGCAACCGCACTGACACCGGGAATCACTTCGTAATCGATACCTAACGCTTCGATGCGACGTATTTGCTCGCCAATAGCACCATACAAAGCAGGATCGCCACACTGCAAACGCGCCACGTCTTTGCCTTCTTTAGAAGCCTTTTCGATCACCGCAGTGGTTTCATCTAAATTCATTTCGGCGGTGTCGTAAATCGCTTCGGCAGACTCTCTCACGTTGTCAATAACTTGAGTTGGGATCAAGGAGCCAGCGTATAAAATAACGGGGCAACGCGCCATTGTCTTAACCGCTTTGATCGTCATCAAGTCTGGATCGCCAGGTCCTGCGCCTATAAAGTAAACCGTCATATCATTCTCTTAATAATTGTCATAAAGGCTCATAACTTTTTCGAGTAGCCACGTGGCGTATAAATCCACTGTTTCTCGCCATTTGTAATGTGTTTGGTATCGGAATTCCCCACGCTCACCATGGTAAACATATCAACGTCTTTTGCGTCCAATTCACCAAGGGTAGTAAAGGTAATTTCTTCTTCTGGGCGCGTTAGTTGACGGCCTATCATCACAGGAGTACTGGCAGGACGGTATTGCAGTAAGACATCGCGAGCATGATTAAGTTGCCAGTCACGCTTTTTGGAAACAGGATTATAAAAAGACACGACAAAGTCGCCCGCCCCACAAGCATGAAGACGCTTGTCGATGGTTTCCCAAGGGGTTAATAAATCTGAAAGGGAGATAGTACAAAAATCGTGGCCAAGCATGGCGCCGACTCGGCTTGCTCCGGCTTGCATCGCAGAAATACCAGGGATTACTTCGATATCCACGTCCAGCCATTCTGGATGGTTTTCTTTACCTTGCAACTGCAAATCCAGCAGTTCAAAAACGAGTGTCGCCATCGCATAGATTCCGATGTCACCGCTGGAGATCAAGGCTGTATTTTTACCTTGCGCGGCTAAACTCAACGCAAGACGAGCGCGTCCGATTTCTTCACCTAAAGGAAGATTATGAAAGGTTTTTCCTTCGCTTAATTCGCCCAATAAATCTAAATAATAACCGTATGCAACCCAATCGCTGCACATCGCCAATGCCTTAGTTGCATTCGGCGCCACCAAGCCTAAATCTCCAGGCCCCATGCCCATCACAAATAATTTACTCATGCCATCTCTACAATATAATCAAGCGTCATAGGACGCGAATGGCATCATTGTACACGGATTGCAAATCCGACGAGATGAAAACACCATTATTAAAAGTGAGCGATGTTCAGGTAGAAGGACCTAGGACTCAACACGAACAAGGCGGCAATGATTTTTTTCCATGTCATTAAACTCTAATTCAGCACTATCATCATGAATCCAAAAAGACACGCCTTCGCCCAAGTAAAATGCGCCAGAGGCACTCACCGCATGGGTTAGTCGATAGGTTTTTTCTTTCCAAGATAATTGGGCTTGTTCTGCATGAAAATAAATATTTAAAGGCATACCTTCACAAAGGTAGACAGCAGAATTGGTTTGCTCGGTGTTTTCTATTTCATAAGTGTCATCGTACGCTGTTCTGTCTTTATCTACTGAGCTACAAGCAACCAAGCCCAACACAGAGAAACCAACCAAGATACTTTGTGAAAAAAATTTTTGGATATGCATTATATGAGACTCCATTCTATTTCAGAACTACTTTTCTAATCTATTTACATTCAAATAAACAGAACAAACAATGCCAATATAAAAGACATATTTTTATATTAAGCCAGTAAAAACGCCCTACTAAACAACTGCGATTATTAGTTACTTTTTGTTACCAAAAACGACCCAATATCACTAAGTAGCTTAAAACATGCAAATCTTACACAAAAAACCCTTATTTTGAAACAAATCACGCTTTGACAGTCGATGATAAAAGCAAGTATATTCCCCCTGTCGGATCATTCCGACTTCGTTCTCGGGGCGGGGTGTAATTCCCCACCGGCGGTAAGGAATTTATTTCTAAGCCCGCGAGCGCCTAATGGAAGTCTTTCTTTTAGGGTCAGCAGATCTGGTGTAACTCCAGAGCCGACGGTTACAGTCCGGATGATAGAGAGCGCGTCAGACAAGACCTCTAATGGTGTCGTATTTTGCGTCACCTTATTTAAGGTATGCCATATTTTATGGTGTATTTGCCTGCCCGTTCGCCCTGATTCACCTTATATTTATAGGATTTTACAATGAATCAGAGCTCAACGAATCACATTGATTTCACACCATCCACAAAACGCATTGCGATACTTCACGCTTCTTGGCACGAAGACATCGTGCTTAATTGTGTTGAAGGCTTTAAAAACGAATTAGTCGCACGTGGTTACGACGCTTCTTTAATTGATGTCATCCCTGTACCAGGCGCTTATGAGATTCCACTGCAAGCAAAATTACTCGCTAAAAGTGGACTCTATTCCGCCATCGCTGGCACGGCGTTGGTTGTCGATGGTGGTATTTATCGCCATGACTTCGTCGCGCAAACGGTATGTAGTGCGTTAATGCAGGTTCAGCTGGAAACAGAAACACCGGTACTAACCGCTGTACTGACACCACACAACTTCCATGAACATGACGAGCATAAAGATTACTTTAGCCGCCATTTTGTTAAGAAAGGCCTAGAACTTGCCAATGCTTGCGACCAAGCCATTCGATTAACAGAAAGCGCAAAAGCGCTGTCATAAATCGTCAATGTCAAACTGAAAATGCCTCCTGCTCTCACGAACAGGAGGCATTTTTTATGTCTGCTATTTTTTTTTCTGTTATTGTTTTGCTGTTTTATTGTTTAAAAGCAACAGAACTTAAACAACGAGACTTTAACGACAGATAAAGCACATCCGTTTTATCTTCTTCAGTACACAGACTCAGCATATCATCGATAAAAAAGCCCAGTGCTCGTCGCTCTATTTGCTCAATGCCTTGCTGCTGATCCATAGTCAAATTGCCATACTTTGACGCAGCGCCAAAATCGCCAAACAAGACATGCCCCTCTTCACTGATCAATATATTATGAGCATACAAATCACCATGACTGACTTTTTTCTCACAAAAATGAAGGACTAGACGATCGACCTGTTCGACAATGTAGGCGATCTTTTCAAGCGAAAACTGCAAACCCGCCAAAAACGTATCTCGCGTGCAAGATACCAAACTCGGCGGTTGCCCTAAGTTTGTGTAATGCGAAGGAATTAGCTCCATCACCAGCGCGGAGCAATCCTGATCAACCACTTTGGCTAATGGCTTAACCAGATTGTCATGACTTCCTACGGCCAAACAAGCATCCAGTTCATCTTCAGGATAACCATCACTGGTTACTTCACCCTTAAAGACCTTTACCGCGACCGTGTCTGGAAAATCGAACGAATTACGCTGCCAAGTCGCTAATGAAATAACACCTGACGCCCCCTGCCCTAACACTTGATGCAATGCCAAATCACCAAACGGCACTGTTTTAAACTCATCATGAGAATCACGTTCTACACAAAATGGATTCCCAGAAAACGCCAACCACGCTAGACGAGGCAAACTCAACAGCACATCAGGAAAGGCATTAAGTCTATTCGCAGACAACCTGATCAATTCTAATTTATGGCAATGTTCAATGGAGTCTGGAAGCAAGGTTAAACGATTTCCCGCCAATGCCAATTTTTGTATGCGTTCCAATCTGCCAATGTCTTCTGGAAGTTGCTCAATTCGGTTATCCGTGAGAATTAACCAGCGAGTCAATGACGGTAATGCTGCAGAAGACACTCGAATAATCTGATTGCTTTTAAAACCAATCATTTCTAACTGCTGACATCCCCCTAAAACCTCAGGTAACTCTGTAAAACGATTATTCGAACAAAATAGGATTCGCAGTTTTTTTAAACGTGACAGATCATCCGGTAACACGCTCAATTTGTTATTTGATAGGTCTAGAATTTCTAAACTGTCAGCGAGGTCAAAAATCGCCTCTGGAAACGTCGTCAAATTCTCAGACAGCTGCAAGCGTACAACGCCTTTTAGTTCTCCGCGGTTAAGTTGGGCAAGTGTATGCAAAATAGGACTCATCTAAAATGGATTTAATAGCACGCATTATACCTTGCAACGATTACCTAGAAGCAAACCCATTTAGTCAATTACATGTTGGGAATGGTCGTAATTAAATCAGTTACCCCAACCTCTATGTTCATTTGAGAAAATAAAGTGGTTAACTGCCCCCTATGGTGCGTTTGGTGGTTAAAAAAGTGCTGTAAAACAAATTCAAAACGCTGTAAATGCTCAATACCTTTTGTATTTTTATAGCCAAGAGCCATTGTTAGCATCTCATCCGTTATTTCATCCATCATGGCTATAATCACGTTATCTAGTTCAAAACGCCTCTCTTGCAGAGAAATAAGGTCCTTGAAAAGAAGCACATTTAGCGCAGTAGGTTTTTCTAACGTTCGTACATATTCAAGACTATCAAGCGAACCAAAGCACTCCGAAAAACGCTTTAGCCAAATAATATCCGCGACCAAATTATGGTTAAGCGTGCCTAGCACTGACCCAAAAAAAGCACCTTTATTTTCTGTAAGATCAACATCGTTGAGCTCGCCAGCCGCCCGATAAATTGTTTGATTCATCCAATGGTTGTAGGACGCCATCAACTGCATATTTTCCTTAGCCGACATAGTAATTCGCCTTTTTATAAAATAATCAAACCGCTATAAATCCAATGTTTAAACATAACCTAGAAGTGCGGTAACGTGGTTGCCAAAGGTAAACGAAGCCTTTTTATTTTCATTTCGCTCCATTCAATGAACCATTTGGCTAGGGAAGATGAATAAACAACTCAAGAAACTCTTTTTATTTTTCTTTGTCCACTTCTTCAAGCTTATTTTGCTTTTCTTGAAAATCGTGTAAAACGATGGTTAACGCATCCACCGCCACTTGTGGCTCAATCTGATGGCTTTCAAGCAGCTCAATAAGATCAACAGCCAGCTTTATATGATCTGGCGCAAGGTCTAAAGACATAACAATTCCATAGTAAAAATGAAGCGATGTGTTTGTAAAATAGAACTAAAGTGGCAATGAAAAATATAAGCAAACGTTTATACTGGTTTTGGTCGTCTACCGATGGTTCAAGCCAGAATAAGACGAATACAATACACATCGAATGTAAACAAGCCAATTTTAATGAGGTGATCGTGATTACAAATGAATTTTGGTTGGATCGATGGAAAACCGGACGTATTGGCTTCCATCTAGAAGGCATTAACCCAAAGTTAATTGAATTTTGGCCCACGCTGCCAAAAGGCAGTCATATTCTTGTTCCTCTGTGTGGTAAATCCAATGACATGATTTGGTTAGCGGAACAAGGTTATCAAGTGACTGGCGTCGAGCTATCCTCTTTAGCAGTCATTCAATTTTTAGGCGATAACGATTTGGCCTATGACACACACCACGAGGGGGAACTAAAAATACATACGGTTCATGGCTTGTCTCTACGCATTGTCGAAGGTGATTACTTCCAATTCAGCGAAACAGGGTTTGATGCTTGCTATGATCGAGCCGCTATGGTCGCCATGCCAGATTCAAAACGCGCCAGTTACGTTAGTCACACACTTGATCGTTTATCTTCTTCAGCCTACGTTCTGTTAATTTCACTGCATTATGACGGTGATGAACAAGGTCCTCCGTTTTCAATTGACGAGCAAAGTGTTGTGTCGTTATGGGGAAGTAATATACAAAAAATTGCCTTTGAGAATTTAGCGCTGACTCAGCCTCAGTACAGAGATCGAGGACACACCACTTTTGAAGAAAGCGTTTGGCGCCTTCAACCATAGATAATAAAGGTTCTAGGAGTCTAGATTAGACTGTCTACCCTAGCCTTTTTCTGGGATAATACGGCACAATTTTTTACCGATAATCCATGTATCTTCATTAGTAGCGAAAATAGAAAAAACGCCACTATCCCCGATACCAAGAGTAGACAATGATCAAACGACATAAAACCGCCAAACAACTCTTTTCTTACCCATTATATTGGGCTGAGTGTTACGGTGTTTCACCCTTCCTTCCGACCACTAGGGAAGAAATGGACGCGCTTGGCTGGGACAGTTGCGATGTCATCATTGTTTCAGGCGATGCCTATGTGGATCATCCTAGTTTTGGCATGGCAGTACTGGGTCGATTATTAGAAGCTCAAGGTTATCGTGTTGGTATCATTGACCAGCCAGATTGGCGCAATACCGAAGATTTTATGCGCCTTGGTCGCCCCAACCTGTATTTCGGCATTACCGCTGGGAACATGGATTCTTTAATCAACCGCTATACCGCAGATTTAAAAGTGCGTAATGACGACGCGTATACGCCTTATGGCGTCGGTGGAAAACGTCCTGACCGTGCCGTTATTGTGTATTCTCAGCGCTGTAAAGAAGCGTTTCATGATGTGCCTGTCATGATAGGCGGCATCGAAGCCAGTCTTCGACGCATTGCACAATACGATTATTGGAGCGATGAAGTCCGCCGCTCAGTATTGATCGATTCCACCGCTGATATTTTGCTTTACGGAAACGCTGAGCGTGCCATGTTAGAAGTCACGCACCAGATGGCCATGGGCAAAACCTTAGACGAACTGACGGATATTCGTGGCACCACCATTGTTCGTAATACACCACCGGGTGGCTACACAGAGATCGATTCAACACGCGTTGACTGGCCGGGCAAAGTCGAACAAATTTACAGTCCGTATGAATACATTCCTGAAGGAAAATGCCAAACCAAGGAAGAAGATCCAGACGTAATGCCTATTCGAGTAATTCCTGCGCCATTACGTCGTGGTGAAAAACTTGATCCAGAAAAAACCTATATTCGATTACCTTCTTTCGAAAAAGTATCGAAAGACCCTGTGTTGTACGCGCACACTTCACGTATTTTGCACCTTGAATCTAATCCGCATAATGCCCGCGCTTTAATTCAAAAGCATGGCAAAAAAGAAATCTGGGTTAACCCGCCTCCAATTCCATTGGAAACACCAGAAATGGATGGCGTGTTTGATTTGCCTTATGCTCGTGTGCCGCATCCAAAATACAAAAAAGCCCGCATTCCCGCTTATGACATGATCAAGACATCAATCAACATCATGCGCGGCTGTTTTGGTGGTTGCACCTTCTGCTCAATTACTGAACATGAAGGTCGTGTCATTCAATCGCGCTCACATGAATCTATTCTAAAAGAAATTGAAGACATAAAAGACAAGGTTCCAGGCTTCACTGGACACATATCTGACCTTGGTGGGCCGACATCAAACATGTACACATTGAATTGCAATGATGATGAAGTTCAAGCATCTTGTCGTAAACTATCTTGTGTATACCCAACGATCTGTTCAAATTTAAACACTGATCACAGCCCAACCACTCAGCTCTATCGTAAAACCCGTGCAGTGGAAGGCATTCACACGGTTTCCATTGCTTCTGGATTGCGTTATGACCTTGCAGTAGAAGACCCTGAATATGTACGAGAGCTCGTTACTCATCACGTTGGTGGCTTGTTAAAAATTGCACCTGAGCACTCCGAACAAGGCACTTTATCAAAAATGATGAAGCCTGGAATGGGCACTTATGATCGCTTCAAACGCATGTTTGATAAGTACTCTAAAGAAGCTGGCAAGAAGCAGCATTTGATTCCTTACTTCATAGCCGCCCACCCTGGCAGCTCAGATGAAGACATGCTGAACCTTGCCGTGTGGTTGAAAACGAATGATTTCAAACCAGACCAAGTACAAACTTTTTATCCTTCACCTATGTCCTTAGCAACCGCTATGTATCACTCTGGCAAGAACCCATTAAAACCCGTCACGTACAAGAGTGAAGACGTTTATACGCCAAAAGATGCTAAGCAGCGCACGGTGCAAAAAGGCTTTTTACGCTACCATGATCCAAATAACTGGCAAGATCTACGCAATTCCTTAATCAAAATGGGGCGCCCGGACCTTATCGGTCATGGTGATAATAAGTTGGTTCCAGCGGAAGATAAAGACAAGCAAGTTCACCGACGACCTCAAAAGGCGAAACCTGGTCAAGCAACTGGCGCGTCACATACATCGAACAGACCAACGATGGAAAAAAATACAGCAGCAGAGAAAGCACGCCGAAAAAACAATAATGGCAAGCCTGCGAGTAGCCGTAATACTGGCGAAACAGCCAACCCAGCGAAGCGTCGCAAGACAAAGATTAAAGCTCGCTAATATATAGGCCTACTAAATATATAGGCCCACTAATAGACATAAAAAAACGCGTTATGTCGTATGAACATGACGCGTTTTTTATGTCTTTTAGAAGCATCTAATTAGCCGAAGAAACACCATAAATAAGACATATGGATTGAGGCTAATGCTTACCCGTAATCTACTAAATTAAGAGAAGCCTCGCTGTCCATCAATTCATCGTGCATTGTCTCAACATGCCCAGCAACTTCATCAGGTGAAGAGAAGTGAGCAATATGATACATAGCATCACCTTCTTGTGCTAACGGAATATTTTGTTTACCAATAATAATACCGCCATTTTTACACAGCACCGTATCCAAAATGTCACCGTAAGGACCTTTGATTTCTGCCAATACTTCGCCTGCTTCGACAAGGTCACCAAGCTCTTTAATATGTGTCGTAAAGCCGCTATCCGTTGCACGAACCCAGCTGCTACTTCGAGCAATTCTTGGCTCAGATAATGATTTTTTGCTACGAGACTTAGGCAACATATTCAAATGCCTCATGACACTGACAATACCTTTTACACCAGCGCGTATGGATAATTCATCGAAACGCAACGCCTCACCCGCCTCATACAAAATAACTTTAGCGCCAAAATCATTTGCGCACTCACGCAATGAGCCATCCCTAAGGTTTGAGTTCATCACAACGGGCACGCCAAAAGCCTTCGCAATTTCCAAGGTTTCTGGGTCATCAAGATTCGCTCGTACTTGTGGTAAATTAGTACGATGCAAACTGCCTGTATGAAGGTCTATACCGTAATTTGCCTTAGCCACAATCTCATTCAAAAAGTGATCGGCAACGCGTCCAGCCAACGAGCCCCTCTTAGAACCTGGAAAAGAGCGGTTTAAATCTCTACGATCTGGTAAATAACGACTTTGATTCAAAACGCCATAACCGTTAACAATGGGAACAGCGATGAGTGTACCTTTAAGGTTACTCAAATATTTACTCTGAATAATACGGCTGATAATTTCAATACCATTGAGCTCATCACCATGAATAGCAGCACTAATAAATAAAGTTGGACCTGCTTTTTTACCGCGCTTTACAAAGACAGGCATCGACATATCAGTATCTGTGTATAACTTAACCATTGGTATCTTGATACGAGCCG
The DNA here is from genome assembly GCF_024435075.2 of Marinomonas maritima. Taxonomy (NCBI): domain Bacteria; kingdom Pseudomonadati; phylum Pseudomonadota; class Gammaproteobacteria; order Oceanospirillales; family Oceanospirillaceae; genus Marinomonas; species Marinomonas maritima. The sequence continues at coordinate 865,368 of NZ_JAMZEG020000001.1, read as the reverse complement.
TACCACCTAAAGGAATATCCACACCCCCAATCGTTAAAACAGTACTGTCCATTATCCTTTACCTTTTGTCTTAGTACCGCTTAGAAACGCTGTTTTTTCAATGTGCTCAATAATCATCGCTGCAACATCTTTTCCAGTAGCAGATTCAATACCCTCTAGACCTGGCGAAGAATTTACTTCCATTATTAGTGGGCCATTATTAGATCTTAAAATATCCACACCACACATATTTAGACCCATTGCTTTGGCCGCTTCTACAGCCGTGCGACGTTCTTCCGGTGATAATTTAACCAAAGAAGCTGTACCACCACGGTGCAAATTAGAACGAAATTCACCTTCCGCGCCTTGTCTCTTCATGGCAGCGATAACTTTTCCACCCACAACCAAGCAACGGATATCAGCACCACCAGCTTCTTTAATGTATTCTTGAACTAAAATGTTTGCCTTTAGACCCATGAAAGCTTCAATGATAGATTCTGCTGTTTTATTGGACTCAGCCAAGACCACACCAATTCCTTGAGTGCCCTCTAGAAGTTTAATAACCACTGGCGCACCGCCAACGTTTTTCAGTAAATCACTAATTTTATCAGGATGGTTTGCAAAACCGGTTTTTGGCAAGCCCAACCCTTTACGAGACATCAACTGTAAAGATCTCAACTTATCTCGCGAACGACTAATCGCGACAGATTCATTAATGCTATAAGTTCCCATCATTTCAAACTGACGAACAACAGCCGTCCCATAAAAAGTTACTGATGCGCCAATTCGAGGGATAACAGCGTCATATTTGGGCAGCGGCTTACCGTCATATCGAACAACTGGGTTACTACTTGTGATGTCCATATAACAATGCATCGTATCAATAACATCCACCTCATGACCGAGCTTTTCACCAGCCTCAACCAATCGACGAGTAGAGTAGAGCCGAGGATTACGAGAAAGAATTGCAATTTTCATAGATGTCCTTTGAACAAAAAAAGAAAGCACGCATGATGCGATACTTATTTAAAAAGTTTGTACCATTGGCGCGAGAATAGTGAATAACTTGGAATTTAGAAAGGTATTTTATATATTTTGTACAAAAAAAATCTCCAAATGCCTTCGTTATACAAAGATATTTGGAGACTTTTAAGCAACCAGACAAAAATAAAATTTATTTTTTCGGTGCGTAAGGGTTTTCGGACGATTTAAATTCAAAAATAATTGGCGTACCAGTGATGTTAAGCACGGTTCTGAATTTGTTTTCAAGATAGCGTTTATAGCTTCCAGGAATAGAATCAGTCTGATTGCCATGAACAACAATACGCGGAGGGTTAGACCCACCTTGGTGTGCGTACCTTAGCTTGATACGACGGCTGTTCACCATTGGAGGCTGATGCTCTGCAACAGAGTCTTCCAAAATGCGCGTCAATCGGTTTGTCGACCATTTTGCATAACAAGACTCATAGGTACTTTCAATGGTGTCGTATAGATCACCAACACCAGTGCCATGTAAGGCTGAAATGTAATGAACTTTGGCATAAGGCACAAAACCCAAGCGGCGTTCAACTTCACTCTTAATGTGCTCACGTTCGTCTTTTTTAAGTCCATCCCATTTGTTAATGGCAAGCACCACACCACGACCAGCATCCAATACATAGCCAATCATATGAAGATCTTGCTCTACCAAATCTTCATGGGAATCGATAACCACAATCACAACATTAGCGTCTTGGATAGCCTGTAAAGTCTTAACAATCGAAAATTTTTCAACCGCCTCTTTGACATGCTTACGGCGACGTACGCCCGCTGTATCAATTAAAGTGTATTCTTTATCATGACGTGTATAAGGAATATAAACACTGTCACGGGTTGTACCTGGTAAATCAAACACAACTACACGGTCTTCACCTAACATGCGGTTAACCAGTGTTGATTTACCAACATTTGGGCGCCCCACCACACCGATACGAATACCACGAGACTCTAGGTTAATTTGGTTTTTGGCTTCCTCAACTCTTTCTGCAAATGGCAACATCACCTTATCAATTAAGATGTGCACACCTTTGCCATGAGAGGCTGCTATCGGATGTAAATCACCAAAGCCTAACGAATAAAAATCAGCCAAGGCTATGTCTTCGTTAATACCATCAGTTTTATTGACAACAAGAGAGACTACTTTATTCGAACGACGTAAATGGTTGGCGATCATTTCATCTGCAGGGTTTAAACCATGACGACCATCGACAAGAAACAAGACAGCGTCAGCTTCTTCTATCGCCAACAAAGACTGGCGCGCCATTTTTTCGTCAATACCTTGCTCATCGCCACTGATACCACCAGTATCAATTACAATAAATTCGTGCTCACCAAGCTTACCATCACCGTATTTACGGTCACGAGTTAAGCCTGGATAATCAGCAACTAAAGCATCACGAGATCTCGTCAATTGATTGAAGAGCGTTGATTTGCCAACATTGGGTCTACCTACCAATGCAATAACTGGAATCATTTTTTTACCTATAAAAATACAAAGCGGCCACCACTCCTATTAAAGGAATGGCAGCCTCTTAAAAAATCGCTAAAAAGAAATCAAAATTGATATCAATAGCTCAATGCCGTCACATTAGAGTTCGGCGTAAGAATAAATAATCGTTTGTCGTTCGCTACCATGCGACTACCCGGTGGAAGATCATTATCGGCTACTATATGAACAGCCACTTCGCCGGTTATGAGATCAAGTAAATGAACATAACCACCACGATCCATCACAGAGACATAATCTCGGAAAAATTCAGGTGTAATCAAATCTCGGTCTATAAGATCCGTATTTTCCCATACTTCAGTACCATTTTTAGCATTCAGAGCAATCACCTTACTCTTCATGTCAACAGCAACCAACAGCTCTCCCCTTACAGCGACACCAACTGAACTAGGGATACTGCGCTGCCACAATGGACGGCCGCTTTCAATTGAAAGTGCGGCAAGCGTACCATTATAAGCAACAGCATAAACAACGCCGTTTTTTGCTACTAAGCGACCATCAATGTCACTTAATCGCTCTATCTCATAACGCCCCTCTGGCTTCCCCACTTCATAAGACCAAAGTAAATCACCACCCTGCAGAGAAAACGCCTTCAACTTACCATTAGAAAAGCCAGCAATGACTTTACCATCAACAATAATGGGTGCGCTTGTACCACGTACTGTCAACGATGGCAAGTCTTCCTTTGTTCGCCACAAAGTATCGCCTGTTTCTGCATCAAGGACGCTTAACCAACCATCAGCAGTTTGAACCGCTAATTTACCTGCGGCATAAGAAGCTTCAGACAACACCTCTGAGCTCAATACTTTTTCCCACAATACAGATTGACTTACTAATGAAACCGCAACGAACTGGGCATCGTATGTTCCAAAATACAAAACATCACCATGACGTGTAACGCCTGCGCTTGGTTTATAGTCGGTAGAAAAAGAACCTTTCTTCTTTCCATTTTTTTGCCCAAGCTCGTAAACCGTCCCCTTCTTCGTTACAAAAAATAAAGAACCATCTTCTGCGACAAGATTAAAGCGCTCGCTAGACTCACCAAAATTACTATCTACACCTGCTCGCCATGCCGTTTTGAGTTTGACCTTACTTTCTACAGATGGAAGACCTGGTAAAGCCGGACGTGAATTTGAGCAACCCTGAATAATTAAAGTGGCAAACAATACAATGAAAAAAAGTGACTTGCTCATAGTTAGCCTTTCACCAAATCCTTAAGTTTAATATCAAGCAAAGGGTGGTTTACACCAGCACCTAATGCTTCACTCGCTTTCTGGTAAGCGACACGCGCTTCATCGCGTTTACCTTGGGCTATCAAAATGTCGCCCATTAATTCTTGTTGCTGTGTAGCAAACTCTTCTTCAGACACCTTTTCTACACGAGCCAGAGCCCCTGTATAATCTTCTTTTTGAAGCATTAAGCGAGCCACCCGTAGATTCGCAATTGCAACAAAAGAGACATCTTGTGTTTTAGTAATGGCAATATCTAAAGCATTAATTGCTTCATCATATTTGCCATTCTCAGCGTCTACGCGAGCCAAAAATAACTGTCCAAACATGGCATAACCAGTATCACCATAATCATCAGTAAGTTGCTGAGCGATAAATTTGACTGTTTTTTGATTATTTTCATCACTCAAATCTGCGGCGGCCTGAACTAAGTTTTGATAAAGCGCAGAGGCTTCGCTGGTGTAGTTTGCTTGGCCATTTTTCCAAGCTTGCCATCCAAAATAACCACCAGCAGCAACCGCTACAGCAATGATCAACATCACACCATTTTTCTTCCACCAAGCCTTAAACGCTTCGATTTGCTCTTCTTCAGTTTTTAATTCAGCCACTTATTAGTTCCTCGTTCAAAATGGCGCTTAATCGTATAAAAAGCGACATTGTGTTAAATCAAATTATAATCTGTTATCAATGTATGTTGGGACGTCAACAAGTGAACAAGCATGCTGCTCACCTGTTGACATGTCCTTGATCAGACACACACCTTGATCAATTTCATCTTGCCCTAAAATAATCGTGAAACGAGCCTCTGATTTATCCGCTTTTTTCATTTGATTCTTAAAGCTACCACCGCCACAGTGACGTAATACGACTCGACTTGAATCTATTTCACGGATACTTTCCGCTAAAACAAAAGACGCTATTTCGGCATCATCGCCCATGCTAGTAACAAACACATCGATCGAAAATTTGGCGGAATCTGGAATTAATTCCAAAGTGTCAAGAAGAAGAACTAAGCGTTCTATTCCCATCGCGAAACCCACCGCTGGCGTTGACTTACCACCTAACTGCTCAACCAATCCATCATAACGCCCACCAGCACAAATTGTGGCTTGCGAACCGAGGTGACTGGTTACCCATTCAAAAACGGTTTTACCGTAATAATCCAAACCACGGACTAAACGATGATTGATAATATACGGTACATTATTAGCTTTTAAAATCGCCTGTAAGCGATCAAAATGTGCTTGTGACTCGACACCAATAAAGTCCTCAAGGTTCGGAGCACCTTGAAGAACAGACTGAGTCGCTTCATCTTTAGAGTCTAGTATTCGTAATGGATTAGAAACCAACCGACGCTGACTGTCTTCGTCTAGCTGATCTTTAAACTCTGTCAAATATTCAACTAAAGCGACTTTAAACGCTTCACGCTCAGACGCCAAACCAATGGTATTTAACTGCAGCTCAACATGCTCCAGAAGACCTAACTTTTGCCACAATCGAGCCGATAAAATAATTAATTCTGCATCAATGTCCGCAGAACTCATGCCAAATGATTCCACACCAATTTGATGAAATTGACGATAACGCCCTTTTTGAGGGCGTTCATAACGAAACATTGGTCCGGTGTACCACAAACGCTGAACCTGATTAAATAGCAAACCAGCTTGGTCAGCCGCACGAACACAACTTGCGGTCCCCTCTGGTCGTAAAGTTAAAGATTCACCATTACGGTCATCAAAGGTATACATCTCTTTTTCTACGATATCGGTTGTTTCACCAACACCACGCTTGAACAAATCTGTATTTTCAACGATAGGGAAACGAATTTGTTGATAACTATAAGACTTAACAACATCGGCAACCGTTTTTTCTAAATACAGCCAAACAGAAGACTGATCAGGCAGGATATCATTCATTCCCCTGATTGCTTGAATTTTTCGAGCCACAATAGATCCTTAAATTTTCACAATGATATTGGCTAATTCCCGTTCTTTTAAGAGCGCCTTATCACGAATCATTTTTTCTAAATCATCAACGAGCGTATCATTCTTTGTTTTACTGTTTGGCTTACCATCTTGATAAATCAGATTATTAGGAGAACCTCCAGCAAGACCTATATCCGCTTCTTTTGCTTCACCAGGACCATTCACAACACAACCGATAACCGCGACGTCCATTGGCGTAGTGATATCATCAAGGCGCTCTTCTAGTTCATTCATGGTTTTAATAACATCAAAATTCTGGCGAGAGCAGCTTGGACAGGCGATAAAGTTAATACCACGACTGCGCAATTTCAAACTGCGCAACATGTCCCAACCCACCTTAACTTCTTGCACAGGATCTGCCGCTAAAGAAACACGCAACGTATCACCAATACCATCCATCAATAGCAAACCAAGACCAATAGACGACTTCACCGTTCCAGAGCGTAAACCACCGGCTTCTGTAATCCCTAAATGCAATGGGTTATCTATCTGGCTAGCTATTTTACGGTACGCTTCCACCGTCATAAAAATATCGGATGCTTTCAAACTTAACTTATACTCATGAAAGTCCAGCTCATCAAAATATTGAATTTGACGAAATGCAGATTCAACCAAAGCATCTGGTGTTGGCTCACCGTACTTTTTTTGCAAATCCTTTTCTAAAGAGCCGGCATTTATACCGATGCGAATAGGAATGTTTTTATCTCGAGCACAGTCTACAACGGCGCGAATACGATCTTTATTACCAATATTACCTGGATTAATTCGTAAACAATCAACCCCATATTCGGCTACTTTTAGGGCAATCTTATAATCGAAATGGATGTCAGCAACGAGAGGGATCGAAACGGCTTCGCGTATTTTCTTGAAAGCTTCAGCAGCGTCCATAGAGGGAATAGAGACACGAACAATATCCGCACCCGCATTAGCAATAGCGCGAATCTGCGCCACTGTCGCATCGACATCACACGTTTCGGTGTTAGTCATACTCTGAATACTGATTGGCGCACCACCGCCAACCGGTACATTTCCTACCATAATCTGGCGAGAAAGACGGCGTTTAATAGGTGATTCAAAATGCATAAGAGTCTCTACTTGAGCTCAAATCGAGCCAAATCTTTACGTGTAAAAGAAGAAAAATCGAAGACTTCACCTTTGTATTTTAAAGATGACACGCCCTTGGCGTAACCCAATACAACTCTATATGGTGCATTGCCTGTTAACGCCAATTTGCTACCGGCAGACTTCACCCCTGAAAACAAAATTTTTCCTGTGGCATCACGTACTTCAGTCCAACAGTCTTCGTCAAAAACTATTTCAACATCATTAGAGTAAGAAGGTGCTTTAGGAGGCACGATGGCCTGTATCGGAACCGCAGCGGCTGCCCTTACGACTTCAGCAGGGCTAACGCCGGCCTCTTCTAGAATGGCCATGGTCTCTGCTGAAAGCCCTGTTACAACACCGTCATTCGAAGACGTTTTCGCATCCTTAACAGTGCTCCCTTCAACAAAATCATTCCTTTCAAGAGTTGTTCCTGTACTGGCATTTGAACTGGACACATTAGAAATAGGAACAGGCTCACTTGACTCATTCAAAACCGGTTCAATTTTCTCAGTTTCTGGAACCACAACCGTTTCGGTTACTTTATCGTTTGTGTCATCAGCAGCCACAGTTTGGCTAGATTGAGAGGGCCACCAAAAAACCAAGAAAACCAAAACAGCAACAATAACGACGGAAATAAAAATAACAAACGGATCACCTAAGTGAGTTTGCTTATTTACCTTATCAACAGGTTTGATCGTAGACTCTGCACCCTCCCGCTCACCGTCAAATGCATGTAACATTTCGGAATGATCTATACCCAAAAGGCGGCAGTAACTTTTTAGGAAGCCCCGAGCAAATGTCACGGAGCGGAAAAACTGAAAGTTATTGGCTTCAAGCGCACGTACTTGATCAATTGGAATTTTTAGTGCTGTGGCAACATGTCTTTCATCAAACTCTAGCTCTAGTCTTTTTGCTTTTAATCGTTTACCAATATTAATTGTATCTGTACTTGTTTTGCTTACAGAAACATCCGTTTGAATTTCAGTGGTCATGTCAATACCTTGAGCCATTCAGGCATGTAAAATTACTCGCAGATGAATACAGTGTAGGGTCAGTCTCGCGTGCAATTAAATGCCACGACAGACAATTGTATTCATCAAAATGCACCGATCCTCGGGCAATTTGTTTATCAGCCTGGATATTATTAAAAATTAAGCGAGCTTTGTTGTTACTACCGTGTATTAAAACAAGATTGAGCTCCGTCATCAAACCAATCAGAGGCAAATCAGCAATTTCTTTTGCCTGTTTTAGGTAGATTGCAGCCAAATTTACGTGATTCTGACGTATTGCACATCTAGAAAGATTAATTTGCACAGATTGACGCTTTGAGAAGCCTTTTTCATCCGCTTTTTGAAATGCGTCACACGCCTCTTTCCAGTGTTTTTTAAGCCCTAATAGAACGCCGTAATTATTCCAAATAAAATCATCATCCGGGTATTTCTGTAATGCTTCCACATACACCAAAAGCGCTTTGCTATATTGCTCAACACTTAGCCAATACAAACCTAATAGTCGCCAATAATCTCGCTCTTGATACGATACATCAATCTTATCTAGTTGCTTTTTTGCCAGTACCCACTGACCAAGTAAAAGATGCGCCTGAACAAGCGACAACCTTTTCGATTCAGAAATGGGAGGAGAGGAAGGCGCAACAACCTGATAAGCACAAGAAGTACTAAGCAAACATAACAACACAAAAGGCAATAACCACAATCGCATACTGACATCCTTGTCATACACAGAAGAATTTAATCAAACAAACTAACTTTTCACTTCTCGCAATTCAATATACTTTTGACTGCGGCGAGTCTTATCTTGGAAGTCACCCACTAGTTGACCACATGCCGCATCGATATCGTCACCACGAGTGGTTCGTACTGTGACCGTATAACCAGCATCTGCTAAAATTTTCTGAAAGCGACGAGTACGGTTATTAGATGGCTTTTCGTAACCAGAGTTCGGGAAAGGGTTAAAAGGAATCAAGTTAATCTTACACTCCAAATCTTTCAGCAGTTCAGCCAATTCATGCGCTTGTTCTTCATTATCATTCACACCAGACATCATAGTGTATTCAATGGTAATGTGACGTTTATCAGGCAAGTTAGCCAAGTAATGCTGACACGCTTCAAGCAATTCAGCAATTGGGTACTTCTTATTGATAGGAACCAATTCATTTCGAAGTGCATCATTCGGCGCATGTAATGAAACGGCTAACGACACATCTGTGCGCTTCACTAATTCATATATTTTCGGCACAACGCCCGAAGTACTTAGTGTTACACGGCGCTTAGACAGACCATATGCATGATCGTGCATCATTAGAATCATCGCATCTACAACTGGTTCGAAGTTCATCAGCGGCTCACCCATTCCCATCATGACAACATTCGTAACACGACGAGGTCCATTTGGGTCCATTGGTCCAAAGGATTTAATCGCAATCCACACTTGACCGATGATTTCTGCTGGCGTTAAATTTCGGTTAAACCCCTGCTTTCCGGTTGAACAAAAACTGCAATCTAAAGAACAACCTACTTGTGACGAGACACATAAGGTCGCACGATTACCATCGGGAATTAAAACCGTTTCAACGCAGTCATTCTTCCCACCTTCCGTACGTATAATCCATTTGCGCGTGCCGTCTTGAGAAATTTCTTGAGACACAACTTCAGGCCCACGAATTTCACAAATCCCCTCTAACTTCGCTCGCAATGCCTTACTGACATCAGTCATTTCGTCGAAGCTTTCAGCGCCTTTTTGGTGAATCCATTTGATCACCTGAGTGGCACGAAATTTTTTCTCGCCGATTGATTCAAAGAACTCAATCAGTTTTTCAGGTGATAAACCTAATAGGTTTACTTTTTTGATGTCAGTCATAATTCAATGTCGCTTGCTGTGTATAGCATTAAGTGTAAACGAAAAAAGCCTCTGAAAAGAAAAGTCTTTTCAGAAGCCTCTGTAAAAAAGCGGGCTAGTGCCCGCTTTCACAAATCAGTTCGGACATAAAGGTCCTAGCTGTCAATTACTTACCAAAGAAGTAAGCAATTTCACGAGTTGCAGATTCAACAGAATCAGAACCGTGAACAGCATTAGCATCGATAGATGTTGCGTAATCAGCACGTAGAGTACCAGCAGTCGCTTCTTTAGGGTTTGTAGCACCCATAAGTTCACGGTGACGAAGAACAGCGCCTTCACCTTCAAGAACAGAAACAACAACAGGGCCAGACGTCATGAAAGCAACCAAATCTTTGTAGAAAGGACGCTCTTTGTGCTCAGCGTAAAAACCGCCAGCCAATACGTCATCTAGTTGAACCATTTTCGCTTCAACGATTTTAAAACCAGCACGTTCAAAACGAGTGTAGATTTCGCCGATTACGTTTTTAGCAACAGCATCAGGTTTGATGATAGATAGAGTGCGTTCTAACGCCATGGTATAACTCCAAATTTAATTTAAAGGGGCGATGCTTTGCATGGCCCGGGACATAAAAGTTCAGCGCGTGGATTATACGCATCAATTCATTAAAATTGTATGCTCAAGCGAACATTATTTATAGCAATGGAAATAAAAGCGTATTTTATCGCTTATCCTAACGATCTTAGGCGAGTTACTGCGTTTTTTATCGTCTCGGCTACAAAATCGATATCTTCCTCGGTAGTAAAACGTCCTACAGAAAGTCGTAAAGAACTGTGTGCCAAATTTTCCGCCAAACCAATGGCCCGTAAAACATAAGATGGCTCCAAGCTTGCCGAAGTACAAGCTGAACCAGAAGACACCGCAATATCACTAAGAGACATCAATAGCACTTCGCCATCGACATCTGCAAAACCGACATTAATCACGCCAGCGACGCGCTGATCTGAATCACCGTTCAAGTGCACACCAGACAAATCACTTAAAGACGACCACAAACGCTCACGCAATGACTGAATTCTCTTACAATCCACCGACATCAAAGCACCAGCCAAACGAAAGGCCTCACCCATTCCAACTATTTGATGTGTCGCTAACGTACCAGAACGCATACCACGTTCATGACCACCACCATGGATTTGAGCCTCTAGCTTAATTTTAGGAGAGCGGCGCACATACAAAGCACCAATACCTTTAGGGCCATAGGTTTTATGGGCTGTAAGTGACATTAAGTCTACATTCATTGCATTAACATCAATAGCAACCTTACCCGTCGTTTGCGCAGCATCAACATGTAAAAATACACCACGAGATCGAGTCAACTTACCAATCGTAGCGATATCTGTTAATACGCCCAACTCATTATTTCCATGCATCAAGGACACTAAGATCGTGTCTTCACGAAGCGCTTCATCCACCTGATTCGGAGAAATAACACCATGACCATCAGGCTGAAGATACGTTACTTCAAAGCCTTCTTTCTCAAGCTGCTTACAAGGGTCTAGCACTGCCTTATGCTCAATCATAGAGGTAATAATATGGCGACCTTTTTGACGATAAGCATGAGCCACTCCCTTAAGTGCCAGATTATTAGCTTCTGTCGCACCAGAGGTCCAAACGATCTCGCGAGAATCGGCGTTAATTAACGTCGCCACCTGCAATCTAGCGTCTTCCACCGCTTCCTCAGCACGCCAACCAAAAAGGTGGGAACGAGACGCCGGATTACCAAAATTACCATCCTGCGTCAGGCACGCCATCATTTTTGCAGCCACTATTGGGTCTACCGGCGTGGTGGCAGAATTATCTAGATAAACGGGGGTATTCATTTAACGCTCTCCAATAAAAACACTCTAAAATCAAGCTGCTGCTTGTGCGATACCTTTGATACGGTTCACAATAGAACGCAAGCCGTTACCACGAGTTGGGCTTAGATGTCGCTCAAGATCTAACGATTCAAAAAAAGCAGATATATCAAAAGCTAGTATTTCTTCAGGTGTTTTATGATTCAAAGCTGACAATACTAACCCAAGCAAGCCGCGCACTATGATGGCATCACTGTCTACGGCGAAGATTAACACCTCACCTCTGGTTGCATCTTGCTCGCTACCAGGCTGAATCCAAACACTGCTCTGGCAGCCTTTCACCAAACGTTCAGGTGTACGCCATACATCATCAAAAGAAGGCAATGACTTACCCAGATCAATAATATATTTGTACTTGTCTTCCCAATCATCAAAAAATGACAGATCTTCAACAATCTCTTCTGTATCAGGTAAGGACATGACTCCCCTCTTTTTCATTAAACGAGTAAAAATAAAAAATGGCGCTGAATCAACAAAAGCGCCGATTAAAAAAACAAAAACGGCACTTAACAAATTGCTAAGGCCGCTTCCTATTGTATTCGACTTCACTTAACCACAGAAGACTTAGTCACCGCAGATATTAGAAGAAAAGGCCCGCTTCTAACTGCGCCTCTTCACTCATCATTTCTCGTGACCAAGGTGGATCAAACACCAAATCAACTTTAACTAACTCAACATTAGGAACTTTTGCGACTCGATATTTCACATCGCCTACCAATACAGGCCCCATACCACAACCCGGTGCGGTTAACGTCATGTCAATCAAAACAGATTTCGTTTCTTGATCCAGCGATACCTTATAAACCAAACCTAAAGACACCAAACTAATTGGAATTTCAGGGTCATAGATCGTATCCAACGCCTGCCAAACTTGATCTTCACTAATCTGACCAGAACCAAGGTCTTCAAATTTAAGAACTTCTGGCTGCTGCCCGATCGCCTCTGCATCCGTTCCATCAATTCGAAGCATGTTACCTTGCCAAGTGACAGTGTAATTGCCTCCCAAACTCTGATTGATCGTTATAAATTGCCCTTCTGGAATACTCACCGGCTCACCGCTTGGTACTCGTCGTGCCGGACAGGCACGCTGTGTCACTACCATTTTTTGCATGAAGTTAACTCACACTAAAGCTTTCGCCACAGCCACACTCGGCTACGACGTTAGGGTTATTAAACTTCACGACTTCGTTAACACCTTCGCGTACCAAGTCAATTTCTGTTCCCTTGAGCATAGTGACAGACTGTGAATCTACCGCAAACGTTATCTCACCAAATGACAAGACGGTGTCTTCCTCCAAAGCGACATCAACAATATCAAGCACATAAGAAAAACCCGTACAGCCGCTTTCTTTAGTACTTAACCGAATCAATTTCCCGGGCTGCTTTACCAATTTGGAGGTAAAATATTTCTGCGCAGAAGCGGTTAAAGACACGCTTGAGACAGGATCAAATGTTGTTGCCGTCATAGATATCTCCTAAGCCAACATCGAGCGCACTTTTTTCAGCGCGACAAACAATGCATCAACTTCTTCTAATGTATTATAAACAGAGAATGACGCACGAGCCGTTCCCGGCACATTAAAACGCGCCATTAAAGGCTGAGCACAATGATCACCAGTACGAACTGCGATACCCTGACGATCCAGTAAAAAACCGATATCCGCAGGATGTCCGTGGTCCATCACAAAGCTCAATACACCAATTTTTTCTTTGGCATTCCCAATTATTGTGAGGCCTTCAAAAGCTTCAGCTAGCTGCGTCGCTCGGTCTAACAAGGCTTTCTCATGGGCCTCAAGGCCATCATGATCTAATGCCATCAACCAACGAATAGCCTCACCCATTGCAATGACATCGCCTACATTGGGTGTCCCAGCTTCAAAACGATAAGGCAGTACATTCCATGTAGCCTCTTGTAGCGTCACTGTTGAAATCATCTCTCCGCCGGTACGCCAAACAGGCCAAGTCGCCAGTAGAGACTCTCTCCCCCAAAGTACGCCAACCCCCATCGGAGCGTAAATTTTATGCCCTGAAAAAACATAAAAATCACAACCAATATCTTGTACATCAACCTTACGGTGAGCCGCTCCTTGTGCACCATCAACCAAAACCCAAGCACCAAACACTTTGGCCTTCGCGGTCATTTCTTTAATGGGGTTAACCGTACCGAGAGCATTAGACACATGAGTAAAGGCCACAAATTTAGTACGTTCGTTCAGCAGCGCGTCATAAGCCGCTTGATCTAACTCACCATCTTCTGTCACAGGAACGATTTTCAAGATAGCGCCGGCTACTTTGCAAGCCTGCTGCCACGTCACCAAATTAGCATGATGCTCCATACCAGTAGCAATCACTTCATCGCCTGTCGACAATAACTGACTCAAGCCGTTGGCAACTATGTTGATTCCTTCAGTGGTACCTGTTGTCCAAATGACTTCTTCACGTTTCGGCGCATTAATAAAGTCTTTTACGAGATCGCGAGCCGCTTCAAAACGACCCGTCGCTTCATCCGCAAGGCGATGGGCACCACGATGCACATTCGAATTACATGTCGAATAATAATCAACCAGCGCATCGATCACACATTGCGGTTTTTGAGTCGTTGCCGCATTGTCGAGGTAAATCAATGGATTCCCATCAATCCGACGCTTTAAAATCGGAAATTGCTCACGGATAGCCGCTACATCAAAACTCATTAGACTCTCGCTTACTTCACTTCCATTTGCGAAAATCGCTCACGAATAATAGGACGAACCCATTCCGCTAGCGCTGCATTTGGCATTAAATCAATCAACTCGTTAATAAAACCAAAGTTGAGCATCACCTGAGCTTTTGAACGACTCACACCACGAGTTTGCAAGTAATACATCGCTTGCTTGTCTATCTGAGCAACCGTCGCACCATGAGCACAACGCACATCATCGGCGTAAATTTCAAGCTCAGGTTTGGTATTAATTTCCGCTGTATTCGACATCAATAGATTGCGATTATTCAATTCTGCTAAGGTTTTCTGAGCATCTCGATGTATATGAATACGACCATTAAAAACAGCGCGTGAACGATCTGCCGCAATGCAACGCACATTCTCTTCTGTCGTACCATTCGGCATCGCATGTTCAACCGTTGCATGCAGGTCAAACAACTCTTTACCATCAAGCAAATACATTGCATTGAGTTTGGCATCCGCAAACTCACCTGCATGAATAATATCCGTATCCAAACGGGACAAATCACTACCAAAACCCACGATGGTACTGTGCATTTTTGCACGATCATGCAGATTAAAATGGCTTCCACCAATTGAGACATTGGTTCCTGTTTGAAGCGCGAAACGATAATGCTCTAGTCGTGCATTTGACTCGACATGATATTCCACAAAGGCGGTACTTAACGTTTCGCCTTGCGCCTGAATATCTTCAATGACAGCCAAACGAGAACCCGCACCCAATGTCACTTGTACACGAGTATGAGATTCAGCACCTTGACTCAACAAAGAACTGATTCGCAAAGGCTCAGCGACATCAACACCGTCAGCAACCGTTACAACAACAACATCTTGCGCCAATGCGTCGTTGATCAAACCAAATAAATGACGTTCAGGTTTAACAGTAGAAAAAGTCGTCAACGCGTGCGCTTGTTGAGCTTTTTCTAGGTTACGACCTAACGTAATAGACAAGCCTTTTGGTAGCGCTTTCGCTAATTGTGACTCGTCCAACTTACCATTAACAAAAACCAGCTCGATGGCAGCAAAATCAGCAATAGCAACAGGAGACAAATTAACAACAGTATCGATCACTTTAGCTTGTGTACGCTCAACCGCTCGCAACGGTGTATAACGCCACGCTTCAGTTTTGCGTGTTGGCCACTTCGTCGTCGATAGCAGCTCAAGAGCATGCGCACGCTTAGGTGCAAGCCAGTCATTGATACCTTGCGCTCGAGTAATGGCGCTTTCTAACCATTCACTCATGCATTACCCCTCAAGCTCGTCTTTAGCTGGCTCTTTTTGCAACCAAGCATATCCTTGGGATTCTAACTCATGAGCCAAAGTCGCATCGCCACTTTTGACTATTTTGCCGTCCGACAAGACATGAACAAAATCAGGCTTGATATAATCCAAAAGACGCTGATAATGAGTAACAACAATAAAACTACGATCCGCTGAGCGCTGGCTATTAACGCCCTCTGCAACGACTTGCAAAGCATCAATATCCAAACCTGAATCGGTTTCATCAAGAATACAAAGCTTTGGTTGAAGCAAAAGCATTTGCATCAACTCATTACGCTTTTTTTCACCACCAGAGAAACCTTCGTTAACGCCACGTTTTAGAAAAGCAACAGGCAAATCAACTTGCTTACAAGCCGCTTTGGCTTCTTTCAAGAAATTAGCGGAGGTAATAGCGTCTTCACCACGTGCTTCACGTTGCGCATCAACAGAGGCTTTCAAAAACTCTAAGTTACTCACACCCGGAATTTCAACAGGGTATTGGAACGCCAGAAACAAACCCGCACGCGCGCGCTCTTCTGTTTCCATTTCAAACAGATCTTTACCATCTAGCGTTACGCTGCCACTGTCTACCGTGTAACCATCACGACCAGACAAAACATAGCCTAAAGTACTTTTGCCCGCGCCATTTGGCCCCATAATGGCATGCACTTCGCCAGGTTTAATATCCAAACTTAGCCCTTTAAGGATCTGCTTTTCTTCTACGCTGGCGTACAAATCTTTTATCGTCAATAAACTTTCAGTGTTCGACATCTTCAATAATTCCTTAACCTACAGAGCCTTCAAGGCTAATTTCTAGTAACTTGCCCGCTTCAACGGCAAATTCCATTGGCAATTCTTTAAACACTTCCTTACAGAAGCCATTCACAATCATGGATACGGCTTTTTCAGGATCAAGACCTCGCTGACGACACAAAAACATTTGCTCATCACTAACTTTAGATGTGGTCGCTTCATGCTCAATAATCGCGGATGGATTACGACTTTCTACATAAGGAAAAGTATGCGCGCCACACTGATCGCCAATTAACAACGAGTCACACTGAGTAAAGTTACGTGCACCATCAGCCCCTGGATTCATTCGAACAAGACCACGGTAACTATTGTTACTCTTGCCAGCGGAAATACCTTTCGTAATGATGGTCGACTTGGTGTTTTTACCAATGTGAATCATTTTGGTGCCGGTATCAGCTTGCTGACGACCACGAGTAAGGGCAACAGAGTAAAACTCACCTACGCTGTTATCTCCTTTCAAAATACAACTAGGGTATTTCCAAGTAACAGCGGAGCCTGTTTCTACTTGAGTCCAAGATATTTTGGCGCTGGTATGACAAATTCCACGTTTGGTAACGAAGTTGTAAATACCGCCTTTGCCGTTTTCATCACCTGGATACCAGTTCTGAACGGTGGAGTATTTAATCTCCGCATTGTCCATAGCAACCAATTCAACCACGGCAGCATGCAATTGATTTTCATCTCGCTGTGGTGCAGTACAACCTTCAAGGTAACTTACATGGCTACCTTCATCCGCAATGATCAAGGTGCGTTCAAACTGACCTGTATTCTGCTCATTTATGCGGAAATAGGTAGACAGCTCCATTGGGCAACGCGTGCCTTTTGGAATATAAACAAAGGAGCCATCCGTAAACACAGCACAGTTCAATGCAGCGTAATAGTTGTCTTTCTTCGGAACAACGCTGCCTATGTATTTTTTTATAAGGTCTGGATACTTTTGAATTGCTTCAGAAATCGGACAAAAAATAACACCCGCCTCTTCTAACTTACCTCGAAAAGTAGTTACCACAGAAACTGAATCGAATACCGCATCCACAGCGATACCAGCCAGCATTTGTTGCTCTATCAGGGGGATACCAAGCTTTTCATAAGTACGGAGCAACTCAGGATCAACCTCGTCCAAAGACTTAGGTTTATCTTTCATGCTTTTTGGTGCTGAATAATAGGAAATCGACTGAAAGTCAATTTTTGGATAATCGACTAATGCCCAATCTGGTTCTTCCATTTCAAGCCATTCGCGAAATGCACTTAGACGCCACTCAAGCATCCATTCAGGTTCGCCTTTCATTTCAGAAATACGCTTAATGACACCCTCATCCAAACCAGGCTCAAACGTCTCTGACTCTATATCAGAAACAAAACCGGCTTCGTATTCCCTTGCCAGCGCCTTATCTATCTGTTCAGTCATATAAAAACTCACTCATCATAAGAGCCAACACACTGAGCATCAGTGCGTCACGCTCTACTAATTTATTCTTTACTTAATCAACTATCGCCGCAATTATCTTACTGCTCTCAAAACCATTTTTTCGGCCTTCAAGATCTTGGCGCTCTGCAACTTGCCGTACTTCATTACGATGAACCAGTTGCTCTAAGCTGATTTGGCTTAAAAAATTGTGTATTTGATCACTTAAATCACACCATAAATGGTGAGTAAGGCAAGTGTTACCGCTTTGACAATCACTACGCCCTTTACACCCAGTCGCATCAACCGACTCATTTACAGCATCCACTATCTGCGCGACAAAAATATCATCATTTGAACGACTCAGACGATATCCACCACCCGGACCTCTTACACTAGTTACCAATGCCTTCTTACGAAGCTTAGAGAACAACTGTTCAAGGTACGATAAGGATATTCCTTGTCGATTCGAAATATCCGATAAAGACACTGGCCCTTGATCCGAATGCAATGCCAGATCAAGCATGGCGGTTACCGCATAACGACCTTTTGTTGTCAGGCGCATAAGTTACCCAAATTAGATTATTCTTTGAGTGTAAATAATACACAAAACCTACTGTTTTGATCAAGTATTTACCTGACTATTTCAGTAGGTTATTACCTCACCATAATATTCAGCGCATATTTTACGTGCACTATGGGAAAAACAAAACTGCATTCTGCAGTTTCAAAAAGCATCATGGGAATAATACTTACAATGAAAGCCATCCAATAATGCTAATAGCACGTAAAAATAAAACAAAAAACTTGTCCTTTCATGACAAATACGCACACTAATAGATAGTTAAATGAGCCGAAAAAAGAGGATTGATAATGCCACCCAAAGGTAATAATGAAAAAATTCTTAGCGAAGAAGTGCCTGAGAAAAAACCGAAAGGAGTTTTGATTCCAATTTTATTGTGTTTCCTTTTGAGCGTGGTCGCTTCATCAGGTATTTCCTACTTTCTTCTACAGTCTAGTAAAGGAGGCTCAGCAACAACACTTAAGGCAAATGAGCAGAACGATTTAATTGCCAACTTACAAGAATCCCTTTCGCAACAAAAAATAAAAATACAAGCCATTGAAGATCAGAATAATGTTCTGAAGCTGTACCTCAGGCACAGCAGCGGTACAGCGCTAAAAAACATCTTAATCAACCAAGAGCAGAATATTCAAGCGTATTTAAAAGTCATGAAATCTGCTATAGACGATCTATCAAAGCTTATTCCTAGAACAACAGACTGGAGCAACGAGTACCAATATCAACTGGATCTGGCACAAAAAGGCAGTATAGAAAGAGAAGACTTACTAAAACTGTTAAAAACAGGCGAACCGAACGAGAAAAATCAGTAGATACCAACGATTTCAGCCGAGCCAAAAAAACTGAAATACATAAGGACGTAACTTTTGCTATTGTCGATATTAAAAAACACACAACTATTAAAAAATTATGACGCAATAAAAACCAGTTTCTGGTTCACGCCTTGTTTAATCTTATTTCTGACTATAACAAGCTGTCTGATCTTGCTGTTTATTGATCTGTATGCAGGGTTAGACACTGTTCATTGGTTGGCTTTTTTATACCATGCTGATGCAAACATCACTCGTAGTTTACTGACCACTATAGCTAGCAGCGTTATGACCGTTGTCAGCATCACCTTCTCAATTACCATTGTTGCCCTCACCACGGCATCATCTCAATTTGGACCTAGATTAATTCGTAACTTCATGGAAGACAAAAGCACCCAAATGGTACTTGGTGTCTTCATTTCTCTCTTTATTTACTGCCTCATTTTGGTCCGTATGACAGACGACTTTGCAGAGGGCCATTTTTTACCTGGCCTAACTTTCGCGGGGGCTATCGCCATGACCCTATGCGGCATTCTTTTACTTATCTACTTCATCCACCATGTTTCGCAAAATCTGCAATCAGACAACATAATTGACAATGTTTATTCAGAACTGCAATACAGTATCAATCAGATTTTTAAACAACAAAAAGAGGAAGAATACGCAACTTCTAGCGACAATAACGCCATGAAAAAAACAGATATTGAGAGAAAACTCGTTAGCACCATGAATAAACGAGAAGCCATTCCACTAAAAAGCCCAGCATGCGGCTACATTCAAACCATTAACTATGCCCACTTAACAAAAGTGATGAAAAAACTAGATGGCTACCTTGAAGTGTCCGTTAATCCGGGGGATTTTGTAGTAAACCGTATGATCACTATGAGCTGCCACACCAAACCCCTTTCTAAAGAGGATGAAGAGAGCCTACATAACGGCTTTACTTTGGGCCCCAAACGCACACCAATCGAAGACCCAGAGTTCGCGGCTCATCAGCTTATTGAGATCGCATTAAGGGCTCTTTCTCCCGGCATTAACGACCCTTACTCTGCCATTGCATGTGTTGATAAACTGACAGCCATGATCTGTAATTTGACGCAAGAGCACTTCCCACAAGGAATAACATGCGATAAAGATGGCACTGAACGCGTTAGCTACAAAGCCACCTCTTTCCAAAACCTCGCCAACATCGCCTATGATCAAATACGCCAATACTCACAAACGTGTCTGGCTGTACAATTACGCTTACTAGAGGGTCTGATTCGAGTGGCTGAACAAGCCAGTCTCCCGACACACTGGTCGTTTGTACGTCACCAGAAACAAATGATTGAACACAGCCTAAAGCAACAAAACTTAATTGATTTAGACAAAAAAGAAGTGACGAATCGTTTGCAGGCTCTCGATGAACATCTTAAAAAAACGGTTAGTACCTAACATAAAAACCAATTAGAGTAATGGAGCTTTTCACCTCACCCCATTACTCTAAAAGAGCACTGATACTTTAAAGAAAACTTACAAAGAGCATGCCAGCTCTGTCCCTTTTTTGATAGCTCGCTTCGCATCCAGCTCCGAAGCAACGTCAGCTCCACCGATAAAGTATACGGGTTGGTCAAGCTCCTCTTCTAATAATCGGTTAGGTTCTTGTCCGGCACAAACAACCACAGTATCGACGTCTAGACACTGATAATCACCATCAACTAAGACATGAAGCCCTTCATCATCAATACGCTGATAATCACAACCAGACAAAAATACAACACCTTTTTTGAGTAACTCAGTACGATGAATCCATCCTGTCGTTTTTCCTAAACCTGCACCTACTTTGCTTTTCTTACGCTGCAAAAGAAAAACCTCTCGCTCCGATTTTTCAAAAACAGATTTCATTCCTTCCACGCCACCTCGAGCAGAAAGTGTCATATCCACACCCCACTGAGACATAAACCCTTCAATGTTTTGCGCCTTATGCGATACCGAATCGATTAAGTATTCACAAATATCGAAGCCTATTCCTCCAGCACCGATGACAGCAACGCGCTTGCCAACAGGATGACCCTTCATGACATCTAAGTAGCTCATTACCTTTTTATGTGCGACGCCATCAATAGCGGGGGTTCTAGGTAAAATACCTGTCGCCAATACAACCTCATCGAACTGGCCTTTTTTCAATAAGTCGCCATCCACTCGAGTGTTTAATTGTAAATCGACTCCAGTCAGTTCTATTTGGCGCTTGTAGTAGCGTAATGTTTCATAAAATTCGCCTTTCCCTGGAATACGCTTAGCAATATTAAATTGCCCACCAATTTCACTCGCCCCATCATACAAGGTAACCTTATGTCCGCGCTTAGCCGCTGTTGTCGAAAATGCTAATCCAGCAGGTCCAGCGCCAACGACCACAATATGTTTAGGGCTCTCTGTTGGGAAAATAACCAACTCAGTTTCATGACACGCCCTAGGATTAACAAGACAGGACGTCAATTTGTTTGCAAATACATGATCCAAGCAAGCTTGGTTGCACGCTATACAGGTGTTAATTTCATCCGCACGATTTTGCTCTGCTTTTATAACAAACTCAGGATCCGCGAGAAAAGGCCTCGCCATTGATACGATATCAGCATCGCCACGAGCCAAAACTTGCTCTGCAACTTCCGGTGTATTAATACGGTTTGAAGTAACCAAAGGAACTGTTAATGACTTGCGTAATGCCGCCGTTACCCATGTAAATGCCGCGCGAGGCACCTTAGTTGCAATCGTCGGCACCCGTGCCTCATGCCAACCAATACCAGTACTGATAATGGTTGCTCCGGCCTGCTCAATGGCTAACCCCAACGTCACCACTTCTTCTATACTACTGCCGCCTTCGACCAAATCCAGCATAGAGAGTCGATAAATAATAATAAAATCGTTGCCAACAGCTGCTCGAATCCGCCCAACAATATCGATAGGCAATCTGATTCGCCCCTCGTACGCACCACCCCATTCGTCTTCACGATGATTCGTTCTAGAGGCAATAAACTGATTGAGAAAATAACCCTCGGACCCCATCACTTCAACACCGTCATAACCCGCTTTTTTTGCCAGAACTGCCGCATTGATGAAATCTAGGATTTGTTTTTCAATACCTTCAGCCGTTAATGCTTCAGGTTCAAACGGGTTAATAGGAGCTTTTATAGCGGATGGGGCAACCAATTTCGGGTTATAAGCGTAACGTCCTGTATGCAATATTTGCATACAGATTTTTCCGCCGGCTTCGTGAACCGCATCAGTAATAACTCGGTGCTTTAGCGCATCTTGTTCCGATGCCATCGTCGCTGCACCAGCATATACCGCACCTTCAGAATTAGGTGAAATACCACCCGTGACAATGAGCCCGACCCCGCCTCGCGCCCGTTCAGCATAAAAGGCAGCCATACGCTCAACTCCGCCTTTTATTTCTTCTAAACCTAAATGCATAGACCCCATCAGTACGCGATTTTTTAACTGAGTAAACCCCAGATCCAATGGTTCAAATAAATTTGGGTACGTAGAATGACTCATAATAACGACTCGCTTTGTTTATTATTGTTTGTTTTGCCGCTGACCGCGTGCAATTTTGACACTGTCAAGATAGTTTTTAATATAGACATTGTCAAGATGAAAGGCTCTAATTGACCTATGTCTATATTAAAAAAACACTATCACCATGGCGATCTAACAAAATCGCTACTTGAATCTGCTTCTTTGATTATCAAAGAACAAGGAGCAGAAAGTCTCAGTATGCGCAAACTAGCCGATACTGTTGGTGTCTCAAGAACGGCGCCATACCACCATTTCAAAGATAAAAATGCCTTACTTTGCGCATTAGCAGAACAAGGATTTTACGAACAAGAAAAAATACTTAACTCTTTAATCAAACAAAATCATACTGCAGAAGAATGCTTCAAGAAGTACGTACATGCCTATTTAGAATACGCCCTACTTCACAGCGAAACATATGACCTTATGTATGGTAGAGCGATATGGAAAGCAGGTAACCCAAGCCCTTCATTAAAAGCAGCGTCTAAACAAACATTTAAGATATGGATAGATTGGGTAGAAGAGCTACAGCAGCACAAAGTACTACCGAGCAACAATACGCCATTAAGAATAGGGCAAACGACGTGGGCAAGCTTACATGGATTAGCCAGACTATTTATAGACGGGATCTATCTCGATCAGGCAGACTTATCAGAAATGATAGAGCAAATGATTAAGAATCTTCGTCAAGAAAGCTCAACCAGCACCTAGATTTGATCGAGTATTAGACAACATTTGCTCTCTTCGTAAGCGCTTAACATCTCGATGACTTAAATAAAGCAATGGAGTGATGACCAACAACGAACCTATAAACAATCCTATATCAGGCGTTTCACCAAATACCCACCACCCAATTAAAAAAGCAAAAATCAACCCCGAATATTCAGCACTCGTCACCTTACTTGATGCCACATAACGATACCCAACCAAACATGACACGCTGTACAAAATAGAACAAACAGAAGAAAGCGCTGCGTAAACCAGTAACTCAATCTGAAAAGCTTCACCTTCCCATAAAGCCAACCCTCCAGCTAAAGGTAATGCAAAAAACTGAGTCACTAACAACCCATAAAGCATATCTTGTTGCTGTGGCAGCTTTTTTATCAATAAACTGTTTGCAGCCAGCACAACTGCAAAAAGAATAGCACTTACCATTCCGAACGTAATTTCTGTCGGTCTTAAAATTATCAAAATACCCATGAACCCCAATACAGTCGCTAGTACAACATCCATGGTTAAGCGCTCTTTATAGAAAAAAGCCCCAAACAACATGATAAAAATAGGTGCGGTATAAAACACAGCATTCGCTGTCGCCAAAGATAATTCAGCCAAAGAAAGAACAAGCAGAACGGCAGCCAAAACCCACATATTGCCACGAATAAAGTGAAGCTTTAACCCTAAAAAAACAGCCGATTTAGATCGATGATAAAGTCTAAGAGCGACAATAGGTAAAAGTATGAAGCACATAAAAGCAGCACGAAGAAAAGTAAACTGAAAAATAGCCACTTCAGAACCAGCTAACTTGATAAATACATCACACAGAGTTGCGAAAAAACTCCCTAATACTAAAATTAAAATAGCACTACTAACAGTACGACCGGACACTTCAACCCCCTTAGAATTAACCCGCTTTAGACCAGCATAATAAATCCCAAGCATTAGATAAAATGATATATTTAGACATAGTATTAGTTATTTGGATAATGTAAGTATGCTTCCTCCTCTGAAATCACTGCCCGTATTTGAAACAGTCGCCCGATTGAATAGCTTTTCGCGCGCAGCAGAAGAGCTCAACGTAAGCCAAAGCGCGGTATCTCATCAAATACGAATCCTCGAAAATCACCTCGGGGAAAGCCTCTTTCATCGTCTAGGTAGAAATTTAGAGTTAACAAAAGAGGGGAAGCAATACCTAGACACTATAAGCAACTCTCTACTACAAATTTCAGAAGCCACAACACAAATCAAAGGAAAACAAAAAACACATATTCGGTTGGCCGTATACAGCTCATTTGCTGTTTATTGGCTAATCCCAAGGCTGCCTGAATTAAAACGCCTACACCCAAACTTAGAACTCAGCATTGAAATGAGTCACGGCACCCCAGACCTTTCCGATCGTACCGCAGATTTTTTCATCACAATAGAAAAAGAAAAAAGGGGCTTTCTATTTGAATCTTTTTATGAAGAAGAGCTATTTCCCGTATGCAGTTACAGCTACCTTGAAACGATCAAAAGCAGATTGAACGTAATATCTAGTAAAGAACTCATAGAAAAACTCAACACAATACCCAACCCCATAGCACAATTTTCACTCATCACCTCACACAGTATCTATGACCGTCATTTTGAAGACTGGAAACGCTGGTTTTCAAATCTACAACAATCTCTACCAAACGCAGTACAATTCCATCGTTTTAGCCATCTTATGCTTGCCTATGAAGCCGCAAAGCATTCACTTGGCATCGCACTTGTAAATGACTATATGATGAATGAAAAAAATGACGAAACAGAGCTAATAAAACTACCCTGTAGTGCATTCAAAACAGGCGATAACTTCTCTTTAGCTTATAAAGAAAGTCGAAAAAATGAAGAGGCTATTCAGTATTTGAGAAAGTGGTTAAATGAAGAAGCAAAGACACTATATCGAGATAATTAACAAAGTATTTTATTCTAAGGTTTGTTGCTACGCTTCTATCAAACCATCTTACGTTTAAACACTAGCTACCAAAACAAGGCTTTCCATTGTTACCCACTAAAGTAGATTTTCCACTATCAGGCATCTTTATGTTCCAGCACCAAGATAGACGACGCCTTCCCTGATCACTTTTCTTAACCATTTATTTCAGCCAAAAAAAAGCCCTGACAGCGTTAGCTATCAGGGCTCTCTTAATTTAAGCTTGACGACGACCTACTCTCACATGGGATCTCCCACACTACCATCGGCGATGGCGCTTTTCACTTCTGAGTTCGGGATGGGATCAGGTGGTTCAACGCCTCTATGATCGTCAAGCAATTCTGCTGCGTTCGTTCCGGTGGTGTCTTTAGATGATAATGTCTATCCTCTGTTTCTTCCCACCAAAACACGCGAAGACATGCTTGGATCTTTAACAATTCTTTTTTGAAATAACAATAATCAAGGTTAAACCGATGTTCATCATTGCTGATGTGTATCGTAATCTGTGTCTGTGTTTTTAAAGTATTATTCTTTAAAACCACTTTGGTGTTATATGGTCAAGCCTCACGAGCAATTAGTATTGGTTAGCTCAATGCCTCACAGCACTTACACACCCAACCTATCAACGTCCTAGTCTCGAACGGCTCTTTAGGGGACTTATGTCCCAGTGAGATCTTATCTTGAGGGAGGCTTCCCGCTTAGATGCTTTCAGCGGTTATCCCGTCCGAACGTAGCTACCCGGCAATGCCACTGGCGTGACAACCGGAACACCAGAGGTTCGTCCACTCCGGTCCTCTCGTACTAGGAGCAGCTCCTCTCAAATCTCAAACGTCCACGGCAGATAGGGACCGAACTGTCTCACGACGTTCTAAACCCAGCTCGCGTACCACTTTAAATGGCGAACAGCCATACCCTTGGGACCGGCTTCAGCCCCAGGATGTGATGAGCCGACATCGAGGTGCCAAACACCGCCGTCGATGTGAACTCTTGGGCGGTATCAGCCTGTTATCCCCGGAGTACCTTTTATCCGTTGAGCGATGGCCCTTCCATACAGAACCACCGGATCACTAAGACCTACTTTCGTACCTGCTCGACGTGTCTGTCTCGCAGTTAAGCGTGCTTTTGCCTTTACACTCTACGCATGATTTCCGACCATGCTGAGCACACCTTCGTGCTCCTCCGTTACTCTTTGGGAGGAGACCGCCCCAGTCAAACTACCCACCACACAGTGTCCTCGATCCAGATAATGGACCTGAGTTAGAACCTCAAACATACCAGGGTGGTATTTCAAGATTGGCTCCAATAGAACTAGCGTCCTATCTTCAAAGCCTCCCACCTATCCTACACAAATAGGTTCAAAGTTCACTGTGAAGCTATAGTAAAGGTTCACGGGGTCTTTCCGTCTAGCCGCGGATACACAGCATCTTCACTGCGATTTCAATTTCACTGAGTCTCGGGTGGAGACAGTGTGGCCATCGTTACGCCATTCGTGCAGGTCGGAACTTACCCGACAAGGAATTTCGCTACCTTAGGACCGTTATAGTTACGGCCGCCGTTTACTTGGGCTTCGATCAAGAGCTTCGCTTGCGCTAACCCCATCAATTAACCTTCAAGCACCGGGCAGGCGTCACACCCTATACGTCCACTTTCGTGTTTGCAGAGTGCTGTGTTTTTAATAAACAGTCGCAGCCACCTGGTATCTTCGACCGACTAGTGCTTACGGAGCAAGTCCTTCACACCGGCCGGCGTACCTTCTCCCGAAGTTACGGTACCATTTTGCCTAGTTCCTTCACCCGAGTTCTCTCAAGCGCCTTGGTATTCTCTACCTGACCACCTGTGTCGGTTTGGGGTACGGTCAATGTATATCTGAAGCTTAGAAGTTTTTCCTGGAAGCATGGCATCAACCACTTCGCCCAAAAGAGGGCTCGTCATCAGTTCTCGATCTTCCCACTAAAGGGAGGTGCCCGGATTTGCCTAAGCACCTAACCTACCGCCTTAAACACAGACAACCATCGCTGTGCTGGCCTAGCCTTCTCCGTCTCTCCATCGCAATATACATCGGTACAGGAATATTAACCTGTTTTCCATCGACTACGCATTTCTGCCTCGCCTTAGGGGCCGACTCACCCTGCCCTGATTAACATGGGACAGGAAACCTTGGTCTTCCGGCGGGGGAGTTTTTCACTCCCCTTATCGTTACTCATGTCAACATTCGCACTTCTGATACCTCCAGCCTGCCTTACAGCTTGACCTTCAACGGCTTACAGAACGCTCCTCTACCATGCCTAATAAATTAAGCATCCGTAGCTTCGGTGTACAGTTTGAGCCCCGTTATATCTTCCGCGCAGGCCGACTCGACTAGTGAGCTATTACGCTTTCTTTAAAGGATGGCTGCTTCTAAGCCAACCTCCTAGCTGTCTAAGCCTTCCCACATCGTTTCCCACTTAACTGTAACTTTGGGACCTTAGCTGACGGTCTGGGTTGTTTCCCTTTCCACGACGGACGTTAGCACCCGCCGTGTGTCTCCCGTAATTGCACTCATTGGTATTCGGAGTTTGCATGGGGTTGGTAAGTCGGGATGACCCCCTAGCCCAAACAGTGCTCTACCCCCAATGGTGAGATACGAGGCGCTACCTAAATAGCTTTCGAGGAGAACCAGCTATCTCCGAGCTTGATTAGCCTTTCACTCCTATCCACAAGTCATCCCCAGCCTTTTCAACGGATGTGGGTTCGGTCCTCCAGTTGATGTTACTCAACCTTCAACCTGCTCATGGATAGATCGCCCGGTTTCGGGTCTATTCCCAGCAACTAAACGCCCTATTAAGACTCGGTTTCCCTACGGCTCCACTACATGCTTAACCTTGCTACTGAAAATAAGTCGTTGACCCATTATACAAAAGGTACGCAGTCACGGAACTAAGTCCGCTCCCACTGCTTGTACGTACACGGTTTCAGGATCTATTTCACTCCCCTCACAGGGGTTCTTTTCGCCTTTCCCTCACGGTACTGGTTCACTATCGGTCAGTCAGGAGTATTTAGCCTTGGAGGATGGTCCCCCCATATTCAGACAGGATATCACGTGTCCCGTCCTACTCGTTTTCACTATAATGGCATTTTCGTATACGGGGCTATCACCCTCTACGGCGGCTCTTTCCAGAGCCTTCTACTAACACCAAAATAACTTAAGGGCTAATCCCCTTTCGCTCGCCGCTACTTAGGGAATCTCGGTTGATTTCTTTTCCTAAGGGTACTTAGATGTTTCAGTTCCCCTCGTTCGCCTCGTATGGCTATGTATTCACCATACGATACCCGCAAGCGGGTGGGTTTCCCCATTCGGACATGTTCGGATCAAAGTCTGTTTATCGACTCCCCGAACCTTTTCGCAGATTACCACGTCCTTCATCGCCTCTGACTGCCAAGGCATCCACCGTGCACGCTTGGTCACTTGACCATATAACCCAAAGTAGTTTCATGCCGAAGCACTTACTAACGTTAGATCACAACCAAAGAGCTTTTGTATCTCTTTGGATTTACGATAATAGAAGTCACTAGGTTAAAGTGAACTTCCACCGGTTTAACACTTGATTTATCGTTATTTCAAAATTCGAATTGTTAAAGAGCAAGTTTAGTGCAAAGCACTAAGTCAGAGACTAAAAATCATCAAGCACTTGAAGTGTTGATGCTTAGTATCTTGCTTAGGACTCTATCCTAATCTCTTAAAGTAGATATCGTACCAACCAATGAATCATTCAACTCATTAGGAGTACTATCAGATAATTTGTGTGAACGCTCACCAGAGGTTTCTATCGTTTAAGGAGGTGATCCAGCCCCAGGTTCCCCTAGGGCTACCTTGTTACGACTTCACCCCAGTCATTGACCACTCCGTGGTAACCGCCATCCCCGAAGGGTTAAGCTAGCTACTTCTGGAGCAATCAACTCCCATGGTGTGACGGGCGGTGTGTACAAGGCCCGAACGTATTCACCGTGACATTCTGATTCACGATTACTAGCGATTCCGACTTCATGGAGTCGAGTTGCAGACTCCAATCCGGACTACGACGTACTTTGTGGGATTCGCTCACTATCGCTAGCTTGCAGCCCTCTGTATACGCCATTGTAGCACGTGTGTAGCCCTACTCGTAAGGGCCATGATGACTTGACGTCGTCCCCACCTTCCTCCGGTTTGTCACCGGCAGTCTCCTTAAAGTTCCCACCATTACGTGCTGGCAAATAAGGACAAGGGTTGCGCTCGTTACGGGACTTAACCCAACATTTCACAACACGAGCTGACGACAGCCATGCAGCACCTGTCTCACAGTTCCCGAAGGCACCATCTGATCTCTCAAATGTTCTGTGGATGTCAAGAGTAGGTAAGGTTCTTCGCGTTGCTTCGAATTAAACCACATGCTCCACCGCTTGTGCGGGCCCCCGTCAATTCATTTGAGTTTTAACCTTGCGGCCGTACTCCCCAGGCGGTCTACTTATTGCGTTAGCTGCGCCACTAAGTCATTACAACCCAACGGCTAGTAGACATCGTTTACGGCGTGGACTACCAGGGTATCTAATCCTGTTTGCTCCCCACGCTTTCGCACCTCAGTGTCAGTATTAGTCCAGGGTGTCGCCTTCGCCACTGATGTTCCTTCCTATATCTACGCATTTCACCGCTACACAGGAAATTCCACACCCCTCTACCATACTCTAGCTAGCCAGTATCGGGTGCCATTCCAAGGTTGAGCCCTGGGATTTCACATCCGACTTAACAAACCACCTACGCGCGCTTTACGCCCAGTAATTCCGATTAACGCTTGCACCCTCTGTATTACCGCGGCTGCTGGCACAGAGTTAGCCGGTGCTTCTTCTGGGGCTAACGTCAAAGCAATGAAGTATTAATCCACTACTCTTCCTCACCCCTGAAAGTGCTTTACAACCCTAAGGCCTTCTTCACACACGCGGCATGGCTGGATCAGGCTTGCGCCCATTGTCCAATATTCCCCACTGCTGCCTCCCGTAGGAGTCTGGGCCGTGTCTCAGTCCCAGTGTGACTGGTCATCCTCTCAGACCAGTTAGAGATCGTCGCCTTGGTAGGCCTTTACCCTACCAACTAGCTAATCTCACGCAGGCTCATCTAATAGCGGAAGGCTCCGAAGAGTCCCCTCCTTTCCCCCTCAGGGCGTATGCGGTATTAGCATGCGTTTCCACATGTTGTCCCCCTCTACTAGGCAGATTCCTACGCGTTACTCACCCGTCCGCCGCTCGTCAGCAGGAGCAAGCTCCCCTGTTACCGCTCGACTTGCATGTGTTAAGCCTGCCGCCAGCGTTCAATCTGAGCCATGATCAAACTCTTCAGTTAAAAGTTTGCTCACTCAAATCTTATTACACTAACTATAACTTAATCGATTCGTCATCCCGAAGAACAACAAATCAACATAAAGCGATTGCCGTGTAGACTCTCGTAAGACTTCAATTTTTTTGATCAACTACATCTCGGTAAAACCGGTCTGCGATGATCTTCTGAAGCCTCTAGCGAGCGCCCACACAAATTATCTGATTATCTATTTTAAAGAGCGATCTGATCTTCGGTTCAACGTTCTTACTAAGTAAGTTACAAACTGTTGTTTGCGTCGTTGTCCGTGTCAGTGGAGGCGTATAATACAGCTTGAATCTTTTAGCGCAAGCCTTTTTTAAAAGTTTTTTTATAATAAGACAATTGGGTTATTCGAATAGCCAAGAGAGGCACAATAAATACAGAAATCCACATCGCTACAGTAATGTCACTTTTAACCTGCAACCACAAGTGAAGAACAATACAGACAGCGGCCAAATACACCAACCGATGAACTACTTTCCAGTTTTTCCCCATGCGCTTCATCATTTTTTTCGTACTGGTTATTGCAAGCGCACTCAAAATCATTACAGCCAATACACCAGCATAGATATAGGGCTTTTCAACTAAATCAGAGATAATCCAAGACACACTCAAACCAGCAAACAAAACCAAATAGACAATAAGATGCAGTATTGAATACAAAAATGCACCTAAGCCAACAAAGCGTCGATAACGCGATATCATTCGAAATTGAGTGAATTTAGCTATTGGAGTAAGGAGTAAAACAGCAATAACAAAAACACTAGCCCATATACCACTCAAATTCATCAGGGCCTTGCCTGGATCTGGAAAATAACGCCCCAAGAAAAGAGAAAAAACCATCCAAACCAAAGGTGTTAAAAATAAAAAAGCAACGTAAGGCTTCTCTCTTCTATCCCAAAACACAGCCATCTCAATAAAACCTTTTTAAATTCATCCCAGTGTATAGAGAAGCAACCTCTTCTTCGTAACCATTAAACATCTTAGTTTCAACCACATTAGGAAAGAGAACCCCCCCAGGTAAACGCCGCTCTTGCTTTTGAGACCAGCGAGGATGATCCACATTAGGATTCACATTAGCGTAAAAGCCATATTCACTGGGAGCCAATAAACTCCACGTTGTTTCAGGCATCGTCTCAACAAAGCGAATTTTCACAATAGACTTAATGCTTTTAAATCCGTATTTCCATGGCAAAACAAGCCTTACAGGTGCCCCATTCTGATTAGGCAATATACTTCCATACATCCCAACAGCAAGCATCGCTAACGGATTCATCGCCTCATCGATACGCAAACCTTCACGATAAGGCCAATCCAATCCATTACCTCTCTGACCTGGCATTTGTTTAGGGTCATGTAAAGTTTCAAAATAGACATACTTTGCCTTAGATGTTGGTTCAAAGCGTTTCAAAACAGTCGCTAAAGAAACACCAACCCAAGGAATAACCATAGACCAGGCTTCCACGCAGCGAAGGCGATAGATACGCTCCTCCAGTAACGACTCTTTAATAATATCATCCAGATCAAAAACGCCTGTCTTTCCAGCTTCACCTTCTACAGAAATAGTCCAAGGCCTTGTTTGGAGTTGAGAAGATTTTTCTTTGGGATCATTTTTACCATAGCCAAATTCGTAGAAATTATTGTACGACGTCGCAACATCATATGGCGAAATTTTGTCACTTCGACCATAAGCTGTTTCTACTATATTTTGAAATGAAGGTTTGAGCGAGGGCGGAGGAGACAGAGGGTTCCCTTCCTGTAAAGCAGCAGCGACACGGCCTATGCCGCCAACACCTAAAGCAACACCACTGGTTACTTTCATAAATTGTC
The DNA here is from genome assembly GCF_024435075.2 of Marinomonas maritima. Taxonomy (NCBI): domain Bacteria; kingdom Pseudomonadati; phylum Pseudomonadota; class Gammaproteobacteria; order Oceanospirillales; family Oceanospirillaceae; genus Marinomonas; species Marinomonas maritima. Next base: position 832,746 of record NZ_JAMZEG020000001.1, on the reverse strand, counting down.
GACGATTTAAATAAACAAACTCATCTGTTACTTGGGATTCCGAGCAGTCTGAAGTTTTTTTGTTACGAATAAGCATGTGCGTGTCCCCTCTTAATATTATATATATTGACAGGAGCTCACGCAGCTAGTTCAAAATAGCTCTGCATAAGATCATTAAATCATTTTTTTTACACAGACTAACGCAATCGCTTAAAAATAATCCCAAGCGGACCCCATAAACCATAAAGACAAAAAACACTCATCAGAACTAATGCAGGCTCAAGTGCAACAAACACTAGAACAAGCACCGCTATCAAGAACACCACAAAAGGAACGCGCCCTTTCACATTAAGATCTTTAAAACTGCGGTACTTTACATTACTGACCATCAACAAACCTACAATGGGAACTAATAATGCCATAAGAGTCGCTAAACTCTCTCCGGAAACCCCCTTGTCATTAGCAGCCCAAATAACCCCTGCCACAATAGCGGCAGCTGCTGGACTAGGTAAACCTGTGAAATAGCGTTTTTCCTCTACCGCCAACATCGTATTAAAGCGAGCAAGTCGAAGCGCGGCACCAACAGCATAAACAAAAGCGGCAATCCAGCCCGCTTTACCAAGTGGTGCTAAGGACCAAGTAAAAACAACTAGAGCTGGAGCGATGCCAAAAGACACCATATCAGCAAGGGAATCGTACTCAGCACCAAACGCGCTTTGAGTTCTTGTCATGCGAGCCACACGACCATCCAAACCATCAAGAACCATAGAGATAAAAATAGCGACAGCAGCATGGGTAAAATCACCATTCATAGCCGCTATAATAGAATAAAAACCAGAAAACAATGCGGCAGTCGTGAATAAATTCGGCAATAAATACACCCCTTTATGGGGTTGCTTTTTATCATCACCAACATCGACATCTTCGACCGATGTTTTTTTCACATCATCTATAGACATATCAAAAACCTTTATATATTCGCGAATTGTTTATACAAGCTTAGCAAAAGAACGCTTAGCCGCTTCTATCGTAAAATCAATATCTTCTTCTGTGTGTGCTTGGGATATAAATCCAGCTTCAAAAGCAGCCGGAGCAAAATACACCCCCTCTTCAAGCATATAATGAAAAAATGCTTTGAAATGCTCTAAATTACAACGCTGTACGTCTGCAAAACTCTGTACAGATTCAGCTTCGGTGAAGAAAAAACCAAACATTCCTCCAACACTCACCGCACAAAAAGGTACACCTACATCGTCTGCTGCTTTTTTCAATCCTGCAACAAGTCGAGCCGCTTTAGCGCCTAATGTCTGATGAAAACCTACTTCACTAATTTTATTTAAAACCGCCAAACCAGCGACCATAGCAACAGGGTTACCAGACAAAGTACCCGCCTGATAGACCGGCCCTAATGGTGAGATACACTCCATAATCGCTCGTTTTCCACCAAAAGCACCAACGGGCATTCCGGCACCTATAACTTTACCCAACGTTGTTAAATCTGGAACGATATCAAAATATTCCTGAGCACCTCCTAAAGCGACACGAAATCCCGTCATCACTTCATCAAAAATCAAGACGGCACCAGACTCATCACATACTTGACGCAAGGTTTGTAAAAAACCATCTATTGGCAAAATACAATTCATATTGCCAGCAACAGGTTCCACTATAATGCAGGCAATTTGATCACCTATCTCAGAAAAGCAGCGTTTCACTTCTTCGATATCATTATATTGCAAAGTGATCGTATGCTTAGCCAAGTCCGCTGGAACACCAGGGGAGCTAGGCATACCCAGTGTCAAAGCACCTGAGCCCGCTTTAACTAATAATGAGTCTGAATGCCCGTGATAACACCCTTCAAACTTGACGATTTTATCACGCCCTGTATAACCTCGAGCCAAGCGAATTGCACTCATAGTGGCTTCGGTACCTGAGTTCACCATGCGCACCATATCCATAGAGGGTACAAGCTCACAGACTTTTTCAGCCATAGTGATCTCGACTTCTGTCGGTGCCCCAAAACTTAAACCGTAATCAAGCTGCTTTCTAACCGCATCCAATACATCAGGGTGAGAATGGCCTAGAATCATTGGCCCCCAAGAACCTACATAATCTACATAACGCTCTTTATCTTCATCATAAACATAAGCACCTTCGCCCCGCTGAAAAAAGATAGGCGTACCACCCACACCATTGAATGCTCGTACTGGAGAGTTAACGCCTCCAGGAATACGATGCTGAGCTCGTGCGTATAAATCTTCTGACCGACTCATATTTTTTAAAATCCTATCACTAATAATTTAATTCACTCTAAAGCAAAACAAGCAGTTTACCCACTGTACGGTTAAAGCTCATTTGCTAGACTCTATAACTGAATACCAATAACTAAATCTGCATTAAAAAGTACAACACGAACTAGTCACTTTTTAATAAAAACTGATTCAGACGATGTCGAGAAACACGACGGAAAGAGGAGTCTGATAATGCCACCAACACCTCTACTGAATCGGTCTTTTGAAACCAATGCCACATAGACTCTAATGATGACGGCTCATCAATCAATGGCACAACATTCGAATCCAAAGCCAGCGACAAATCCATCACCGCAATATCATCTATAAGAACAAGCCATAATTGAGGCCCCAAATCTAGAGTCTGCAAAGCGTCTAATACAGAGATTCGATGCACCAAATGCCACTCATCATCACTCTCAAATGCGATATAGTCTACCATACTTGACGCTAAATTTTTTACCTGCTCAAGAGGAACACGTACAGGCAACAATACAATATCTTCCGAAACGGGCTTGACAGTATGGTGTCGAAGGTAGCGCTGAAAAGGGCTAATAGTCGAAGACATTCCTATATAGCTCAATCGTTCAACAAACACCGACTCTTGATGAAAAAACACCCTCATTAACAAACAAGCTAATACGACAACAAACAAAGCAGGGATGATAGCCTCAGATGAGTGAGTCATCTCAATAATAGCAACCAAGGCCGTTAACGGTGCCTGAAAACAAGCTGCCATCATTGCTGCCATTCCAAGCAATGCAAACAAAGCGACATCAGCAAAATCATTATCAAATATCAAAGCGACCTGAACACCGGCCAACCCACCAATAATGAAAGTAGGCCCTATCATCCCACCAGGAATGCCTAGCCCAATAGTAAATGCCGTTAGTGCCGTTTTAACCACTATCAATAAAAAAAGAGAATATAGAATTACATCGCCAGATAACAAATGCGTAAGCGAGCTATAGCCACTCCCTAACGCTTCCGGTAAATAAACCGCAGCCAAAGACGTTGCGATGGCGACTGACATAAATCGCACCCAAATAGACAACCCACTTAAGCGCCATAATGCTTTTTGCATGTGCAGAAATAATGCTGACAACAAAACAATTAGAACCACCAAGGCAAAACAAGCAAAAAATAAATCCTTCGAGAGAACCACCAATGATAAATCGCCGATACTAAAAATATCCAAAGGCCCAATTAGATAGTGACTCACCAACGTCGCAACCACCGAAGACAATAATACTGGCAATACGTAACGCTGTCGGTATTCTAAAAAAATCACCTCAAAAGCAAACAAAACACCCGCAAGTGGCGTTTGAAATATTGCAGAAATAGCGCCAGCAACGCCACAGGCCAGAAGGGTTTCCACACCATATTGAGGCAATTTTGCTTTTTCTGCTAAATAACTTCCTAAAGTGGCGCCAAGATGAACGGCTGGGCCCTCTTTACCAATAGAGAGCCCACCAATCAAACCAATTGCTGCAGTAAAAAATTGAACGACTCCATTCCATAAGGGTAAATTACCGTTATGATAATTAAGCCTTTCTACAACATAAGGAACACCAACCTTATGAAGCCGAGAAGGCAATAAAGTAAACACCAATGCCAACACAATACAGGCAAGCAAAGAAAGCCCAACACGCCATTCCACAGGTAAGGACTCGAACGTATCAAAGTCTGTCCCAATAATATATCGCGCAGGTAAATAGATCGCAGCATAAAAAAATGCCATCAAGAGCCCACTTAACAAACCACACAAAGCGCCCAATAGCGCCAGCATAAGCAAATCATCGTATGACCTTGCTTTACTAGACCATTTTTCCTTTAGATTTAACTTTTTCAGATCACGGCTCCACTCAAATAATGCAAGAAAAAAACCAAACCATTCAATCCGTTATATTAAAAGTTCGCAATCGCCTCAATATAGGTATAGATAATAGACATCTACCATCGATCAAGACGATTTGCTAAGCACATGTGTGTCACTATTTTGTTCAAATTTGGCCAACTGTCCATTTCACTGCGGATGACATTTAGTCGAGTCATTGAATTTGCCTGAACCAAAAGCAGTAAATCTAAATCTCCGCTAATAGAATGCGCCAGCTTTACTTCAGGTATCGCATCAATCAATGGCTGCACAAGATCACACGATAATGGACGAAACGTTAACGCCAAGTACGCAGTTACACCGTCTTCTTTTGAAATTGAAGTATGGGCATGATATCCGGTAATAGTACGATTATCTTCCATACGTCGAATTCGTTCAGTCACTGCTGAACGAGACAAATTAACTTGTCGACTGATATCCGAAACAGAAAGTCGAGCATCATCCACAAGCAAGGCTAATATTTTTTGATCATAGTGATCTGCCACTCAATGCTCCTTTTTTATTATGCTTTATCCAAATTGACGGTCACTCAGACAAAGTGCGCCTTAATGGGGTCAACTTGTATGGCGTATTGTTTATCGCATTATTTTATCCTTAGCTATACAAAATAACAGCTGGATAAAGGCAAACAAATGACCCATTACAAAAAAACGCTCGGACCTCTACAGGGCATGGCGATGACAGTGACCACTTTTATTGGCACCGGATTAATGATCTTACCCGCTATGTCTGTATCTCAGGCAGGATCATTTGCCTTTTACGCTTGGTTAATCACCGCCGTCATGATTATTCCCATTGCGTTTATTTTTGCATTACTCGGCTCCAAATACCCCTCTGCTGGTGGCGCCTCTCATTATATTGGTCGCGCATTCGGCTCACGCTATGAAAAAGCTGTAGGCTGGTTGTTTCTAAGTATTCTATTCGTCGGTCCAGCGGTCGCTATTAAAGTGGCGGCGGCGTATTTAACCATCATATTCAAAACATCAGACGAATGGATTCTTATCTTTAGTCTTTTAACATTAGTCGGCATGCTCATCTTTGCCATAATAGGCATGCAAACGTCCGCTCGTTTTCAAACAGGTATTGTCATTGTGATGATTGGCACCATCATTTGGCTCTGTTTTATTGGAGACATTCAAGACAGCCGCCAAGTCATTGAAGCCCCTTCAAACGCCTTTGAATGGCAACAAACCTTATACGCCACGGGCGTCATATTCTGGTGTTTTTTAGGCATCGAAGTCATGGCACACATGGGCGCAGAGTTTAAAAACCCAACACGTGACTTTCCAATTGCATTACTAGGTGGAATCGCCATTGTTATATTCGCCTACTTAAGCTTGGTACTGCTAATTGCCTGGCACCACACTTACGGCGACGAAGTTACTAACAGCCAATCTCTCGCCTTACTGGTGAATAAATTAATGGGCGAAACCAGCAGTCGACTCTTCGCGGCTGGGGCTTATGCCATCGCTTTCGCCAACGTTGCTATTTATATTTTAGGCTTTTCTCGCATGGTGCAATCTATGGCACAACAAGGCGCATTACCAAAAACCTTTATCAATCTGAATAAAAATGGCGCACCAGCAAAAGCAGTATTACTAGTTGGTTCAATTACGCTACTCTCCATTGTTTTTTCCGAATTATCCGGCTGGAAAATGGCGTGGTTTATTGAAATGACAAATGGCAGCTTTTTGATCATATACACATTAACCTGCATCGCGGCGCTAAAGCTGGTGAATCGAACCATTCGTCCTGTCGCGATTATTGCCTTAATCAGTTGCAGCTTCATGGTGTTTTTTATTGGGCAAAGTATGCTGTTCGCCTTAATCGTTTTCTGCTTAGCATTGAGCTATGAATACATGAAAGCACCAAAAAGCCCCATCAAAGACTCAAAACTTCCTGTACAATAGTCGCCATTGTTATTGACCTTATACAGAGCAACGCACTTCACGTTGCACACAACGCTCAAGTAGGAGAGTTTTTATGCCATTACTAGACAGTTTTCGTGTTGACCACACTCGTATGGACGCGCCAGCCGTCCGCATAGCAAAGTCCATGTCCACACCAAGCGGTGATGACATCACAGTTTTTGATTTACGTTTTTGCGTACCAAATGAAGAAATTCTTTCAGAGCGAGGCATTCATACTCTTGAGCATTTGTTTGCTGGTTTTATGCGAAACCACCTAAACGGTGATGGCGTAGAGATCATTGACATTTCTCCAATGGGCTGCCGCACAGGTTTTTACATGAGCTTAATCGGCACGCCTTCCGAAGATAAAGTAGCAACGTCTTGGAAGTCTGCCATGGAAGATGTTCTTGAAGTAAAAGCAAAAAGCGATATTCCAGAGCTAAACGAATATCAGTGCGGTACTTACGAAATGCACTCTTTAGAAGAAGCTCAAGCCATTGCGAAAATGATTCTAGACCGTGATGTAAAAGTAAACAGCAATGAAGAGCTGTACTTGAGCGAAGAATTCTTAAAAAAACACAGCTAAATTTTTTTGCTCAGTGCAAAGTAAAAAGGTGACCATGTGTCACCTTTTTTACTTTAAACTCAAAAAATACACGTATTTTAAGAACGTGTCGCCGTCGCTAAAAAAGCACTCGCTAATACAAACACACTACCCATACCACGATTAAGGTTTTTCATGCCTTTCGGACTACGAATCAAACGTCGAATCTGTTTACCGCTCATGGCATACATATAAGCCGCAATAAATTCTGTGCAGCAAAAGGTTAATCCCATCCAGAAAAACTGCATAGGAACAGGCTGACTAAGATCGAGCAACTGAGGAAAAATAGCGGTAAACAATAAAACAGCTTTAGGATTGCCAATTGCTACCAAAAACTCTTGACGCATTCTAGCAAGGTGTCCGCGTTTCGCCTTGGTTCCCACTTCATTTTCATGCTCTTCAAGCACCATGGCCGCACTGCGCCATGTTTTAATCCCTACATAAAACAAGTAAACAACACCAAGCCATTTGATGACACTGAACCAAAATATGGAAGAAACGATAATGGCCCCCAAACCTAGCGCAGAAACGATCATCAAAATACTAAATGCGAGATTCCGACCAACCACAGCAATGACTGCTTTCGTTGCACCGACCTGAATACCATTATGCATAGAGGTAAAATTATTTGGGCCGGGCCCTAAAGAAAGCAACATTAATAACGGGGCAATTGCCAACCAAACACTGAATGTCATAACAAAGGATACTCTTACATAAGGCTAAAATGGTCTGTTTTGACCATGAAATTGGGCGCAACTGTACAATCTAATAATTCGCCTGTCAGTCTATTTGTCACCCTTTTTGGCTCTAAAAAAGTGAATCTATTAAGACGCTTAAAAATCAATGAGTTAAACCTTTGTGTTACCAAAGCAAAACCTTAAGTTTGCTTTGGTAACCAAAGCTAAGCGTAGAAACAACCTTTTATTCCGACTGTAGAATCTTATGTTAGCTCCGTAAAATAATCCTTCCAAAAAATCATCAGAGATTCGTTATGTCTATTGCACACTTGTTATTATGGGTCACGGCCGCTATTTGGGGATTTGCCTTTGTCGCTCAAAGCGTTGGTATGGAGAGCCTCGGGCCACACAGTTTTAATGCTATGCGCTTCTTGCTAGCGACACTGTCACTCTTGCCGTTATTATTTATTTTTAAACCCAAAAAATCACAGAATAATCGAAAGCTCTGGCTGGGCGGTCTCGCCGCTGGAGGGTGTCTATTCTTAGGTTTTACGTGCCAACAAATAGGCTTGCAGTACACGACGGCAGGTAATGCTGGTTTTATCACCAGCATGTACATTGTATTTGTACCAATTTTGGGGCTTTTACTAGGACATAAAACGGAGAAGCACACTTGGGTTGGTGTTGGGTTGGCCTTAATTGGATTATATAGCCTGACAGTAGGGCCCAATTTATCCATCAACAAAGGCGATGCTATCGAGCTATTAGGTACACTATTTTGGACTTGCCATGTTTTGCTTATTGCCTACCTGTCTCGCTCAGTGTCCGCTTTACCACTTTCTATCGTGCAATTTTCCATCGCCACTGCACTCGCCTCTATTATGGCATTTGCATTAGAAACGCCCACATTAGAAAACATTAAGATGGCTTGGTGGCCACTAGTTTACGCAGGCGTCGCTTCCTCTGGCATTGCATTCACATTACAAACATTAGGACAAAAAAATGTTTCACCAAGCATTAGCGCACTCATTTTATCGTCTGAAGCAGTATTTGCAGTTATTGGCGGCTGGATATTCATGCAGGAAATTCTTTCAACTCAGGCTCTTATCGGTTGCGGTTTCATCATGACTGGTATGATCATTAGTCAGTGGCCGCGTAAAACAAAAACTGCCGCTGTGTTAGTGTAAGCACAGCTTAATCAAGCTCCGCTTCAGCCCCTTTTTCTATATTTTCAGGCATCTCACGTGATACTGGAGTTGAAAGTACCATCATGGTATTAGTGTCACTTAAATCAATTAAACGCTCTAATAGCGCGTCCAATAAAGACATGGAACGTACCGCGACTCTAAGAACAAAAGCATAAGGACCCGTTACATTATGGCACGAAATCACTTCGTCCAAACTAAGCACTAATGCTTTAAATTCACGCTCTTTAGCCCGGTACACTTGGCATTCGATTAGTGCGGTTATTGGAATGCCAATTTTTTCCAGATTGATTTTGGCACCATAGCCTGTAATAACACCAGACTCTTCTAGCTTTCTGACTCGCTCAGCAATCGCTGGGGCAGAGAGGTGCACTAGCTTGCCAAGCTCGGCATAGGTTAAACGGCCGTTATTTTCCAATAGCTTAATCAATTTCCAGTTCGTTTTATCCATTTAGAAACCTTTTATTCTTTGCACATAAAAAAGCCGCGAACAATCGCGGCTTTTTAAGTTTAGCTACATACAACTCGATTACAAAGACAGTGTCTTCTCACCACGAGCGATGCCAGAGACACCCGTTCGAACGACTTCAAGTAAATGAGCACCGCCCAACGCTTGTATAAACCCATCTAATTTATCTGATTCGCCAACGATTTGAATCGTGTAGATAGACGGTGTCATATCAACGATGTTACCGCGAAAAATATCAACCGTGCGTTTTACTTCTGCACGTTGCGCTCCCGTTGCACGAACTTTCACTAACATCAATTCACGTTCAATGTGCTGACCTTCGGTTAAGTCCACCAGCTTGATCACGTCAATAAGCTTATTCAGTTGCTTAGTGATTTGCTCTACTACTTGGTCAGAACCGTAGGTTGTCAATGTCAAACGAGATAATGTTGAATCATCCGTTGCGGCTACGTTCAAAGATTCGATGTTAAAGTTACGCTGAGAAAACAAACCAACAACTCGCGACAAAGCACCTGGCTCGTTTTCCATCAATACAGAAATAATATGTCGCATAATTAGGTTCGCTCCGTCTTGCTCAAGAACATATCGCGCATCGCACCACGAGGCACTTGCATTGGATATACATGTTCTTCTGGGTCCACGTAACAATTGATGAAGACCAACCGGTCTGTCATGGCAAACGCTTCTTCCATTTTACTATCTAGTTCATCTTTGGTTTTGATTTCAACGTATTTATGACGATAAGCGTCCATCAATATTTTGAAGTCTGGCAAAGAATCCATGAATGAATTCGAGTAACGCCCTTCATAATTCATGTCTTGCCATTGGCGAACCATGCCTAAGTAACCATTATTCAAACACAAAATTTTAACCGGCAAACCGTACTGCAAGCAGGTAGAAAGCTCTTGAATATTCATCTGAATACTGCCTTCGCCTGTGACACAAACAACGGTTTCTTTAGGGAAACTCATCTTCACACCCATGGCCGCTGGAAGACCAAAACCCATTGTACCAAGACCACCAGAGTTCACCCAACGATTTGGCTTATCAAACTTATAATACTGCGCAGCAAACATTTGGTGCTGACCGACATCAGACGCGACAAATGCATCACCTTTCGTCACACGCCAGCACGCTTCAATCGCAGCTTGAGGTTTGATCTTATCGCTGCTCGTATCATAACGACCACCGTGCACCAAACGCCATTCATTGATTTGCTTCCACCAGCTAACAAGCGCCTCAGTATTAGAAGTTCCACCTTCAGCCAAGGACAGCATTTCTTCTAAAACCTGACGGACAGGACCAACAATAGGCACATCCGAGCGAATCGTTTTAGAAATAGCAGCTGGATCAATATCAATGTGAATGATTTTAGCGCCAGGACAAAACTTGTCAGGATCATTGGTCACGCGGTCATCAAAACGAGCACCAACAGCAAGAATCACATCACTGTGATGCATGGTCATATTCGCTTCGTATGCGCCGTGCATTCCCAGCATACCAACAAACTGTTTGTCTGTGCCTGGGTATCCACCCAAGCCCATCAAAGTGTTGGTCACAGGAACATTCAAGGATTTGGCTAGATTCACAAGCAAATCAGACGCACCGCCCATAATGACGCCACCACCTGCGTAGATGATTGGACGCTTGGCCGCCAATAATAGCTCAACGGCTTTTTTGATCTGGCCACTGTGACCTTTTGTTGGTGGCGTATAAGAACGAATAGAGACAGACTCAGGGTATTTATATTCGTATTTATCACCTGGCATGGTCATGTCTTTTGGCACATCAATCACAACTGGGCCAGGACGACCAGTACTAGCAATGTGATATGCCTTTTTCAGGATCATAGGAATTTCAGAAGGGTGTTTAACCGTAAAGCTGTGCTTAACAATTGGACGTGACACACCAATCATATCGGTTTCTTGAAACGCATCTTCACCAATCAGGTAACTCATAACCTGGCCACAAATAATGACCATGGGAATGGAGTCCATATAAGCTGTCGCAATGCCTGTTACCGTATTCGTCGCACCTGGACCAGAGGTAACGAGAACCGTGCCCGCCTTACCTGTTGCACGCGCATAGCCATCTGCCATGTGCGTTGCCGCTTGTTCATGCCTAACCAGAATATGCTTTACATCAGACTGACGATGCAAGGCATCGTATATATGAAGTGCGGCACCACCTGGGTAACCATAGATATATTCAACTCCCTCATCTTTGAGGAAGCGGGCGATCATTTCACCACCGGATAATAACTCCACCTTGTTACCCTCTATAAGTATTCATCTGTCTTTAAAAATTTCAAACTACGGCTATTGTAACCGCATAAGACAGGTAGATTAAAGTTGATAGAACGAAGTTTGCAAAACTAACTGAGGCAACTTTTAAAAATAAGGAACATTTACCTAAAAGTAAGAAACACTCAAACGCAATAAATCGCAGTTTTTACACTGCCCGCGTTTTTTCGCGAGGAGAAGTATAGGACAACAATATTGCGTCATTCTACACTTGTGCTTATCAGAACGAATCTGATTGAGATGAGCTAGTGGCCCATAAAAAGGAGTCATCGACAGGGTGGCGTCGAATTATATAGATTTTCATTTTGTCTTTGCGCCTCAGATTTGTCAACACAAAGCGTATAAAAACTTGCTCTAAACTACGCTTCATGGTGTCATAGCGGCATAAATTGATTAGGAGTTTTATCATGGCTAATGAGCTTAACCAACAACGAGTTATTGATGAATTTTCACGCTGTTTTCGTAAGATGCTTATGGATCCAGAACTCGCTGGAGAATTAGTCCGTATCGCTAAAGAAAATATCAACCAGCCAAATGCTTACCAACGTATTGCAGAAGAAGTCTCAAGCCAAACAACGATTAAAATCCAAGAAGAACACACGGAAGCCGATCGTAAGTTTATAAAGCTATTGATGGATGTGGTTAAAGGCGACTCTCAGCTTTACTAATTTCTTGTTCTTCACGCTAGGCTGCTCTTTATAAAGCCTAGCGTCTAATGTTTCGGTACTCACTTGCTTCCTTCGTTTTTATCCAGTTCAGACGGCTTAAACCTACTTGCTGATGACATCAAATCATGGGCAATTGAATTGGGTTTTGCTGAAGCTCGTATCGTCGAGCCTGATCTTGCTCAATACAAAGACGAATTTAACGAATGGCTCAATAATAAATACCATGCTGGCATGGATTATCTTGCCAATCATGGCGACATGCGTTTTTACCCAGAGCAACTACACCCCGGAACGCGCCGTGTTATTTCCCTTCGCATGCATTACCTTCCCCAATCGGTCGAAACAGTCGAAAGACTGAAAACCAAAGACAAAGCTTACATTGCTCGCTATGCCTTAGGACGTGATTACCATAAGTTAATTCGCAAACGCCTTACTCAATTAGCCAAGAGAATAGAGCAACAAGTCGGCGATCATGGCTATAGAGCTTTTGTCGATAGCGCACCAATTTTAGAGAGACAAATTGCCGAACAAGCTGGGATGGGGTGGATTGGCAAAAACACACTACTGCTAACACCAAAGGCCGGCAGCTGGTTTTTACTCGGTGAAATATTTACTAACTTGCCACTTCCTGTCGATAAACCAAGCGAGACCAGACATTGCGGCAGCTGTACAGCCTGTCTAACTCAATGTCCAACCGATGCTTTTGTGGAGCCTTGGGTGCTTGATGCTGGAAAGTGCATTTCTTATCTAACCATTGAGCACAAAGGTCCTATTCCAGAAGAGCTGCGCAGTAAAATGGGCAACCGGATTTTTGGCTGTGACGATTGCCAGCTAGTTTGCCCTTGGACAAAGTTCGCCAAATACACCGAAGAAGAGGACTTCCAACCGAGGCACAATTTAGATTCAGCGGATCTGGTTGAGTTATTTGAGTGGGATGAAGAAACCTTCTTAAAAAATACCGAAGGCTCCCCTATTCGTCGAACTGGCTTTGAGAACTGGCGCAGAAACATTGCTGTCGCGCTTGGTAATGCCCCAACAAATCCAGCCACTGTCCAAACACTCGAAAATGCACTCTCCCATTCTTCTGAGTTAGTAAAAGAACACATTGTCTGGGCATTAAAACAACACGGCCTTTGACAAGATTTCGCAGCAAAGCTTAACGCGAGTAGCGTAATAAACCTTCCTGAGCGGTTGACGCAACCAACTCACCTTGTTGATTAAAAATTTGCCCGCGTACAAAGCCTCTAGCCGAACTGGCTGACGGGGAGTCTGCCACATAAAGCAACCATTCATCTAACCTGAAAGGACGATGAAACCAAATCGCATGATCCAGACTGGCAATGGTTAAATACGGGTTACCAATAGACAATCCATGAGGCATCAAGGCGGTTTCAATAAAGCCATAATCCGTTGTATAAGCCAACATAGACTGATGAACTAGTGCATCATCAGGCAGAGCAGACACGCTACGAATCCACATATGGCGTTTCGCAATCCCTGGACGAGGACGAAATGGATTTTGATTTTCTACAATTCGATATTCAATCGGGCGATCCGCCGTAAATAAATCCCTTACTTTTTCGGGTATTTCGCTTGAGTGAGCTCTGAAAAGCGATAATTCAGATTTGAACGATTCAGGCCCCGGTACATTCGGCATCGCGTCTTGGTGATCGAAGCCTGATTCTTCGATATGAAAAGACACCGTCATCGCTAAAATACTTTTTCCAAATTGTGAAGCAATCACTCGCCTCACACTAAAACTGCCACCATCGCGAACCACTTCAACATCATATTCAATGGGATGCGTAGAATCACCAGGGCGTAAGAAGTAGCAATGGAGCGAATGCGGAAAACGCCCTTCTACCGTTTGCGTTGCTGCACTCAACCCTTGGCCAATAACTTGACCGCCAAATAATTTCGGGAAGCCTATGTCTTGGCTACGCCCAATAAACTGAGTAGCGGATACTCGCTCTAACTTCAGTAGACCAATTAAATGATTAACGACTTGACTCACCGTTGCTCTCCTGCAAATTATAAATATTCGTATTATGCCGCTTTTCACGTGACGTTTTTAACAGGAAATCGACAAAATTTGAAAATAACACCCAAAAACCGTCTAATTTTTTTTACCACTTTGCTAAATAGCCGTTTTTTTGCTTTGATGGACAGCTATCTTGTGGGGTATTTTTCTTGGCTACATCCGCTTTAATCGATCCATTTGGTCGAAAAATAGATTACTTACGTATTTCTGTTACTGACAGATGCGACTTTCGCTGCACCTATTGTATGGATGAAGACGTCTCTTTTTTGTCTAGAGAACATATTTTGTCTCTTGAAGAAATTGTTCACGTCGCAAAAACCTTTATTTCAATGGGTACCAAACGCATTCGAATTACTGGCGGCGAACCTTTAGTACGCAAAAATATATTATGGGCGATAGAGCAAATCGCCAACACGGACGGTTTAGAAGAATTAACCATTACGACGAATGGCTCTCAACTTTATAAAATGGCGCAAGATTTACTCAACGCCGGCGTGTCTCGTATCAACATCAGTCTCGATACATTAAAAGCTGATCGCTTTTACGCGCTGACGCGTAGAGATAAATTTCAACAAGTTATCAATGGCATAGAAGCCGTCAGCGAGTTACCGTTCAAAAGGCTAAAAATCAACAGCGTTATGCTCAAAAATCATAATGATGATGAATTATTCGACCTTGCGCGCTTTGCGTTAGATCGTAAAATGGACATCAGTTTTATTGAAGAAATGCCGTTGGGCATTATTAGCGACCATGATCGCGCCGCAACGTATTTATCCAGTGATGACGTTATCGAAACGCTCAGTAAATACTACGAGCTTACTCCTAGTTCAATGACGACTAGCGGACCAACAAGCTACTATCAGGTAGCAGGTTACGATCACAAAATTGGTGTTATTTCACCTCACAGTCATAACTTTTGTGATACCTGTAATCGAGTCAGACTTACCGCTGAGGGTCGATTATTACTTTGTTTAGGCAATGAACACTCAAAAGACTTAAAAGGTGTGATTCGAAATACATCGGCCGATTCAATAACATTAGAAAGCGCTATTATCGACGCGTTAGCACTTAAACCACTTCAACATCATTTCAACCTCGATGAAGCCCCACAAATTTTACGTTTTATGAGCGCAACAGGAGGCTAACAAGGAATCCCATGGCTAAAACACCTTCCCCATTTCGACCACTAAAAATCAGTGTATTAACGGTTTCGGATACACGATCACTCGCTGAAGATACCTCTGGCGACGCTCTCGTTGAATTATTAAGCAAAGCTGGTCATACGCTCAGCGGTCGAGAAATCGTAAAAGACGACGTTTACCAAATGCGCGCGGTAGTTTCGAATTGGATCGCCGATAAAGAAACTCATGTTGTACTGATCACTGGCGGCACGGGTTTTTACAGCCGAGACAGTACACCAGAAGCAATGACACCACTTTTCGATAAAACCATCGAAGGGTTTGGTGAATTATTTCGACAAATATCATACGACGAAATTGGCACTTCCACTATCCAGTCCCGCGCCATTGCAGGACTAGCAAATCAAACGTTGATCTTTTGTTTACCTGGCTCAACGGGTGCATGCAAAACCGCATGGAATGGTATTTTAGAAGAGCAACTTAACGCTTCATACAGACCCTGCAACTTTGTCAGTATGCTAATTGGGCCACTTGCACCAACTCAGCTCGAGGCTTAAGTACTATGTCGACCATGCTTACGTTTGAAGACGCATTGCAAGAAATAAAGCAAAGCGCTACATTGCGCGTTGCACCCCAAACGATCGCTTTGTCTAATGCAGCAGGAAGAGTTCTTGCAAAAGACATTGTCGCAGATATTTTTGTCCCACCCCATGATAATAGTGCAATGGATGGTTATGCCCTAGCATGTGATGATTGGCAAGCCGACAAGTATTTTACGGTAAGCCAGCGAATTACCGCTGGACAACCCGCCCAACGTTTGATACCAGGTACATGCGCACGCATTTTTACCGGCGCAAATATTCCGAGCGGTGCTAACACTGTCATTATGCAAGAAGAGGCACAACAGATTGGTAATACGCTTGTCTTCGCTCAGCAACCCTTAAAAGGAGACAACATTCGTCCGAAGGGTCAAGACATGCAAGCAGGCCAGACAGTAATAAAAGCAGGTGAGAAGATCTCACCAATACATATTGGTTTGCTCTCTAGTCTTGGCATCACAAACATTACTGTCTATAAGCCATTACTCGTAGGTATACTCACCACCGGAGACGAACTCATTCCAGCAGGCAAAAGCTTACAACCTGGGCAAATTTACAATTCCAATGGGCCGATGCTTAACGCTCTGGTTACGCAAGCGGGCCACCAGGTTGAACAATGCCTTCACGCCGCGGACTCACCAGAAGAGACCGAAGCCGCACTAAAAAAATTACTACAATCTTGTGATGTTATTCTTTCGTCTGGTGGGGTTTCTGTCGGTGAAGAAGATCATGTAAAAGGCGTTCTGGAAAAGTTGGGCAAAGTACACCTTTGGAAAATCGCCATTAAACCTGGTAAACCACTTGTTCATGCGACGCTTGAAGGTATTCCATTCTTAGGCTTACCAGGCAACCCCAGCTCAACCTTAGTCACTTACCATTGGTTCGCTCGGTTATTATTGTCAATTTGTTCTGGCCAGAAAGCAGAACTGCCTCCCTCTTACTTGGTAGATGCGGGGTTTAATCGCGCCAAGGTAATTCAACGAGATGAGTTTATACGCGTTTTTATCGGCCAAGACGGCTTGGCTTACGCTCATCCACAACAAAGCTCTGGCGCGTTACTAGCCGCTTGTGAAAGCCAAGGTTACTTGCATGTTAAAGCGAATACTCAGATTGAATACGGCTGTTCTTATTCTTTTTATCCTTTCTCTGGTTTCTAGCGTCGCCCTTTTCAAATACCTCACCTAGACTACAAGTAGCGTGCTAAACAATCCGTACGCTACTCTCCTATCACTAGAAGGCGATAATAATGAGAAACGTTGAGTGGGAAACTTCCCTTTATGAACATCAGCACGCAATGATAAAGCGCCTTGATGCCTTTAGAAAAAGACCCGCTTCAGTCGCGTACTCTAAAGACGAAATAATGGTGATCGAGCATTCATTTCAATTGCTTGTCACTTCTATGCTAGACCTTGCTCGATATGTTTTGAAGCATCATTACAAAACAGACATTTCTTCACGAAAAGAAGTCCTTCATGCGCTTATTTTGAATAAGGATGTGACCTATGAGCAAGCAGAACAAATTAAGTTTTTGGTCGTATTGCGAGACAAGATACTCCACGACTATTTAGAGAAAAGCTTTGTAAATTTAGAAGAAGCAATGACACTTAGACGATATAGCCTAGTGGAAGTATTAACCAAAGAATGGATAACACGCTTATCAAGTCCTACTTGATAAGCATTAACAATACATATCAGGCTGAAACGTCGACAAAAGCTTTTCTCAATAGCCCTCGAAACCAGACATGAGCTGCGTCATGTTGGAAGCGTTCATGCCAAATCATCGAATAATCAAACTCTCGAGTAATAAATGGCAGTTCATGCAACACTATTTCAGATGCCGTTTCTACCATATCCTCTGCAAAAAGCCTCGGTACGGTCAATAATAAATCGCTGTTCATAACCACTCTAGCCGCTGGGACAAAATTCGGTAAATGAACAGATACCTGCCGTTTATATCCCATTTTATCCAGCTCACGATCGACTGCAAAATACTCTCGTCGACCTAATACAACTTGCACATGATTGGCCTTCAAATAGCTATCCAATGTTAAAGCATCTTGAATATCTGGGTGATTTTTACGAGCCAAACACACCATAGAATCGCTTTTCAAACGCATTGCACGAATCGCCGCAGGCGGCTCTTTCGATAGCACGGCAACCGCAACATCGATACTGGTTTGATCCAACTCTGTCACCATATCTTCATTCCAGGATTTAACGTCTAAAATAGCACCTGGCGCTTCTTGACGAAATTGATCAAGGATTTTAGGTAAAACAGTCAAAGTACCAAAATCAGTGGTCGACAGAATAAAACGACGCTTACTGGTTTGTGGGGTAAATTCACTGGGTTGAATCAGACTTTCAAGCCCTTTTAGCGTATCTGCTAAAAGCGACGCTAGGTTCTGAGTCTTAGCGGTAGCGGAAAGACCATGAGAGGTGCGGATAAACAATGGGTCGTCGAACACATCCCGTAACCGCGATAATGACCGGCTGACAGCAGGCTGGGAAACACTGAGTCGCGTCGCGGCTTTTGTCACATTAAGTTCTTCGATTAAAACCTGAAAGACATACAATAAATTCAAATCGATATCAGACAATCTTATTTCTGACAAAATAACACCTCACCCAAGCTTGTTATAGTTATAACGCAGAATCATAACAAGCTTTTAGAGATGACAATAGCAGTCTCTATCTTGAGCGTAAAAAATCACCGCCAAACAGTAACAACAACGCATTTCCTTTCATTGTCATTACTAAACAGACAGCGCACGAATCTGCACGGACGTCATGCCTAACAAATACAAAATGCCTTCTAAGCCAAGGTTATTCATTGGGCATGGAGCCTGCTTTCGAACCAAAGGTTTCGCATGCAAAGCCACACCTAAAGCAGCATGATTCAACATCAACAAATCATTGGCACCATCTCCACACGCTATGGATTGCTTCCAATCAACACCTTGTTCTTCAACGATCTTCGTCAATAAAAGTTTCTTGCGCTCACCATCAACAATCGCACCTAAATGCTTACCGGTTAACTCACCATCTTGGATTTCTAAAACATTAGCATGCACTTCCGTCATACCATATTCCACTTGGACTCGATCCGCAAAATAGGTAAAGCCGCCAGATAAAATAGCCGTGTGCCACCCATAATGATGTAAAGCGGACATCAAGGTTGCAATACCATCCATGTGCTGAATTCTGCTATACACACCGTCCATGACGTCACTACTCAAACCTTTTAAAAGCGCCAACCGCTGTACGAAACTTTCTACAAAATCAATTTCTCCGCGCATTGCACTCGCCGTCACCGCAGAGATCTGCTCTCCAATACCAGCCTCTACGGCTAATTCATCCATAACTTCCGCTTTAATCAGTGTTGAATCCATATCAAAAACCGCCACACCAACTGTGTGGATGTCTAACATCGTCGACTGATATATATGGTCTACTCCCGTGCTATCAGACAAAGCTAAAAGTTCAGCTCGAATTGATGCACTGTTCACAGCCTCATTTTCTAGTACCACTTGCACAACAGAAACCAAATCTTGATTATCCGTCAATCGACGGGGTGCGCCCTTTAGTCCGCGCTTGTCTAACCAGACACTAAATTGATCAAGGTATTCAGGGCTCAAAGACCCCATAAGAGTAATACTGGCAGACATAAACACTCCAAATTCAATAAGGCGCCTACTATAGCAAATCATTTTCTTTTCGCTAAGCACCTGTTCTACTTTAAAGAATTCAGAAAACGGCCGTTATGATGTGTATACTTTAGTCATTGTTTTACGAGTTACCCAAAGGAAGTGAATGGACACCCAACCTAAAACTAAGCCTCTCATCGCTTTTATACGCAAAAAACTGAGTGCCTCAGTTGTCACCGTTGCCACCTTTATTGCACTTATGGTTCTCACCGTATGCATTTTTTGGTACACCATGACCCACGCATTGGAAAATTATTTATCTCAACAAACCGAAGTACTAGGCAGTAGCTTAGCGACTCAAGCTGCCTTTAATGCAACCCAATCCATACTCACCAATGACTTACTAAGTTTAAATGTATTGCTCAATCGTTTGGTTGTCGATGACAATATTTTAAGTGCTCGAGTTTACAATAAAAAAGACGAACTACTTGCTGAAGCAGACAGTGATAACTCTGGACGGCAATCAGAAGGTGATTTTCGACCAAACGATAAACGCCGAGTTTATAGTTCGAGTATAAAGTTTAGAGATGAAATCGTCGGTCATGTATTAATCACCCTAGACAAGACTCCCGCTCAGGCCACATTACAGCACCTTAACAATCTATTAATTGGCGTCGCTATTTTCATCAGTACCATTTCACTATTGTTCATCATTTTAATAACAAGGTGGCTTTTTACACCAATCAATGAAGCCTCTTCTGCGCTTATTACTTATAGCAAAGGCTTACATAAAAATTCGCTAGTGATGCCGATTTATAAAGAAGCAAGAGAACTCCATAACGCCGTTGAAGCAATACAAGCCTTAAAACTACCTAAAGAAATCGTAGAGAAATCAACAAAACCGGTAGCAGACATGGACATTATTGCCGCCGTGAAAAAAGCTCAGTTTGAGATAAATTTCGATGCCATATTCGAAGAATCCAAACAGCGTAGTTGCCTTCTATATTTTGATATTCTGAACATAGAAAAATGGCATGAAGACATGACACCTCTACAAGTGGCAAATTTACTGACACCAATTTATCGAGCCATTTTTCAAGCCAGTGAAATCTATTTAGGTCATGTGCATCAGTACAAAAACGATTCGGCTGTCATACTTTTCAGTGCCCACGATTGTGAAGATAAGCTTTACCTTAACGCCGTGAGCACCGCTCAACTTTTCTTAGGCTTAGTGGATAAGTTATTGGAAAATGAACTCTATAAAGATACATCAAAACTTAACTTTCACTTAGGGCTTCATCAAGGTAATGCTCAGATTACTAATATGGTAAAAGAAAACCATTTCGAACCAGATAAAGTCGACATGCTTTTAAATAATGTTCATCAATTAAAACAATCAGAAAGTATTAATAAACTGGTCATTAGTGATGATATTTTCACCTTATCCCATATACAAAACCGCGTTTTTACAGGCCTTCCAGAAATAATTGAAGATAATGGAAAGGAGGTCTTAGCCTATGAAGTAAAAGGGATGTCTGACAAATACAAACAAGAAATTCAGCAACATATTGTTGAAATTACTGAGCCAAATCTACAAAAAGACATGCTATAAAATTCATAAAAAAATAAAGTACAGGTAAAAAAAAACCCGCCATAGAGCGGGTCTTTTTATTTGGAAGTAACTATCTAATCAATTATCAAAACGAATGACGTCATCTAACGACAAGCCTTCCTTGTCCATAATCAGGCGCAGTTTACGAAGTGCCTCAACTTGAATTTGACGAACACGCTCTCGCGTTAAACCAATTTCGGCACCCACGTGCTCAAGCGTACTGGCCTCATGACCACGTAACCCAAATCTACGCGTAATGACTTCACACTGCTTTTCACTCAATTCATCCAACCAAAGCTCAATACTGTGTAATACATCCCCGTCTTGGCGGTCCGCTTCTGGCCCTTGATGAAGCGTATCTGCCAGAATTTCTACCAAGCTTTTGTCGTTATTCTCCCCACCAAAGGTCGCATCAATGGAACTTACCTTCTCGTTTAGGCCAAGCATCTTTTGTACGTCTTCAACGGGGCAATCAAGCATTTCTGCAATTTCTTCTGAACTCGGTTCGTGATCCAGTTTTTGTGTCAACTCTCGAGCGGCTCGTAAATACACATTAAGCTCTTTGACGACATGAATCGGCAAACGAATGGTTCGAGTCTGATTCATGATGGCACGTTCAATCGTTTGTCGTATCCACCATGTAGCGTACGTTGAAAAACGAAAACCTCGTTCAGGGTCAAACTTTTCTACCGCTCGAATCAATCCAAGGTTTCCCTCTTCAATAAGATCCAGCAACGATAAGCCTCGATTTAAGTAACGACGAGAGATCTTCACAACCAAACGCAGGTTGCTTACTATCATGCGCTTACGCGCCTTCTCATCACCTTTAAGAGCAAGGCGAGAAAAATACACCTCTTCTTCTGCTGTAAGCAGT
This sequence comes from Marinomonas maritima, assembly GCF_024435075.2. Taxonomy (NCBI): domain Bacteria; kingdom Pseudomonadati; phylum Pseudomonadota; class Gammaproteobacteria; order Oceanospirillales; family Oceanospirillaceae; genus Marinomonas; species Marinomonas maritima. The sequence goes on along the minus strand of NZ_JAMZEG020000001.1, from coordinate 810,834 downwards.
GGAGAGAAACCAATCTCACTCAAATAAAGCTGAGTGACATCGAGATTACGACTCGTATCCTCCTCAGCATAGCGAGCATTTACCGCCGATTCAAACGCTTGCTCAGCAAGCTCTTCATCCGCATAATCATCAAGATCAAAATCTGTCGTATTCGAAACTTTAGCTGCTTCTTTATCCATATTTGCCAACTTCATGTCCCCTCCTTAAAACGCTAACTTCGTTTAATTTATTTTGGGTAAAACATCTAGCGGATCGATTGGCTGACCATCACGACGAACCTCAAAGTGAAGTAACGGTCTATCATTTCCCTTACCACCAATGACAGCAAGGGAATCGCCAGCTCGAACATTTTGTTTTTCTTTAACTAAGATTCTTTCGTTGTACGCATAAGCACTAAGATATACATCATTATGCTTCACTATAACAAGGTTTCCGTATCCAATAAGACCACTGCCCGCATAAACAACGGTTCCATCTGCAGCTGCTTTTACCAATGCTCCTTGCTTAGCTTTTATATCTATACCTTTACTACTAACGCCAGCATTTGAAAACCCCCTTGAAACTTTACCATCAACAGGCCAAGCCCAATCACCAGATATTATGTCGCTTTTTGGTAACTTAGTGGGTCTTTTTGTAGAAACGACGGCAGTAGGTACTGAAGAGGTATTTTTCACATTCTCAACAATAGGCGGTGCCGTTTTTTTCGAATTATCAGCAATCGCTGAAGTCAATTTTTTCGCACCACTGAGGCGGATTTTTTGTTTGGGGTAGATGGTATAAGGTGCATCGATACGATTAGATTGAGCCAACTCTCTATAATCCAATCCATATCGAAAAGCGATAGAAAACAAGGTTTCACCACTTTGAACACGATGAACACCTGACGATGGAACGGAAGAAACGCTAGCATTATTTGATGCATAAGTTCGATTATTTTTTGCAGAATAATGAAGCACTTCATAAGAGCATCCAGTCAATAAAAGACACAAAAAAAAGAGCAGACTTGTTAACCAAGTTAGCGATAAAGAATCGTGATTTCTAAAGACACTACTAAAGATAATTTTTTCCTCGGGATTCAATTCAAGTTAATTATTACTATTTGTCGAGTTTCGTAAAAATATGTAAGAAATAAGAACCACACTCAAAAAACCAGTAAAAATAAACACCGATGGAAATAAAAAATCCGTCAGCCAATAAAAATCTGGTAAGTCCCAAGGTAGAATAAGATGCTCTTCTAGTGGTAGTTTTTTATCACCAATCACACTCCAAGTATCGGTAATTTTCCATGGCCACACCTTTACTAAAGCCCCTAACATAGTCCCTGTAAGGAATGACAACGTCATTGATCGAGCATGGCCTAGTAAATAATGTAAAACTTTAGAGAAACTTAATAGACCAATCAAAGCGCCGGCTGAAAAAATTAGGATAACAGTAATATCAAAACTTTTAATCGCTGATAAAATAAACCCGTACATGCCCATTATAAGCAATAAAAAACTGCCTGAGATACCTGGTAATATCATCGCACAAATAGCAATCATGCCAGAGAAAAAAACCATCACCAATGATGTATTAAATTGGGTCGGAACAAGTAATGATAGGCTTGCCCCGAGTACCACTCCCACCATAAGGCTTCCAAAATGACGCCATGAAAAACCCACAATTTGATGAATCAAAAAATAAGCGGATGCCAAAATAAGACCAAAAAAGAAGCTCCACAAATAAATGGGATAAACCGCCAAAAGATGTGTAATCACTCCGGCGATCAAAAAGATACTCGTGATAATACCAGCGCCTAATGACAGCAAAAAAGCCCCATCAAAATGGCGCCACAAGGCTTTTACATCACCTTTTACCAACATACCTAAACTGTCTTTATTCACCCCACTTAACGCACTAATCAAACGGTCATAAACGCCTAAAATAAAAGCAATCGTTCCACCAGAAACACCGGGGACAACATCTGCTGCTCCCATTAATACGCCACTCAAATACACTTTCAGCCATTTAGGCATGTTCAATTCCTTCCAATAAAGGCACAAAAGACGCAGCTTCTGTCCCTAAACATTTCCAACGATCGCCCTCTTTCCGCCAGCAGCCTATCTGCGGACTAGGGTGATCAATTGGCATAATTAAAATACCTTGCTCTTTAAGGCAATGGGTTAATGCTAACGGAATTTTACTCGCCATGGCGGTAATAATAACCGCATCCATTTCCACTTTATTAGGCCAACCAGCCTGTCCGTCACCAAATAAGCACTCAACATTATTGACGCCCATCGAGAACAAACGATGCTTAGCCTGTAAATGCAGAGATTGTTGCCGCTCAACCGTGTGAACTTTATTAAAAAAGTGCGCCAAGATTCGAGTTTGATAACCTGATCCAGTGCCAATTTCCAACACACGCCCCAGCCGAGAATACGCCAAAAGCCACTCAGTCATCCTTGCTACGGTAAGCGGCTGACTGATGGTCTGATTTCGACCAATAGGGAGCGGCGTAGCGGAATACGCTAAATGCGAAAATGCCGGCTCAACAAACTCGTGACGAGGAAGGGCAGCCATCAAGGCCAACAGCTCTTCGTGAGTAATACCTTGCTCTCTAAGCTGATGAATCATTTTTGAGGCTTTTGGTTCAGTGTGTGTGACTAACCAATTAAGATCATGTTGGCTCATAAAGTTACAGTGTCAGTCCATTTTTCAAGCGGTAATTTTGCTTCGTAGCAGGTCATATCCGTATGAATGGGAGTAATAGAGACATAGCCATTTTCCACGGCACAAAAATCAGTCCCTTCTGATGCATCGTGTGGCTCAGACAATGCCCCAATCCAAAAACTGGGTAACCCTCGTGGATGCTTAGCAGAGACCGGCGCTTGCGCCTTATGACGATAACCAAGACGCGTAACCTGAATGCCTTTTAATTCACTATAAGGAACGTCTGGTACATTGATATTCAATAAAATACCAGCAGGCAAGGCAAGTGTATGAGAGTCCTTCATCAGCCGTACTACGACCTCTGCAGCCGTCTCAAAATACTTATGGCCAACTAAGGACACCGCCAACGCAGGACGACCTAAGTGACGAGCTTCCATCGCCGCCGCGACAGTCCCCGAGTAAATCACATCGTCACCCAAGTTGGCTCCATGATTAATGCCCGAAATCACCAAGTCCACATCACCATCAATCATTCCTGACAACGCCAAATTAACACAATCCGTCGGTGTACCATCGACTCGATATCTATTTTTTTCAACCATAATAGGCTGTACTGGACGAGTCAAAGTCAAAGAGTTACTCGCACCACTACGATTACGATCCGGCGCTACGACTAAAATGTCATACTCTTGCTGTAAACGTTGAGCAAGTATTTGTATACCAACCGCGTCAATCCCATCATCATTGGCGATCAATACTCTCATGATGTTTCTCTGCTGACTTATCTGTAAAATCGATCATTTCGCGCAAAACGCTGGTCGCAAAACACCCTTTTGGTAACGAGAATTCCACGATCAACTGCGCACTCCCTTCATTATCTCTTAGCAATTCCCACGCCATATTCATCGGCACAAGACGCGCTAAGCGGCTGTCCCTTGAAAGATCAAACGCGATAAGTGCATTGACCAAATCCATACTTTGCGTTAGAGAACTTTTAATAGCCGCTTCACGTTGGGCCCCCGTGCCAGCCTCCCAACCCTCACTGATGAGTGGCAATACGGGGCTTATCTCACCACGCATCACATTAAGATGCATCAACGCACCAATTTCTTTGACTCGAAACTGTTCATGTTTATGCTGAAACTGAGCAATATCACCATCACATAGACGTGACCACATGCCACTTTCAACTTGATCGCTTAATGCTTCATTAAAACACCAAGAGCGAATAGCCGATAACCAAAAGGATTCTGTCTTCGGCAATTTACGGCGACTTTGCCGCCCTTTCAGAACAAACCCCTTGCCGTGGTGCAAATTATTACCGTTTATGCCGAAACGTTGCGGACCATAATAATTAGGCACGCCACCTTGTTTAATCAGGTTCAAACGTCCTTCAAGCTCATCTAAATCACCAACCACTTCACGTAAACGAATAACAAAGCGGTTCGACAAATGCGCTCCCGTGCGCAGTTTTTTAGAATGGCGCAGTTGCGCAATCACACGAACACTTTCAGGCTCTTTAAAAGCGTCCTGAAGCGTCGAAAAATCCGCCTCTTGATTCAAAACATGCAAACAAAACCATTGGCGAGTACAAGCATGTCGATCTTTGACACCGCTGTAAGTCACTTTATTGGGTGCAATACCTGTTATTTCGGCCAAGCGTTTCGCAAGGAAGTCTGTGTTCACGCCTTGTTTTTCGATGAAAACATAACAAAATTCGCCTTTGTCATCAGGCTCAAACCCTAACTGCTCTTCAACATAAAAGTCTTGTATATGGGTTTTCAAATCCCCAGTGACTGTTGGCTTAGACCAAGCATATCGCCATTCGGTATTCATACATTACCTTGATTAAAATGAGCCTGTTTAAAAATAAGCGCGACGGCCTCAACCGCAATACCTTCTTTACGACCCGTAAAACCCAGCTTTTCTGTTGTCGTTGCCTTCACATTGATAGCATCGATACTCACCGCTAAATCTGCCGCTATATTCGCACGCATGACATCAATATAAGGGCGCATTTTTGGTGCCTCCGCAATAATCGTAATATCGACATTGCCAACCGAAAAGCCAAGCGACTGTATTTTTTGATAAGCGCGTTTCAATAAAAGACGACTGTCAGCGCCAGCAAAATCAGCATCAGTATCTGGAAAATGCTTACCTATGTCGCCAAGCGCTGCTGCGCCTAACAAGGCATCTGTCAATGCATGTAGAGCGACATCACCATCGGAATGGGCAATCAGCCCTTGAGAGTAGGGAATAGACACACCGCCCAATACAATGTGATCACCTTCACCAAATTTATGAACATCAAAACCATGGCCAATACGAAACGGCATCATGATAATTACTCCTATGCTATGGACTGCACTCTGTATTAAAATTTGAAAGATTTGTTATTGAAAGGTAAGAAAAAAGCGCCTCTGCAATCTGCAGATCTTCAGGTAATGTCACTTTGATATTACTACTTTCTCCCACTACAAGATCTGGATGCCAACCAACAAACTCCATCGCAGAGCACTCATCGGTTACTGACACGCCTTCAGTCTGCGCTTTTCTTAAGGCATTTAAGAGCGCTTGGGAAGGAAATTTCTGTGGCGTCTGAGCCAACCAAATAGCACTCCGGTCAAGCGTTGTTTCAACCGACGCTTGACCGGAAAGTTGAAGCTTCACGGTGTCTTTAACTGGCATAGCCAAAATCGCCCCCTGACTGGAGGAATGATCAATAATTCGATCTAGTGCCGCATACGTTAACAAAGGTCGCGCCGCATCGTGAACCAAGACGTCTTGCTGGTGGATACCCGTGACATCCATCATGTAACGCAAGCCTTTTTGCACAGTATCGCTACGCTCACTTCCACCCACAAACGTGTGCACAAAATCATGATTATGCCATTTAGAGTCTGACCAATAAGCATCACCAGCGCTAATACCAACAATCACGCCAGCAATACGAGGGTGCGACATAAAAATATTGATAGTGCGATCTAGAATGGTTTGACCAGCAAGTAATAAATATTGTTTCGGGCAGTTGGCCTGCATACGCTGACCTACGCCGGCGGCGGGGATGATAACCCACAATGGTGGCATCACTTTTTATTCACCATACGATAAAAGACTTCTCCATCTTTTATATATTGAAGTTCACTGCGAACATGCTCTTCTACCGCCTCTTCTCCAAGGCGCAGATCATGGACTTGTGCTCTAAGCGCTTGATTTCGATGTTTCAGACGTAAGTTAATACGCTCTTGATAGGCAATTTGCTTTGCTAACTCTTCTTGCCGCTTAACGCCCTGCTCACCAAAATACAAATGGTAAGATTGATAGCCAATGGCACAGACAAAAAAGACAAGTAACAAACGCGCCATAACATCCTCTACGACCTAAGAAAAACATTACCCTTACCATAAAATTAAAAGCAAAGGAATTGAACCAAAAAAATATAAAAAAAGGGGAGAACCAAGTTCTCCCCTTTTAGATCAAGGCGTGATTACGCCTGACCTTTGATCTCAGAAAGACCTTTATAAGGCGCTTTACCACCAAGTTGCTCTTCAATTCGCAATAATTGGTTGTACTTAGCAACACGATCAGAACGGCATAGTGAGCCAGTCTTAATTTGACCTGCGGCTGTACCAACGGCCAAATCTGCTATTGTTGCATCTTCTGTTTCACCAGAACGATGAGAAATAACAACCGTGAAACCAGCGTCTTTAGCCATTTTTATGGCTGCTAACGTCTCTGTTAAACTACCGATTTGGTTAAACTTAATTAAGATTGAGTTGGCAATACCGTTGTCGATACCACGCTTTAGAATCTTAGTGTTTGTTACAAACAGATCATCACCTACTAATTGGATTTTATCACCCATTAGTTTAGTTTGATGCGCAAAACCATCCCAGTCAGATTCGTCAAGACCATCTTCGATAGAAACAATTGGATACTGTTTAGTAAGGTCTTGTAAGAAAAAATTAAATTCTTCAGAAGTGAATTTTTTTCCTTCACCCTTAAGATTATAAATATTTTCTTCTTTGTCATAAAACTCAGACGCAGCACAATCCATTGCTAAAGTGATGTCTTTACCAAGCTCATAACCAGCAACGCCCACCGCTTCTTTGATAACAGCCAATGCTTCCGCATTAGAAGAAAGGTTTGGCGCGAAACCACCTTCATCACCAACGGCTGTGCTTAGACCACGATCGCTCAATACTTTTTTCAGCGCATGAAAGATTTCAGCGCCGTAACGCAATGCTTCACGAAAGTTTGGCGCGCCAACAGGCTGAATCATAAATTCTTGGATATCAACGTTGTTGTCTGCGTGCTCACCACCATTGATGATGTTCATCATTGGCACAGGCATAGAATAAACACCTGGCGTTCCATTAATGTCTGCAATGTGAGCATACAATGGGACTTTCTTAGAAATCGCTGCCGCTTTCGCAGCTGCCAAAGAAACCGCCAAAATAGCATTCGCACCAAAAGTGGATTTATTTTCAGTACCATCAAGATCAATCATGGCTTGATCAAGTTCGGCTTGAGCAAGCGCATCTTTGCCGATCAAAGCATCACGGATTGGACCGTTTACCGCGGCAACCGCTTTTAATACACCTTTTCCTAAGTAACGGCTTTTGTCGCCATCACGTAATTCCAAAGCTTCACGAGAACCGGTAGAGGCACCAGACGGTGCACACGCTGAACCTACGGAGCCGTCTGCTAAAATAACATCAGCTTCAACGGTAGGATTACCACGAGAATCTAAAACTTCTCTGGCTTTGATATCAACGATTTGACTCATAACAAACCTCTTAAAATAAATGAAGAATCACAAACTGCTTGTTTGATCTACTTATTTTTCTTTTCCTGCATATTTCAATGCCGCATGTACAAAGGCACTGAACAGGCCGTGTCCATATCTAGGCGTTGAAGTGAATTCTGGGTGGAACTGACAAGCGACAAACCAAGGATGTTCTGCAATTTCTACCATCTCAACCAAAGAGTTGTCTTCTGAACGACCTGAAATCGTCAGACCTGCTTTCTCTAACCCAGCTACATAAAAGTTATTCACTTCATAACGATGACGATGGCGCTCTTTAATCACTGCTTTACCGTAAGCATCAAAGGCTTTTGTGCCTTCAGTAAGATTACAGTTCTGCGCACCAAGACGCATCGTGCCGCCTAGATCGGATTCCTCTGACCGGATTTCTTTGGAACCCTCTGCATTCGTCCATTCTGTAATCAGACCAACGACTGGGTTCTCTGCTTTTAAATTAAACTCGGTGCTGTGAGCACCGGCTAAATTTGCCACATTACGAGCAAATTCGATAACCGCTACTTGCATACCCAAACAAATACCTAAATAAGGCACTTTGTTTTCACGAGCATACTGAGCTGTCAATATTTTACCTTCTACACCACGCTCACCAAAACCACCAGGAACAAGAATCGCGTCCATTCCTTTTAGGCACTCTGTGCCTTTTTCTTCGATGCTTTCAGAATCAATGTAGTGAAGTTTAACTTTCGTACGAGCATGAATGCCAGCATGATCCATGGCTTCAATCAAAGATTTATAAGCATCCAACAACTCCATGTATTTTCCTACCATGGCGATATTGACTTGCTTCTCTGGATTCAGTTTCGCTTGAGTAACTTTGTTCCAAATATCCAGATTTGGCATATCGCAATCTAGATTAAAATATTCAACAATCAAGCTATCTAAGCCTTGGTCATTCAGCATTTGAGGAATACGGTAAATGGTATCAGCATCTGGAAGAGAAATAACCGCACGTTCTTCAACGCTAGTAAACAACGCAATTTTCTTACGTTCTGGTGCTTCAATAGACACTTCAGAACGACAAATAAGAATGTCAGGTTGAATACCAATAGAGCGAAGCTCTTTGACGGAATGCTGAGTAGGCTTGGTTTTGGTTTCGCCAGCAGTTCGAATATAAGGAACCAGTGTCAAATGCATGAACAATGCTCGACGTGGACCCAATTCTACTTTTAATTGACGAATAGCTTCTAAGAAAGGTTGTGATTCGATATCACCAACAGTACCGCCAATTTCAACTAACGCAACGTCTGCGCCTTCAGCACCAGAAATAACACGTCGTTTGATTTCATCTGTAATGTGAGGAATAACCTGAACGGTTCCACCAAGGTACTCACCACGACGTTCTTTTTTAAGAACATGTTGATAAACACGACCACTGGTGAAATTATTACGCTTGCCCATTTTAGTAGAAATAAAACGTTCGTAATGGCCAAGATCTAGATCAGTTTCGGCGCCGTCTTCTGTGACATACACTTCGCCGTGCTGGAAAGGACTCATAGTGCCAGGATCCACATTGATGTAGGGATCCAGCTTTAGCATGGTGACTTTTAGACCACGAGATTCAAGGATGGCCGCCAAAGATGCCGCTGCCAAACCTTTACCAAGAGATGAAACTACACCGCCTGTAACGAAAATATATCGTGTCGCCATGAGTGTTTAACCCGCCTTAAAATGTGAAAAAATGAGATTTGATGACACATATAAATGCGCCTTCAGGACGGGGGGAAATAATAACATCGTGAGCCCCTTCACTCAATGTAAAACACAGCTGTTTTACATTGAGTGAAGGTTTGACTTGATCGTTATACCAAGGGCATTCTTATGACGTCGAATTCCCAAGCGATACTTCCAAAACATTTTCCGCTATACACACTGGCTTCCCTACCATTTATTCATAGACACGTTGATGGCATTACACCCGAGTTTTTTCCTCGTATTGGTTCTTTATTCGCTTTAATGGTTGCGAAGAAAAGCATACCCTTGGTTCATATACAATCGCTAAAGCGCAATAACACTTCATGCTAAAGTGAGCCAATAAGAATTAAAAATAGGATGATCCATGACGTATTTACAAGCCAATGATTTTTTCGCTCACTCTTCCAGTGTAAAGAACGCTTTATTAAAAATCCGAACCGCTCTAGACAAACCGGAGCGCACACTTATTGGCTTAACAGGCGGGCCAGGTTCAGGGAAAAGCACGTTAGCCGACTATTTAATGTCTCATTTTTCAGATCAACCAAACGCACAGGTTGTTTGTCTTTCAATGGACGGATTTCATCTTTCAAAAGCCCAACTTCAGGCACTACCTAATGCAAAAGAAGCGTTGGAAAGGCGAGGGGCGCCATGGACATTTGATAGCACTGCCTTTATTGAGCGCGTTGAAAAAATTAAGCGGAGCCATCGAAAAGAAAGTGTTTTGTGGCCGAGCTTTGATCATTCAGTAGGTGATCCAATTGAAGACGACCTGACGATCAACAAAGGCGCTAACGTCATATTAGTGGAAGGCTTGTACTTGTTGCATCAGCAAGACGGCTGGCAAGCGTCTAAAGACTTGTTTGATGAGCATTGGTTCTTAGACATTCCTTTGGACATTGCCATTGAACGTTTAGCGCAACGTCACATGAAGGCTTGGGGGTTCAGTCACGAACAAGCCATGCAGAGAATTAATCAGAGCGACGGGCTGAATGCCGAGCTGGTCGCACGCTATAGAAATCAGGCCGATTGGCTAATAAAAGTCTAACGCTTTGCCAAACTCATTCACTAGCGCCTTTGATCAAAAATCGACTCGGCACTTCTTTCAAACGTTAGGTTAATACGCAAAAACATACCTTGAATCGCCTCAAGTTGATTAGACTCTTCGACCAACGCCTGTAATTCGTCGTAAAGCTGATCGCTGATGCGACCTGCCAAATCGTCAACGATGCGAGCTGCTTTTCCGCCAAACAGTCACAAATTGAACACATTCTATTTAGGCAGCGGTAAACTTAGATTAATCCGCCATTCGATATCGAGATGAGAATGATCGGGATGACACCAAAGGTCTCCAATGGCAATCAGCGTATCATCTTGATATATATACGGAAGATGCTCTCGCCACCAGCTTGCAACTTGTTGATCATTGAGCCATTTTTTCAGTTTTCGAGTTTTACCATTCGGCATGATAAGTGTTGCGCCTTCGGGACGCGCTTTTAGTGTACAGTTGTTACTTCCGCGAACACAAATCTCGTCAAAAGGACGCTTCAATACCTCACCTGAGACAAGCGGTGCCAGCACGACGGCTTGATCAAGGGGTAATAGATAAATAACATTTTGATGGCGCATAAGGCGCCCAGAAGAAAACACAAACTCAGGCTGCTTATCTTCTCCACTCGCAAACATATCATCAATACTTTCTAGCTGAGAATGAGTCAACGATGTGTCTTTTCGTTGCAGAAATTGACGCAGCCAAAACAGCCGCTCCTCTCGCGCTTTATCCGCAATAAAGGATAATTTTAAGCCACCAAGCTCATTACACCAAACACCTAATTGCTGGCTAGATAATTGCGCTAGCATGCGGTAATCGGTGGCGATACGTTGCGCACTGGAAGCGATATTTTGCTCCATTTTGGGGAATCGTTCTTTAAGAATAGGGACGACACTTTGGCGGAGGAAGTTTCGTGTAAAACGCTCATCTGCGTTAGATTCATCTTGAATCCAATCAAGTTGCTGCTGTTGAGCGTAACTCTCAACCTCTGCTTTGGATACATACAATAAGGGGCGAATTAATTTAGCACCTTCTTCACCTAATGATCTTTCTGCGGGAATACCGGCTAACCCTTTTCCACCAGTGCCTCTAAGGAGTCGAAACAAAACCGTCTCGACTTGATCCCCAGCGTGGTGGGCCAACAATATAACCCCCCGATTACCAATATGTTTTTGAAAAGCGTGATAACGGGCATTACGAGCAGCGTCTTCAAGAGAAGCTTGAGCTTTAAGTTGTACATGTTCAGTAACAAAATTCACACCAAGGTCGTTGCAGATCAATTCACAATGTTTAAGCCAGTTGTCCGCATTCGCACTCAGCCCATGATGAATATGAATCGCCACCAGTTTTTGCTTTTGCTCTGACGTGAGCTGATTCACCAAAGAGTGAAGTAATACGTGAGAATCCACTCCGCCACTAAAACCAACCCACACTGTTTTCGCCTGCATGAATAGGTCATCAACCCACTCAGGGTTGAAACGAATAGGTGACGACAACGTCATTGGCTTTAGAGTTGAATACTTCATCCTAGCCTCAGCGGCAAAGCGCTTTAAGAGTGAACACAAACAAAAAAGCCCCCTAATATAGGAGGCTTTTTAGCATAGCTAAATAATTACAAGCCGTATGACATCAAACGATTATAACGACGAGCTAATAGCTCATCTGTCGTTAATGCTTCCATTCGATCTAATGCAGCAATAACGTTTTGTTTCAAATTTTCTGCTATTTGCTCATGAGCAATATGCGCACCACCTAACGGCTCTTGGATAATAGTATCCACAAAGCCCAACTCTTGAAGTCGTTGAGCCGTAATCCCCATCGCTTTAGCAGCATCAGAAGCACGGTCTGCACTTTTCCACAAAATAGACGCACAACCTTCAGGAGAAATAACGGAGTAAGTACCGTATTGCAGCATCATTAGTTCATCACAAACACCAATGGCTAATGCACCACCAGAACCACCTTCACCAATCACAGTAGAGATAATGGGTGTTTTAAGACGAGACATAACAGCCAAATTAAAAGCGATCGCTTCACTTTGACCGCGCTCTTCAGCACCAATTCCTGGGTATGCTCCAGGTGTGTCGATCAGGGTAATAATTGGCAATTTAAAACGTTCAGCGGTTTCCATTAAACGTAACGCTTTACGGTAACCTTCTGGACGAGGCATACCAAAGTTACGAAGTACTTTTTCTTTTACTTCACGACCTTTTTGATGGCCAATTACCATCACAGGACGGCCATCTAGACGAGCAACACCGCCAACAATCGCACGGTCATCCGCATAATGACGGTCACCATGCATTTCTTCAAAGTCTGTAAAAACATGTTTTATATAATCAAGTGTATATGGGCGCTTTGGGTGACGCGCTAACTGAGAAACTTCCCATGCCCCTAAATTACTAAATAGGCTTTTGGTCAGCGCTATTTTTTTATCTTCAAGACGACTAATTTCATCGCCTATGTTGATTTCATCATCGTTACCGACTAAACGTAACTCTTCAATTTTTTGTTCAAGTTCAGCAATCGGCTGCTCAAAAGGGAGATAATCTAAATTCATATTTAATTACACTACTGTTTGGTTGCCATAAAATTTAAGGAGAAAAAGCAAATCGCTTTTATCCTATAGCTCTATTAAATGAGACTAAGTATACACTAACTGAACATTTTGTTTACCGTATTGTTTCTGAAGTTGATGAATTAATTCGTCATCTGGACGAACTTTCCAACTTGCCCCCAAACGGATATCACCACATGCCTCAGCGGTATCAAAACCAATAACCACATCACAGCCGTCTCCACGAAATGATTCCATGTACCCTGCTAATGTTTTGATTTCAGTTGGTGTTACCGTCTCTGAAGTCCAAGTAATACGCAATGCCTCAACATAGCGAACTCGAGCCTGAGCAATATCAAGGATATTTCGAGCAATAACTTTTTGCCCTCCACGAAATTCATCAACCGAAATTTCACCTTCAACAACAACAACTTCATCTTTAACAATAACGTTTTTAAAGGTTTCGTAGCTATCTGGGAAAACCGTTACTTCAATACGAGCAGAGCGGTCATCTAGAGTGACAAAAGCAATATTACCACCTTTTTTACTCTTGGTAATCCGCAAGTCCACGATCAGACCAGCCATAATTTGCGTATCACCACGCTTAGGCTGGAGGTCTACAATTTTCGAGCGAACAAAGCGACGAATCTCTTTTTCATACTCATCAATCGGGTGACCTGTCACATACAGACCCAATGTGTCTTTCTCGCCATCAAGTCGCTGACGTGGTGGCCATTCATGCTGAGTACCTATTTCCTTATAAGCATCCTCTGTATTTTCATCTACTGCAATGCCAAACAAATCCGTCATACCAGCGTCGTGGTTTTTCGCATCCTGCACGGCCCTCTTCAGCGCTTCATCGATACAAGCAAATAGCGTGGCACGATTCGGTCCAATCGTATCAAAAGCACCCGAGCGAACCAACGCTTCCATAACGCGCTTATTAACTTTACGCCCGACACGTTGGCAAAAATCAAAAATGTGCTCAAAAGCGCCTTCTTTTCGCGCTTCGACAATGGCTTCGATTGGGCCTTCGCCCACACCTTTAATCGCTCCCAGACCATAGACAATAGCGCCTTTCGGGTTGACGGTGAATTTGAAAACAGACTCATTCACATTGGGCAGCTCTAATACCAACTTCATTGAGCGACATTCTTCAATAAAGATAACAATCTTATCCGTGTTTTGCATATCGGCAGACAATACAGCAGCCATGAACGGCGCAGGGTAATGGTTTTTTAACCAAGCCGTTTGATAAGAAACTAATGCGTAAGCCGCGGAGTGAGATTTGTTAAAACCATAACCTGCGAACTTCTCCATCAGATCAAAAATATTACCTGACAGGTCTTTATCAACATTGTTTTTTAGCGCGCCTTCCATGAAAATTAAACGCTGTTCAGCCATTACCTCTGCTTTCTTCTTACCCATGGCACGACGAAGTAAATCCGCACCACCTAGAGAGAATTTTGCCAATACCTGAGCAATCTGCATTACTTGTTCTTGGTACAAAATAATGCCGTACGTTGGCTCTAGAACAGGAATAAGATCGCTATGTTGATAATCAGAATGAGGGAAAGCCAGCTCGGCACGACCGTGCTTACGGTTAATAAAGTCATCTACCATGCCGGAGCCTAGTGGCCCAGGTCGATACAAGGCCACCAAGGCGATAATATCTTCAAAACGTGAGGGTAAAAGCTTCTTGATCAACTCTTTCATACCGCGAGACTCCAGCTGGAATACCGCCGTTGTTTCGGCTCGCTTTAATAAGTCATAGGTGGACTTGTCTTCCAAATCAATGAGTGCAATATCTAACGGTGGCTTACCTTCCAACTCGTTAATAGCGTCAATGTTTTTAACCGCCCAATCTACGACAGTAAGCGTCTTCAAACCGAGGAAGTCAAATTTCACCAGTCCCGCTTCTTCCACGTCATTTTTGTCATATTGAGTAACTAATCCTGAACCATCTTCCTCACAATATAGTGGCGCAAAATCTATCAATTTTGTCGGCGCAATAACCACACCGCCGGCATGTTTACCAAAGTTACGAACCACGCCTTCTAGTGAAATAGCCATTTCCATGACTTCAGCGGCGTCTTCGTCCCCAGCCAAAAACTCAGGTAATGCTGGCTCTTCTTCTAAGGCCTTTTTTAAGGTCATACCGATTTCAAAAGGAATCAATTTAGAAAGCTTATCTCCAAGACTGTATGGCTTACCTTGCACTCGTGCCACGTCTCGCACTACCGCTTTAGCCGCCATCGCCCCAAAGGTGATGATCTGAGAAACCGCATCGCGACCATAAGTGCGCGATACATAGTCAATTACTCGGTCACGATTTTCCATGCAAAAGTCGATATCGAAATCGGGCATGGAAACCCGCTCAGGATTCAAAAACCGTTCGAATAGCAAATCATACTCGAGTGGATCAAGGTCGGTAATCTTCAGAGCATAAGCCACTAAGGAGCCTGCACCAGATCCTCGTCCTGGGCCAACTGGAATGTCGTTATCTTTTGCCCACTGGATAAAGTCCATTACGATTAAAAAGTAACCGGGAAAACCCATTTGATTGATAATGGTTAATTCAAAGTCCAAACGATCCCAGTATTCTTGACGTCGTTTTTCAATTCGTTCACCATACTTTTTAGTCAAAAAATTAAAGCGCTCAGTTAAGCCATCGTAAGACAGCTCACTAAAAAACGCCTCCATCGTCATCCCTTCTGGTACAGGATAGTCTGGCAGAAAATATTCACCCAGTAACACATCCACACTACAGCGCTTTGCAATCTCTACGGTATTTTCAAGCGCCTCAGGAATATCTTCAAAAAGCGCAGCCATCTCTTCTGGTGTTTTGAAATACTGCTCTTCTGAATAACGACGTTTACGACGTGGATCATCTAAAGTTACGCCATCATGAATACACACACGAGCTTCGTGTGCTTCGTAGTTTTCACGCTTTAAAAAGCGAACATCATTCGTCGCAACGACTGGACATTCAAGCTCGCTCGCAAGAGGAACAACCGCGTGTATGTACTCTTCTTCCCCAAGACGGCTAGTTCGCTGTAACTCAATATAAAAACGTTCAGGAAATATCGACATCCAATAAGCCAAACGACTTTTTGCCTGATCCTGTCGGCCTTTTTGCAGCAACAAACCAATATCGCCAAAACCCGCTCCAGATAAAGCAATAACATCATCACTACAAGCTTCAATCCACTCGCGCTGAACAATTGGACGACCGTCCACTTGACCAAGTTGATATCCTTTCGAAATAATTTCGATGATATTTTTGTAGCCCTTATTTGACGTCGCTAACAAAGTAAGACGGTAGCGAGAATCCATCTCACCATCCTCGTCGACAACAACATCAACACCACAGATAGGCTTAATACCCTTGTCCATTGCACCTTTATAAAAACGTACAAAACCGCAAAGATTGTTTTCGTCGGTAATGGCAACTGCCGGCATGGACATTAACTCGGTCGTGCCAAGTAGCCCTTTGATTTTCACCAAGCCATCTACTAAAGAAAACTCGGTATGGACTCGTAGATGTATAAACGATGCGGACAAAATATTATCTCTCTAAAATCTTTTTTACTGGACCAAAACTACGTCGATGAATTGGCGTGATGCCATGCACTTGAATAGCTTTAAGGTGCAAGGCAGTAGGATAACCTTTATGTTTTTCAAAACCATATTGCGGATAAATTTTGGCCGCCTGCACGATATCCCTGTCACGGGTTACTTTGGCTAAAATAGACGCGGCTGAGATAGCTGCGTGCCGAGCATCTCCTTTCACCACCGCTTCCGCAGGACAAGGCAAATTAAGAGGAATACGATTGCCATCAATCAATACATGCTCAGGCAACACTGTTAATAATGCCACGGCTCGTGACATAGCCAGCATACTGGCGTGCAGTATGTTTATCTCGTCAATTTCTTCTATCGTGGCACTGGCAATACCATAGGCTAAGGCTTTTTCTTGTATTTCAATAAACAACGCTTCACGCTTTTTTTCGCTTAATTTCTTTGAGTCCGCAAGACCCTCTATAGGCCGATTTGGGTCTAGAATCACCGCCGCGGCGACCACTTCGCCAGCCAACGGCCCTCTTCCAGCTTCGTCGGCACCCGCAAGCAAGCTGCCAAAGTAAATCTGACTAACGAAAGGTTCCATTATTTTTCTTTTTCCTTAAGCATTGAAACAATTGCTTGCGCAGCCCGCTCTCCAGCATTTTTACGTAACATTTTATGCAAATTAACGTACTTAGCTTGAATGGTTTTATCTTCATTAAAAGACCGCCAAGTCTGTAGCAATTTTGTTGCTAAATTATTGGGTGTGGCGTCATCTTGAAGCAATTCAGGCACCAAGGCTTCATTCGCCAATAAGTTAGGCAACGAGACATAAGGCACTTTGATCATTCGAGACATGATGGCATACGTCAACTTATTAACTCGATAAGACACAACCATAGGGCGCTTTACTAACATGGCTTCAAGAGCCGCTGTTCCAGACGCTAATAAGATGGCGTCGGATGCGGCCATCACAGTACGTGATTGACCATCGATAATAATGGCTTCAGCATTGGCCTCATGAAGTATCGCCTCTATTTGAACTCGCCTTGCAGCATTGGCCGCCGGCATCAAAAAAACAGCATCGGGCTCTTTCAGTTTAATCTGCTTCATCGCCGCCACAAAAAGAGGCGCAAGGCGAGACACTTCACCTTCACGAGAACCGGGTAAAATGCCAAACACCGGTCCATTAATTAAACCTAAACTAAGCACATCTCTTGCTTCAAAAACGTCGCTATCTAGCGGAATGTCATCCGCTAATGTATGACCGACACAAACAATGGGGATTTTATGTTCGTGATAAATAGGCAACTCGAATGGAAATAACGCCAACATTAAGTCAACTGATTTTTTGATGTTAAAAATACGCTTTTGACGCCAAGCCCAAACAGAAGGACTGACATAATGCACGGTCGGAATACCGGCTTTTTTTAACTTCCTCGCCAAAGGCATATTAAAATCAGGAGAGTCTATACCGATGAAGGCCGTTGGCGGGTTATTTAAACAAGATTGATATAAACGTTTTCGGATACCAAGAAGCTCTATTAAGCGCCCTAAAACTTCAACCAGTCCCATTACCGATAATCGATCCATTGGTACCACTGTCTTGAAGCCTTGCGCCTCCATTAACGGCCCACCAATTCCTTCAAAAATAGCATTGGGGTGCAATATTTTTAAATGGGCAATCAGATTAGCGCCTAAAATGTCACCTGAAGCCTCACCTGCAACTACAACATAACGTATCGGAGACATCACTTTCATTTATACAACCTCTAATAATAAAAAACCCCGAAACTATCCGGGGTTTTCTTTTAAACATAGTGCCTATCGTATTATTCCACGTTTAGACTGCCGAATGGATAAGATGAACTCGGCCACCTCAGGAATATGAAACATGTCCCCCTTCTCCAATTCTTCTAGCGCGGAATCTAGCGTTAATCCTTTGAGGTATATTCTCTTATAGGCTGAGCGCAAAGCTCGGATAACATCAGAAGTCACACCTCTTCGACGCATCCCTTCAAAATTCATCCCATGAGCCTTGGCTGGGTTTCCAGAAACCATAATGTACCTAGGGACATCTTTAGCAACCATTGATCCCATACCGCACATACTAAATGAGTTCACCTGACAAAACTGATGAATCCCAGTATAACCACCAAGAATAACATGATCACCCACTTTGACATGACCCGCCAAAGCGGCAAAGTTAGCCATTATATTATGGTCACCAACAATACAATCGTGTCCAATATGCGTACTAGCCATAAACAAGTTGTGATTACCGACCACAGTAATACCAGTATCTTGAACAGTACCACGGTGAATCGTCGCATTTTCACGAATCACATTACTGTCGCCAATAACCAACTGTGTTGGTTCACCTTTATACTTTTTGTCTTGGTTCGCCTCTCCAACAGAAGCAAACTGATAAATTTCATTATTATATCCAATTGTCGTATGACCATTGATGACAACATGTGATTTAATAATACTACCAGCACCAATTTTTACATTCGGTCCGATCACACAAAAGGGACCAATCTCCACATCGGAGTCAATCTCTGCTTTCGAATCGATTAACGTTGTTGGATGTATCGCCACTATATCTTCCTGTCTGCACACAGAATAGTTGCAGAGCACGCTAATTGACCATCAACCGTTGCTCTACACTCAAATTTCCAAATACCTCGTTTTTCCGTAACAATTTTCGCTTCTAGCTGTAATCGATCACCAGGCACAACCGGACGCTTAAAACGTGCTTTATCAGAGCCAACAAAGTAATAAATAGAACCATCTTCTGGTTTTTTATCCATGGTTTTAAAACCAAGGATGCCAGCCGCTTGAGCCATTGCCTCAATAATCAAAACACCAGGCATGACTGGGTGATTTGGAAAATGCCCATTAAAGAATGGTTCATTAATGGTGACATTTTTATACGCTATAATGGACTCGTTTAAATTCAGTTCAATAACACGATCCACCAATAAAAACGGATACCTATGAGGTAAGTATTGGCGAATTTCATTTACGTCCATCATTTATTATCAACCTTCTCTAGAAACTTATTAACCTGTTGTTTCAATTGTAAAAACTGCTTTGCCATATCGTCTATTCTTCTGACTCTAGCAACCGTTCGACGCCATTTTGCTGTTGGTTCCATTCCCATTCCAGAAGAGTAAGAACCCGCTTCTGTAATAGAATTACTTATCATACTCATACCAGTAATATGAACGTTATCAGCAAGCGTTAAATGCCCTGCAATGCAAACACCTCCTGAAACAGTACAAAAAGAACCAATTTTTGTACTGCCGGCTATCGCGGTACTCGCGGCAATCGCTGTATTATCACCAATTACCACGTTATGAGCAATTTGAACTTGATTATCAATTTTAACACCGTGCCCAATTAGGGTGTTTTCTATTGCACCACGATCAATTGTTGTACTAGCACCGACTTCAACATTGTCACCAATGACAACCGACCCTAGCTGATCAATTTTTTCCCAACCCCCTTCTTTTGGAGCAAAACCAAAACCGTCCGCTCCAATAACCGAGCTGCTATGAAAAATACACGCTTCACCGACAACAACATCATGGTAGAAAGTGACATTAGGATATAGACGCGTTCCTTTACCTATTTTAGCACCACGACCAATAACACACCCTGCACCTATAGCACAGCCTTCAGCGATATTTGCGTCATCATCAATAACAACATTAGGACCGACAACCACACCATCGGCAATGGTCGCCTTAGGGGAAATAACAGCACTTGGATGAACACCTGACCAGCATTGGATGGGCGGCACAAACAAATGGGATAACTGAGCAAACGCTAGGTAAGGGTTTGATACAACAATAGCATTTTCAACCAGTTGAGCCAGCGCCTCAGTCTTCACCAAAACAGCACCTGCGGACGAAGAGGCCAGCTGATTTTGGTACTTAGGATTTGCTAAAAAACTGAGCTCGCATTCTGTTGCGCCTTTCAACGTCCCTAATTTTTTAATCAGAAGATCACTGTCTCCCTTAACAACACCTTGCACCTTAGCAGCCAATTGCCCTAGCGTGTGGCTCATAGATTAGTTGTCCTTATTAATACGTTTCACCAATTCATCGGTAAGATCCGCGTCAGCATCAGCGTATAAACTTAATTGTCTGTTCAAAACTAAACCTAACTTGCGTTCTTCGATTAACGATTTCAACGCAGCTTCGCCTTGAGGCGTTAAAGACTGTATTAGCTTTTGCTCTAACGCTTTCGCTTGGCGTTGCATATTAGCCGCCATTGCTCGCACCTTATTATCATGCTCTGCCAGTGCTTGACGACGTTTTTTAAATTCACCCTCCGAAAGCGTTAGCTCATCTCGTTTCAAATCTTGAGCCGATAACTCAAGATCAGCCTGTTCTTTCTTTAAACGAGCATCCATCTCTGCGACTTTTTGCTTAGGCTCTTTTGCCGCCTCTTGACCGATATTACTCGCGAGAAGCGCCGCTCTAAAATCGATAACAGCCACCTCTGTTGCTTGTACACTACTCATGAAGCATAGAGTAAAAATTACAGTTATGATTTTTTTCATTGTCAATCCTCTTAAATAATATGCTTTAAGTTAAAAAGTGGTTCCTAACTGAAATTGGAAGAAATCTGTTTTATCACCATCTTTTGCATTTAACGGTTTGGCAAAATTAAATGACAAGGGTGCAATAGGTGTGATCCAAGTCCAACTCAAACCAACACTGTAACGTATTTCTGATAGATCAATACCTTCGTTACACTCTGTATTGCCGGAAAAACATGCGTCAGTAAAAACATTACCGCCATCTAAAAAGAAAGCCGTTCTAACAGACTTATGATCTTCAACCATCGGTAAAGGAAAAATAAGTTCCGCCGTACCTGTCATCAAAATATTACCACCCAAGGCGGAACTAGTATTAGTAGAAGTACTAGAATACGAATTCTTTGGCCCTAAAGAAGAGGCGCCATAACCACGAACGGAATAAGACCCACCAGCAAAATAGTTTTCAAAGAAAGGTAAACTGTCTGTATCTCCGTAGCCAGTACCATAGCCTAAACGGCCTTTTAGCCGGAACAACCACAAATCAGAACTGTTTAAATTCCAATATTTTTGCGACGTGAGTCCAAGCTTGGCATATTGCTGATCACCCACAGGCAATGCAACTTCCAAAGAAGCTTTGGTTGAGTAACCATCCGTTGGCAATACACCACCCACTAAATCACTGTCACTCCACGTTAAGCTGCCAATTAAATCGTCGTAATTATCACCATGCGTATTGACATAATCTTGTGTCTCATTGGATGGATCAGAGCCTAATTTCACCGTACTTTCTTTCACCGTCATTCCAAAAGACAAGCGCTGTGTATCAGAAATCGGATAGCCGTAATTTACTCCAGCACCAATTTCATCAAGGTCATAATCTTCCACATCATCATCAGCATGATCACTGGTTTGATAAAAAACTTGGAAGCCACGACTCACACCATCGACAGTAAAATATGGGTTATCGTAATTAATAGAATAATCTTGCGTTTGATTTGTACGGGTTGCATTAAAAGACAGTTTATTGCCTGTCCCTAAGAAGTTACGCTTAGAGACACCAAACCCAAGCACAGTACCGTCTTCTTGCGAATAGCCAATGCTCGCCTGAATACTACCGGAGGCTTGCTCTTGTACAACAACATCAAGATCAACCTGATCAGAGGTGCCAGCAACAGGGCGTGTTCTTAAATCAACACTTCCGAAAAAACCAAGGCGTTCGATACGACGTTTGGAAGATTGTATTTTAGAGTGCGTTGCCAAAGCCCCTTCAAATTGCGTCATTTCACGGCGTAACACTTCATCTTGTGTTTCACTATTACCACTAAACGTGATGCGACGAACATAGACTTTGGGACCAGGAGTAATTTGATAACTAAGGTTAACCGTATGGTTCTCTAGTTTTTCTGGAATCACATTCACGTTAGTGAACAAATAACCATCATCACCCAATTCAGTTGATATTTTCTCAATGATTTTAGTTACTTCACTACGAGAAAAAACATCGCCACGTTTCTGAGAGATTTGCTTCCACACACGATCTTCTGCAATCGGTAAACTGCCACTCAACGACACGTTATTAATATTATAAGGCTTACCCTCATCAACATTAATAACAATATAAACGTCACGTTTATCCGCAGACAAACTCACCTGACTAGAAACGACACTAAAATCTAAATAGCCTTTGTCTAAGTAAAAGCTTTTTAAAGTATTGATGTCACCCTCTACCTTCGCTTTTGCGTATTCATCTGCAGAGCTAAAGGGGTTCCAGGACCCGATTTCTTCCGCCTCAAAGTTTTTCGTAAGCGTTTCTTGGTCGAAATCCTTATTACCAACAATGTTTATATGAACTATTTTTGCTGTATCACCTTCATCGATATTGATAACAATACCCGTCCGGTTACGAGGCATATCCTCCACAGATATATCCACTTTGGCACTATAACGACCAAGAGCGTAATATTGACGCTGAAGTTCCTGCACAATCTGATTTAAGGTTTCAGGTTTGTAAATTTCACCAATTTCTAGGCCTGATAATTTCAAACCTCGCTCTAAGTCTTCTGTTTTAATGAGCTCATTACCTTCTATGGTTAAATTACCAATAGAAGGTCGCTCAGCCACATCAAAGATCAAGACATTGTTTTCTTCATACACATCAATGTCACTAAAGTAACTGGTGTTAAAAAGAGAACTAATAGCTTGATATACTTTACCTGAATCATAGGACTCACTCTTATCGAATCCTATGACATCAAATGCTCGCGCCGATGGCATCTGTACTAGGCCATCAATTCGAACATCTTCTACTGCTTTTGCAAAACTCTGCACGCTTATTAAAGCCAACAACACCGCTGGAACGAATTTCACATATACCTCTCTACAAGCGGGCAATATCATTAAAAATGGCGATGGCCATTAGAGCAAATAAAAGAGAAGCACCAACACGGTACGCCATACTCTGAATTTTCTCAGAGACAGGCTTACGACGAATAGCTTCAATGCCAAAAAACAACAAATGCCCACCATCTAACATTGGAATAGGCAACAAATTAAGCACCCCTAAACTGACACTCAGGTAAGCCATGAATTTTAAAAAAGACTGCAAACCAGAGTCGGCTGATGCGCTCGCCACTTTTGCAATCGTTATCGGTCCAGATAAATTATCAACCGAAATCAGTCCTTGTATCATTTTCCCAATAGACGAAACCGTTAAAGATACCATTTTAGACGTTTGTGCAACACCATAAGAAAGTGCATCAAACGGACCATAATATTGCTCCCTGATAAGACTTTCGTCCCATTTAGGAGGAACTACAGCCAGCCCAGCATACCCTATCACCTTACCATTTTGCTCGGTAGATTTAGGTAATAATGATAATTTAGTCGAGCCTTGTTCACGCTGCACTTCAACGATCAACGTCTTACTTGGGCTTGCCTGCACTAATGCAACAAACTGCTGCCAGTTTGCCACAGGTTGATCGTTTACCGTTAAAACTTTATCTCCAGGAAAGAAACCTGCCTCAGCCGCCGCTCCGCCCTCCACTACCTGAGCGATAATGGGTAAAATAAGCGGCTGCCATGGTGCCAAACCAAATGCTTTAATCAAATTATTAGGTTCATCACCAACAAGCCATCGATTAAGACGTACACTGTCTTCTTGTAACGAACTCAATCCATCAGGTTGGTACCGAACGATAATGATTCCTGTTTTACCAATCAAGCCCGCTAACACTAAATTTACATCTTCCCACGATGCTACCGATTCACCAGCAATTGAAACAAGCTCATCTCCGGCTTGTATTTGCGTTTGCGAAATAGGCGTATCTTGCTCAATCTGGCCTACTTTAGGCGCAATAGATTGAACGCCAAGTAAAGCTACCAATGCATATATAACAACCGCTAAAATGAAATTCGCGATTGGCCCCGCCGCCACTATCGCAATACGCTGCCAAACTGTTTTTGTATTAAAAGCCTGACTTCTTAATGATTCAGGAACATTTCCCTCGCGCTCATCAAGCATTCGTACATAACCGCCAAGTGGAATCATCGCGAGCGTATATTCTGTTCCCGTTTTACCAACATAACGATAGATAGGTCTTCCAAAACCAACCGAAAAACGCAGTACTTTAACGCCACAACGTCGAGCCACAAAATAGTGACCAAATTCATGAAAGGTAATCAGAAGGCCTAATGCAACAACAATAGAAAGGATATTTTGTATCATGAAAATTTACCGCGAGAGATCATATCCAGAGCCAAATGGCGAGAATATCTATCCGCTTCAAAAACATCATCAAGCGTATTCACCGCCACAATATTTGCGACAGTCAAAACATGTTCATTCAATTTTGCAATATCAAGAAAACCGATCAGGCGGTTCAAAAAAGCCTCTACGGCAATTTCATTCGCTGCATTCAATACCGCCATGGCTGTCCCTCCCATAAACCAGGCATCAGCAGCTAACTTCAAATTGGGGAAGCGCAACAAATCAGGAGACTCAAAATTCAAACGTGCGACATCAATTAAATTCAAAGGAGCCACGTTTGTCTCAACTCTGTCTGGCCAACTCATACCATACGCAATCGGGATCTTCATATCAGGGTTTCCCATCTGAGCAATCACCGACCCATCGCGATATGACACCATAGAATGAATAATACTTTCTGGGTGGACGACCACATCCACCTCATTTGGTGTTACATCAAACAACCAACAGGCTTCGATCAACTCCAACCCTTTATTCATCAAGGAAGCGGAGTCAATAGATATTTTTTGCCCCATTGACCAATTTGGATGTTTACACGCCTGCTCCGGTGTCACCGAGCTCATATCATCTAGAGACCACTTCCTGAAGGGCCCGCCGGATGCAGTCAAAATAATCTTTGACACATCCCGTTTATGAGCGCCGGAAGAAGTCTGCGGTAAACTTTGATAAATCGCATTATGCTCACTGTCTATCGGAAGAAGCGTAACATCATGACGCGCCACCTCATCCATGAACAGCTTCCCTGCCGTGACCAAAGATTCTTTATTCGCTAGCAATGTACGCTTGCCAGCACGAACCCCAGCTAACGTAGGCTTAAGGCCAGCGAACCCCATAATGGCCGCCATTACCTGATCAACATCAGAATCAGAAGCAATACTTTCTAAAGCCGCTTCTCCCCACTCAAACGACGTTGCTAAGCCTTGGCACTGTTGAGCCAATTCATTACAGGTCTTTTCGGATCCCATCACCGCGCGCTGAGGCTTAAAACGGCGACAAATTTCTGCCATTTTATCCACACTTTCGTTCGCTGACGCACTAATCAAAACAAATTTATCCGGATGCTGTGCAATAATTTCTAGTGTACTTTGGCCAATTGACCCTGTTGCACCCAATAAACAAATACCTTGCATCAAAGCCATCCAGCCAAACTTAGCAATAAAACATAAATAGGCGCCGCCGCCGTTAAACTATCGACACGATCCATCACTCCGCCGTGCCCAGGAATCAAATGACTCGAATCCTTTAGCTTCTCATGCCTCTTAAACAAGCTTTCCGTTAAATCACCCAACACCGAGACCGAGGAGGTTAATAACGCAATAACCGAGAGAATACTCCACTGGGTTAACGTGAACCCACTTAATACGGCAAATATAATCACACCCATCTGAGTCAACACTAAACCACCAATAACACCTTCCCATGATTTACCCGGGCTGACAAATTTGGCTAACTTTCTTTTCCCGAAAGCTCGACCCGCAAAATAAGCACCGGAGTCAGCACCCCAAATCAACCCCATCAGCAGTAAAACCCAGACGACGAAATCATCCGACTGCTTTAAAACAACCAAGGCAGTCCAGGTTGTAACCAGCACAAAAACGCCAAATAACAAGCGACTAACAACATGACGCCACAGTAGCGGCGATGGATAACGTACCACCCAATAAAGCGCCAAACCCCATAATAAAGGGCTAATGTAAAGTGACACTTTCTGCAAATTGAAATTAAAAACCCAAAAGCACACAACACCAATAAAAACAGAAAAACCAATGCGGCCTATTTGACTACGTACGCCCGATAAACGAGCCCACTCCCAGCCAGCCAGCAACACAACACCCGCCATGGCGACAATAAAATGTGACGCTTCGAGTACAAAAACCGCACAAATAAACAAAACAGCCATGACTATGGCACTTAAAATTCGAGGAAGTAACATGGCTATCGACCACCATAACGTCGTTGACGATTTTGATACACCTGAATCGCGTCATCAAAATGCTGTTGATCAAAATCCGGCCACAACACCGGAAGGAACACGAATTCAGAATAAGCGGTTTGCCAAAGTAAGAAATTACTAATACGCTCTTCCCCAGATGTTCTAATTAACAAATCAGGCGGAGGTAAGTCAGCCAAAGCAACATGCTGCCCTAATAACGTTTCATCGATATCTTCTGGCGACAACACTCCTGACATAACGAGTTCGGCTATCTTTTTCGCAGCCTGCGCAATGTCCCAACGACCACCATAATTCGCCGCAATCACTAATGTCATTTGGTTATTATTTGCAGTGGCGTCTTGAACACTCTGGATTTGTTTCTGCAAACCAGAACTAAACCCTGAAATATCACCAATAACCCGAAGTCGGATTTTATGCTCATTCAATCGTTTTAGCTCTTTTTTGAGAGAGCGCATAAACAGCGCCATCAAACCATCAACCTCTAACTTAGGTCGTTTCCAGTTTTCACTAGAAAAAGCGAATAGCGTTAATACCTCAACACCAGATCTGGCCGCGGCCTCAACCACTCGGCGAACAGCTGTAGCGCCTGCCGTATGGCCTGCAATGCTTGGTAGATGTTTTTTCTTTGCCCAGCGATTATTACCATCCATTATGATGGCAACATGAGCTGGCCCGACCACTGAATCGGAATCAGCGCCATCTAATTTAGACATAACTTTACCCTAGTCAATAAAAAGGGCGAGCCAAAGCTCGCCCTTTTTATTAGATTTGCATCAAGTCTTTTTCTTTTGCAGCAAGACGCTCTTCAACCAAAGCCACGCTCTTGTCTGTTATTTTTTGAACTTGATCCTGACCACGACGATCATCATCTTCAGAAATTTCTTTTTCTTTCACTAGGTCTTTAAGACTGCTGTTTGCATCACGACGAATATTACGAATAGCAATACGACCGTTTTCAGCTTCGCTCTTTGCCTGCTTAAAGTAGTTCTTACGAGTTTCTTCCGTCAAAGCCGGCATAGGAATTCGAATAAGGTTTCCATTTGTCGCAGGGTTCAGACCAAGATCAGATTTCATAATGGCTTTTTCAATTTCAGGAACTAAGTTATTTTCCCAAGGAGAAATACCCAAAGTACGTGCATCTTCAACCGTTATATTAGCAATCTGACTTAGTGGCGTTTCAGTGCCATAATAATTCACTTTAACCGAGTCCAATATACTAGGGTGCGCACGACCTGTACGAATTTTTTTAAACGCAGATTCAACAGAAGCAACCGCTTTATTCATACGATCTTCTGCATCTTTAAGAATTTCGTTAATCATAACTTCCTCACTTAATCAGTGTACCTTCACTGCCACCAACCATGATATTTATCAAGGCTCCGGGCTTATTCATATTAAACACACGTATTGGCATGCCATGATCACGGGTCAAACATATCGCAGTTAAATCCATGACCCCTAATTGTTTTTCAAGGACTTCATCGTAGCCCAATGTATCATATTTCACGGCAGCCGGGTCCTTCATAGGATCAGCAGAATACACACCGTCAACCTTCGTTGCTTTCAATACAACATCTGCATCAATCTCGATGCCGCGTAAACAAGCAGCAGAGTCAGTTGTAAAGAAAGGATTACCCGTTCCCGCTGAGAAAATCAGCACGTCGCCCTCTTTCATCAATCGCATAGCACGACGTCTATCATAAGGCTCAACAATCCCCGTCATCGTGATAGCTGACATCACTCGGGTCGCAATGTTTGCACGCTCCAATGCATCTCGCATTGCCAACGCGTTCATCACCGTTGCCAGCATCCCCATATGATCACCAGTAACGCGATCCATGCCAGCTTTACTCAACGCCTGACCACGAAACAAGTTACCACCACCAATAACGATACCAACTTCAACACCAATGCCTCGTAGCTGACCAATCTCAAGCGCAATACGATTTAACACTTTAGGGTCGATACCAAAGGACTCATCCCCCATTAGGGCTTCGCCACTTAATTTAAGCAAAATTCGTTTGTATTTTGGACTCTTTTCTTTTGGCATATCAACCTCCGGCAATGGTTTCATTTCTTCAATAACTGAGGTCTATTTATCCGACACTCTCGCATTTGTCTTTCATAAAAAGGGGCAGTCAAGCTGCCCCTTTTTGTTGAAGACACCGCAACCAAGAGTTAACCTCTAAGCTGTGCTGCTACTTCTGCTGCAAAGTCTACTTCAGCAACTTCAATACCTTCACCAACTTCAAGGCGAATGAAAGAGGTCACTGTTGCACCAGCGTCTTTAACAAGCTGGCCAACTTTAATTTCTGGGTTCTTAACAAAAGGCTGTTCAATCAAGCTGTTTTCAGCCAAGAACTTCTTCATACGACCCACAATCATTTTATCAACGATTTCTGCAGGCTTGCCAGCCATGTCTGGCTGAGCACGAACAATTTCTTCTTCTTTTGCTAGAACTTCTGCTGGCATGTCGTCGCCGCGAACTACGCGAGGAGCAACAGCAGCAATGTGCATAGACACATCTTTAGCCAGTTCAGCAGAACCACCTTCCAACTGAGTCAATACAGCGATTTGGCCATTACCGTGAAGGTAAGCGCCCACTAATCCGCCTTCGATAATGACAGCACGACGAGGAGAAATATTCTCACCGATTTTTTGTACCAATGCTTCGCGCGCCTGACCAATTTCACCCGCAAGCAAAACCGCTACATCCGTTTCTTTCGTTGCAAAAACAACGTCAGCAACTTTGTTTGCGAAAGCAATAAAACCTTCGTCACGAGTCGCGAAATCAGTTTCGGAGTTTACTTCAACCAAGATAGCGTAAGAAGAATCGTCAGCGACACGCATAACAATTGTTCCTTCAGCGGCAGTACGGCCCGCTTTTTTAGCTGCCTTCATGCCACTTGATTTACGTAGCTCTTCGATAGCGACCTCAACGTCAGCGTTAGCAGCGACAAGTGCTTTCTTACACTCCATCATGCCTAGGCCAGTACGTTCACGTAGCTCTTTTACCAATGCTGCAGATACTGCGGCCATGTTAAATCCTCTTTTTACCAATTCAAATTTAAAAAAGGAGGTAAGAAACCTCCCTTTAGAAACCAGAACAAACTAGAAAGTTTGCTTACGCTTCAGTAGTCGCTTCACTTACTTCAACGAATTCATCAGCAGTACCAGCAGTCGCAGAACGACCTTCTAGAACAGCATCAGCAAAAGCGCCAACATAAAGCTGAACAGCGCGAATTGCATCATCGTTAGCAGGAATAATGTAATCAACACCATCTGGGTTACTGTTAGTATCAACGATACCGATAACAGGAATGCCCAATTTGTTTGCTTCTTTAATAGCAATACGTTCGTGGTCAACGTCTACAACAAACAAAACATCCGGAAGGCCGCCCATATCCTTAATACCACCCATAGAAAGCTCAAGTTTTTCAAGCTCACGAGTACGCATCAAAGCTTCTTTTTTAGTCAGCTTTTCGAAAGTACCATCAGACACCTGACCTTCAAGCTCACGAAGACGTTTGATAGAGGCACGAATAGTTTTGTAGTTAGTCAACATACCACCCAACCAGCGGTGGTTAACGTATGGCATACCAGAGCGAGCAGCTTGCTCTTTAATCGTTTTAGATGCAGCACGCTTAGTACCAACAAACAAAACCTTGTTTTTGTTCTCAGCCATTTTCTTAACAAGCTCAAGAGCGTCATTAAGAGCAGGAACTGTATGCTCAAGGTTAATGATATGAATCTTGTTACGAGCACCAAAAATGAAAGGCTTCATTTTTGGGTTCCAGTAACGAGTTTGGTGACCAAAGTGTGAACCAACCTGTAGAAGGTCGCGCATAGAGACTGTAGGCATTTTACTATCCTTTATATTTGGGTTATTTGTGCTTACCAGCTAAAAGCGTCAGTCAAACAAGGTTTAAGGCAACCAATGACACCCCAGACACTTTATTTTATTGCGGCAAGATCGTTAGTTTTTTAAAGTTTTTTACCTATTTCGAACCAATAGTCCGACAGGCGGGCGTTTTATACCACATTTGACATAAAACAAAAAGACCTGAATCTTTTTTAACGTGCCCTCTGGCACGTGTTTTTTTTCAATTTGAGAGGCGATTCTATCGCTCAAGTCATGTAGAATATCCCGCAACATACTATCAATATAGACATAAACTATTTAAAGATGCGCTAATTATGAGCAACGAAATCCTACAAAAAGTTGAAAAGCTAACAAAAGATGGCCGTGTAGACGCTCCCAGCTGGACACCTCGACCAGCATCCACTCGCTTCACAGATATCAGCGATATTGAAGGGATGAGAGTGGCTGGAAAACTGGCTGCAGACGTTTTAGTCATGCTGGAGGAATTTGTTGTACCAGGCGTATCAACGGAACAAATAGACATTATCGCTCATAACTACATTATTAAAGAGCAAGGCGCCATCCCAGCACCATTAAACTACCATGGTTTCCCTAAATCTTGCTGCACATCGGTCAATGATGTTATTTGCCATGGTATTCCAAACGACAAAGCGTTGAAAAAAGGCGATACGGTCAATATTGACATCACTATCATCAAAGATGGCTATTACGGTGACACCAGCAGAATGTTTTTCGCCGGACCAGCTCTACCACATGCGGAACGTCTGGCCAAAATTACTCAAGAGTGCCTTTACCTTGCGATTGACCTCGTTAAACCCGGTGTTCGTCTTGGTGATATCGGTGCCGCTATTTCAGCTCATGCTCACAAAAACCACTGCTCTGTCGTAGAAGAGTATTGCGGCCATGGCGTCGGCACCACTTTTCATGGTGAACCGCAAGTTGCACATTATGGTGTAGCAGGCACAGGCGTGATGCTAGAAGAAGGCATGACTCTGACCATCGAACCAATGATCAATGCCGGAAAAAAACAAGTGAAACACACAGGCCCAGACAACTGGATTGCTAAAACTAAAGACGGCCGTCTATCCGCACAATACGAGCACACTTTGCTCGTCACCGCAGATGGTGTAGAAGTACTAACTCGTCGACCAGAAGAAACACGCTTCTCATAAGAGAGGCGCTACTTTTTAGCACTAAGATACAAAACTTACAGATTCATCATTTTAGAAAATATCACTCATTCTTCGAGGCTCTTGTATGGACTTCCCTGCTTTTCCAGACGCTCCGCCATTACTTACTGAGAAAGAGAAAAATGTACTGGCTCAACATAGCTGCTCTATTTCTCACTACAAAGCCATCATTGAAGAAAAAACAACAATATATAACGACCTTTTTCACTCCCTCTACCCAATAGAAAAACTCGTCAAAGGGCTATCTTCGTTTTATGACGAAGTACTACAAGCCGCCTGGATTGCAAAAGGGCTTAATAATGAGAAGCATGTCAGCCTCATCGCCGTTGGTGGATATGGACGTGGTGAGCTTCACCCTAAATCTGACATCGATCTTTTAATCCTTATTAAAAATGAAACGTCGGCGCCCAAAAATAAAATCGAAGCCTTTATCACCTTTCTTTGGGACATCAATTTAGACATCGGCCATAGTGTTCGAACTATCGACGAATGCACCGAAATGGCAGCCAAAGACATCACCATTATTACCAATTTGATTGAGTCTAGAACCCTAACAGGCCCATCAGACTTGCAAGCCACATTAAAGCTACACGTCGACATTTCTCAAATGTGGGATGGCCACTCTTTTTATCAGGCCAAATTAGCAGAACAAAAGCAACGCCACGCAAAATACCAAAATACAGCCTACAACTTAGAACCCAACCTGAAAGAATGCCCAGGCGGGCTAAGAGACATGCAAGTCATCGACTGGGTTGCCAAGCGCCACTTACACACAAACAGATTAAGTGCCCTCATAGAAAAACACTTTTTATCAGAAGATGAATACATTCAACTCAAAGGTGCGGTAAGCCATTTATGGAGAATACGCTGGGCTTTGCACATCGTAGCAGGACGCAAAGAAGACAGACTGCTTTTTGATCATCAGCGCACACTCGCAAAACTGTTTGGATTTGACGACGACGATCTGAAGCGTAATGTCGAACGCTTTATGCAAGGCTATTACCAAAGCGTTGCGGCTATTCAACAACTTAACGACTTGCTCTTACAGCACTTTGAAGAATCCTTTTTAGCCAAAGACGACGTCACTCCTATCGAAATCATTAACAATCATTTTCAGGTTGCTAACGGACAATTGGAAGCTCGCTCCACCACACTATTCCAAGATCATCCGTCTAGCATGCTGGAAATTTATGTTTTACTGGGCACTCATGAGAATATAAAAGGCATTCGCGCCAACACAATGAGGCAGCTGCGCGACAACCTTGAACTAGTCGACGACAACTTCAGAAACCGCAAAGAAAACACAGACCTTTTTTTAGACATAATATCCAGCCCTCACAATCTCACAAGCATATTGAGATCTATGAAGCACCTAGGTTTGCTTGGCCGATATTTACCAGAATTTGGCGCAATCATAGGCCAAATGCAACACGATCTTTTTCATATTTATACCGTTGATGCACACACACTACAGGTAGTTGAAAATTTACGCCGCTTATGGCTTCCAGAGTACAAACAAAAATTCCCTATCTCGAGCCAAGCCATACGCCATGTTCAAAAAGTAGAATTGGTGTACATTGCAGGCCTATATCATGACATTGCAAAAGGTCGTGGTGGGGACCATTCTGAATTAGGCTGCATCGATGCCCAAGCCTTCTGTGAACGTCACGGACTATCAAAGCAAGACACTGAACTTGTTGTTTGGTTGGTCAGAAACCACCTATACATGTCTGTTACAGCCCAGCGCAAAGACATTTCAGACCCAGAAGTAATTTGGGAGTTCGCCAGCTACGTCAAAGACCAAGAGCATTTAGACTATCTATTTATTCTCACCGTAGCTGATATTAATGCTACCAATCCGACCATGTGGAACAGCTGGCGAGCGTCTCTTATGCGTCAGCTATATTTAGAAACTAAGCGCGCACTGCGTCGAGGCTTAGACTTCCCTATCGATGCCGATATGATAAGCGACGAGCATAAACAACGCGCACTGGAAATTATTATCGAACGTAATGTCGATATTATGGAAGCAGAAAAAATTTGGGAATCGATCGAAGACGAGTATTTTATTCGCTCAAATGGTGATGAAATAGCTTGGAATACAGAAGCCATTTTACGCCACCGCCCAAGTGAAAAACCTCTAATAGCAATCACCCCTTTAGGTGGACGTAATTTCTCTGGTGCCAGCAAAATATTCATCTATATGCCCATCAGCAAACACCTTTTTGCTGTTACTGCAGCAACCTTTGAACAACTTGGTCTTACCATTTTGGACGCCAAAATAAGCCACACGACAGACAACTTCACTTTAGACAGCTTTGTTGTTATGGACAGCAATGACAACGACACCAACCTATATCTAGACAAAGAGCGTATCGCTCTTATTCGAAAAACGCTGATGAAACAACTTGAAACACCATCAATGTATGAAAGCGTCGTCCAGCGCCACACACCAAGAATTTTGAAAATATTCAATTCTCCGGCAACCGCACATTTTGTCAGCCAACCCGAAGAAGTGTGGTCTGCACTAGAAATAACTGCACCAGATAGACCTGGACTACTGGCTCTAGTAGGACAGTTTTTCATGAACAACAACATCATGCTTCACAAAGCAAAAATTGCCACACTAGGTGAACGTGTAGAGGATACTTTTTATATCACAGAAGAAAATGGCGACCTTATTACCGACACAGAAAATATGAATAGAATTTGCACCCTTTTAAAAGAGAAAATAGACCGTTTTTCTCAAGCGATGGATTAAAGACCGATGAACCCTCTTATACACTCTTTGCACCCATATCCTTTCCAAAAGCTTGCAGAGCTTCTAGAAGGGCTATCGCCAAACCCCGAAAAAACCCTTATCAAACTAACCATTGGTGAGCCTCAACACGAAGCGCCAGCCATTGTGCTCGATACACTTGCCAAAAGCTTAAGTGGTGTCAGCAAATACCCAAGCACCAAAGGTGAGTTATCGTTAAGAAATGCGATGAGCGAATGGACAAAACGTCGCTTTAAACTTGATAACCTCGATCCAGACACAGAGATCTTGCCAGTAACAGGAACTCGAGAAGCGCTTTTCGCTATCACTCAAACACTGGTTGGCGAAAAACAGAACTCGCTTGTTGTCAGTCCAAACCCTTTTTACCAAATTTATGAAGGTGCTGGCATTCTAGCTGGAGCAGAACTTCACTTTCTACCTTGTGGCGCCAAAACCAACTACAAGGTTGATTACCAGCTCGTTGACGATAGTATCTGGCAGCGTTGCGAAGTGTTGTTCGTTTGCTCGCCCAACAACCCAAGTAGCACCATTACAACATTAGACCAATACGCTTACCTCATAGAGAAAGCCAATACCTTCAACTTTACCATCGTCGCTGATGAATGTTATTCAGAAATATACTTTGGTGATCAAGCTCCTCTAGGATTACTTGAAGCATGTCAAATATTAGGGCATATAGATTATAACCACTGCTTGATTTTCCAGTCTCTTTCAAAACGCTCCAATCTACCAGGCCTACGCTCTGGGTTTGTAGCGGGCGACGCATCTATATTGAAGCCCTTTTTACTTTATAGAACTTACCAAGGATGCGCCATGCCAATTCACCACCAAGATGCATCTATTGCAGCTTGGAATGATGAAGAACATGTCATTAAAAATCGCGAAATATACACCCGTAAGTTTGATTCCGTTTTAGGTATATTATCGCCTATTATGTCCGTATCTAAACCTGAGGCAGGCTTTTACTTATGGCCTGAGCTGAATATGAAAGACGAAGATTTTTGTACTTTACTGTATCAAGAAGAGTCCGTTGTCGTCTTACCCGGAAGCTATTTAGGTCGAGAAGTAGAAGGTGTCAACCCTGGTGATCGCCACATTCGCATGGCGTTAGTTGCCGAAGAATCTGAATGCGTTGAGGCAGCAAAGAGAATTAAAGACTTCCTCAGTCGCAGATAACCCCTTAGTAATCTCTTTATATAGATAATCCAGTTGGAGAAACCACACATGAGCAACACAATCTTCGCGTTCGGTCTTGGTATCGGCACACAAAACAAAGAAGACAATTGGCTAGAAGTTTTCTATTCAGCACCAAGTCTTAATCCAGAAAAGGGTACGCTGGATGCACTTTTAGAAAGCACCAATTATGAATGTGGAAACGCGACACTTGTACTGGAAGAAGGTGATCTAAACCGCTTACACATGAGCCTTTTAAAAGCGGGAAACATAGAACAAGCAGAGCTAGCTTCTCGCTTAAAAGCATCTACTAAGCCTATTGTTTTGTGCGTATTAGTCACTGATGAAGCACCAAGTAACCCAGCAGAAGTATATCTAAAGCTTCAACTAATCTCGCACCGCCTAGTCAAGCCTCACAATACAATATTAGATGGTATGTTTGGCCTACTGATTAATACAGCATGGACAAGCGAAGGCCCTATCGACGTACGAGAACTAGCAGATCGTCAACTAAACGCACGCATGGAAGGCCGTACCATTGAAGTGTTTAGCGTTGATAAGTTCCCTAAAATGCTAAACTTCATTGTTCCTACTGGCATCCGTGTCGGTGATGCTGCACGTGTTCGCTTAGGCGCCCACCTAGCCGAAGGCACAACCGTTATGCATGAAGGTTTTGTCAACTTCAATGCTGGTACTCTTGGCTCTAGTATGGTGGAAGGCCGTATTTCTGCTGGCGTGGTCGTCGGTAATGGTTCTGACCTAGGTGGCGGCTGCTCAACTATGGGTACACTGTCTGGCGGTGGTAACATTGTCATTGGCGTTGGCGAAAAATGCTTGATTGGCGCTAATGCCGGCATTGGCATTGGTCTTGGTGATCGCTGTATCGTAGAGTCTGGTTTGTATATTACGGCTGGCTCTAAAGTGGCCGTTCTGGATGAAAACAATCAAATCGTCTCTACTGTCAAAGCACGCGAACTATCGGGTCAATCGGATCTTTTATTTCGTCGTAACTCAGAAACTGGCGCGATTGAATGCAAAACCAATAAGACAGCCATCGCACTAAACGAAGTACTTCACGCCCATAACTAAAAATAGAAAACACTAATAACCAAGAAGCGCCATTTTGAGAGCACTTAAAATGGCGTATTGCGGAACAAAAAAATGATTGAAATATTTGGCATCAAAAATTGCGATACCATGAAAAAAGCCTTTCGTTGGTTAGATGCAAACAATATTGCATACACCTTTCATGACTTTAAGAAAGAAGGCTTAGATGAAGCTACCGCAAAAGCATGGGTAGACAAACTCGGCTGGGAAAATGTAATCAATAAACGCGGCACAACTTGGCGCAAATTAGATGAAGAAACGAAAAACACCATGGACAATGAAAACGCTGTCCATATCATGGTTGCTCAATCTTCTATTGTTAAACGCCCCCTATTGAAAATCGATGATTCGATAATTTTAGGCTTCAGTGTTGATGAGTACACCCAAAGGTTACGTTAGCGCAGAACTGGCGTATAAATACGTGGTCTCTCTTTGTTCGATTTAGGTGACGGCATAGGCGTGACCGTTGGCGTATAACCAGAAGATGGATTATCAGAACGGATCACCGGGACGAAATACGACTCCTGAATAACTGGTTGCTGAAAAAGGCTACAACTAGCAGAAATCAAACCCAAAAATACAACAACACCTAATTTCATAATCCCACCTTTGTATGAATCTCCTGTTATAGTAACAGAATCATTCATAAGGTAGCGAAAACTAACACAAAGGTAAAGAATGTCTAATTTATCTCCTACACTAAAACTTGCCGTGGACCTTATTTCTCGCCCTTCTGTGACCCCAGAAGACGCAGGCTGCCAAGACCTCATGATCGAACGATTGAAAAAAGTGGGTTTTAACATTGAATACATGCCTTTTGGAGAAGTAAAAAACTTTTATGCAAAACGCGGCACTTCCGGACCAAACCTTTGTTTTGCCGGACACACTGACGTTGTGCCAACAGGGCCTGAGGCTGAATGGAAAGTCCCCCCTTTTTCTCCTGCCATTATCGACGGCATGCTCTACGGACGCGGCGCGGCTGACATGAAAGGCAGCCTTGCTGCTATGGTTACAGCTGTAGAAACTTTTATTGGAGAGCACCCTGATCATCAAGGCCAAATCTCCTTCTTGATCACCAGTGATGAAGAAGGTCCATTTGTCGACGGTACAACACGTGTCGTGGATGCACTTATGACACGTAATGAAAAGATCGATTGGTGCATTGTAGGTGAACCTTCAAGTACTAAAACGCTTGGCGACATTATCAAAAATGGTCGACGTGGTTCATTTAGTGGTGATTTAACCGTGCACGGGAAGCAAGGCCACGTTGCCTATCCACATTTAGCGCAAAACCCAATTCACCTAGCAGCACCCGCACTTGATGAAATGGCGCGTGCGCATTGGGATGACGGTAACGATTTTTTCCCACCAACCAGCTTCCAAATATCAAATATACAAGCGGGAACGGGAGCTACTAATGTTGTTCCTGGTAAACTCAATGCTCAGTTTAATTTCCGCTTTTCTTCGGAACTCGACTTCGATGCACTTAAAGTTCGCGTTATAGACATTCTAGACAGGCATGAACTACGCTACGATATCAAATGGACATACAACGGGTTGCCTTTTCTAACTCGACCAGGAGAGCTCGTTGATGCCATGGTTGACGCGGTTCAAACGACAGTCAATATCACTCCTGAACTATCCACTTCTGGTGGTACCTCAGATGGCCGATTCATCGCCAAAATGGGTACACAGGTCGTGGAGCTTGGTCCAATCAATGCTACCATTCACCAGATTAACGAATGCGTCGATGCCGATAGCCTAAATAAGCTCTCTGAAATTTACACTCGCATACTCAAAAATCTATTTACAGACAAAGCATAAAACAAGTATCCAAATGAGAGACTCTATCCATAAATTAGCGATGAAGCTAGGAAACAACCCTAGAGTAGCGCTTATAAAAATGATTCAAGGCGGGTTAATCTTCGTCTTTGGAGTGCTCATACTTATGGTCGCAGATCGCGTTATTGCAGAATCTCTTGCTCAAGAGATTATGGCCTTATTTGGACTAATACTTGCGGGATGCGGAGTGCTATGGACTCTCATTGGCTACCTATCAATGAGTATTCTCAGAATTTATCACATGATTAAAAAGAAGGATTAATAGGATGCAAACTGACATCGAGATATACACATTATCCTGCCCAACAGAAAAGATCATCGCTTGGCTTGAAGAAACATTCACCATAGTCAATAAAAGCGAGCCATCAAAATTGTGTTCAAAAATCACCATTAATTCGAATGGCAACGAGATTGACGTGACAATTTTGAAGCAAGCGGCAGGCAAACGTTTTACCTCTATTTCGTTTGATTCGGATAAAACCCCTTGGAAAAATGATATCGACTGCGCCAGACAGGCTTTTAAGTCTCTTAATTGCGAAGTCCGCTGTAATTTCGAAGCATGGGAAGAAAAAGGCGACCAAGACCCTGATCAATGGTGGCAAATAAACGCATACGGTGAAGGTCCGTTTATTTGGAACTAGGTTATCCGTAACAAAATACGCGACACAGAAACATTAATAGAGACTTTATACATGCAAATCACACTTCTTAAAGGCAAGCTTCACATGGCCAGCGTAACGCAAGCTGAGCTATGGTATGACGGTTCCTGCGCCATCGATAAAGACCTTGTAGAGCTCGCTGGATTCAGAGAATTTGAACAAATTGACATATACAATGTGGATAACGGCGAACGTTTTCACACCTACGTGATATTGGCAGAATCCGGTTCAGGTACTATTTCAATGAATGGCGCAGCCGCGAGAAGAGTGCAGGTAGGTGACCGCGTTATCATAGCCGCTTATGGACAAATGGACGAGACAGAAGCAGATCAATTCAAACCTAAGCTGGTGTATTTAAATAAAGACAACAGTGTTGAGCGAACCACCAATACAATTCCAGTACAAAAAGACTAGAAATACAGCCCAGTAAAAAGACAAAAAAAGCCCGCTCTATGTTAATAGAGCGGGCTTTTTAAATGAAGGTTAGGCTAGTACAGCCAAAGCCGCTTCGTAATTAGGCTCATCTGCCGTTTCCGCTACCTGCTCTGTATAAATCACAGAACCTTTTTCATCCAATACCACAACAGCACGGGATAAAAGGCCAACGAGTGGGCCAGTTGAAAAAGTGAGTCCGTAATCCGCACCAAACGTTGAACGGAAGCTAGACCCAGTATCAACATTATCAATACCTTCCGCTCCGCAAAAACGGGCTGCAGCAAAAGGTAAATCCGCTGACACGCACACTACGTTTACACCTTTTAATGCCGATGCCGATTCATTAAATTTGCGAACCGATGTTGCACACGTTGGCGTATCAACAGAAGGAAAGATATTAAGTAGCAATTTGGCACCTTGATAATCTGCTAAAGTAGCAACGGATAAATCCGTTTTAACCAATTCAAATGCTGGGGCCACAGAGCCTACAGCAGGAAGAGTACCAACAGTTTCAAAAGGATTACCTTTAAGTGTCACAGTTGTCATACAAAGCCTCTAAAATAAAATAGTGAAAATTAACCGCGAATAATAGAAACGTTTTCAGCTTGCTTGCCTTTCTCACCTTCAGTGACATAAAAGCGGACTAACTGACCTTCAACAAGAAAGCGGCGACCACGGCCACGGATGGCACGGTAATGAACAAACACGTCATCGCCATTTTCCATGGTTAAAAAGCCAAACCCCTTTGAAGAGTTAAACCATTTTACTGTTCCCTGCTCACGATCATCGTCTTCATCTTCATCAGACTCAGAGTCGAAACCGACAGAACTAACCTTGCTAACCATAGCACCGACATAAACAGATACTAGAACAAAGCCAAAGTATATAAGGAAATTCGCGCCTACTTCCTCTTTCAAGACCCCTGCAATGAGCAGAGGTACGATCAAAGCAATAACAAGGCTAACTATAAATGTGCGCAACGAAAAAAAAGCAGAACCAGCAGAAGACTCTTTATTATGCGAAACACTATCCTGATGATCATTCATAAAAGTATATCTCTTATCAAATTAAATATTATTGTGAAGCGAGGCCCATTTTTAAAAATAGACTCCGTGTTAGTACAAAAGTGAATAAATAAATATTTTCACTAAACTCTTTTTGAAATTACCATGTGAAGCTAAAGAAGATAGTAGTAAAATACTCAACATCTTTATTAGAGCAATTTTCACGCCACTCTTACATTAAATATGACCAATACTGGCGCCATATATTCGTATAGAACAGCTCATAAAATACGAGTTTAACTTAGTAAGGTTAACACACAGAAGGTATCTATGAACACCTCACAAATCAACCAACGTATAGACGAATTAGAATTCAAACTACAATTTCAAGAGGATACGATTGATAGTTTAAATCAGGTCCTAATCAGTCAGCAAAAAGACATGCTCTTAATGAAAGAAAAGTTCGTCATGCTAGGAAAACAACTCGACTCTTATCGCCAACAACAACCTACTAACGATAGCGACAGACCACCGCATTATTAATAAGAAGACTAGGCTGAAAGTGAATCGAGTGACTTTAAAACATAAATATCAAATCTTCCCGACTTACCTTCGAGTTGATATGTTGGCTCAGAATCGTTTAAAAATGGCGCGCCTTTAGGGCGCTTCACGACCACTCGATATTCCGCTAGTTGCATAGCCTGCTGCAAAAGATCATCAGCATCTAAATCTTTACCAACCAAATCTCTAAAAAAAGCCATCTCTTTTTTAGCCGCCGCTGAAGACTTCTCTGTGTGTGGATACATTGGATCTAAATACACCACATCAAATGTCACACTGGGATCTATACCTGTTATATCGGTATCGAGTAAAGGCATTTCAGCCACAATATCCGCAACTTCATGATGAAAGGAAGCGCGGTATAATCCATCTTGCAACATCGCTCGAACAAAACCAACACGCTCACAAAGTGAGACTGAACACCCCAAACAAGCCAAGACAAAAGCATCTCTCCCCAAACCTGCCGTAGCGTCTAGAACCGATAAATTTGAACGCTTATTTAAACCAACAGCCTTTGCGATATCCTGTCCTTTTCCGCCACCAAATCGTCGCCTATGATCCACTGTCCCTGATGTAAAATCTACATACACAGGCTTAGGAGCCCCTTTTCCTGTTTTGGCAATAGCGACCCCATCTGACGTTTTTAACAAAAGATAATCATACTGCGATACAAATTTAATGGGTTCACGCAGTAAAATAAAAGCAAGATTTAGAGACTCTGCCAATAACCGAGATTCTGATTCCAAAAACCTATCTGTAGTCGCAACTGCAATAGAATTAAGCAAAAGCACCTTCTCCAAAATACATCATCAAACAAAGCCCAAAAGAGTTAGGGTAAACATCGGCTTATTCAGTTTTCGCAATCAAATTACTCAATGACAAGATAGAAAAAAGCCTCTTAAACTAGAGGCTTTTTATCTGAACTAAAAAAATCAACCATTGAGCAAAGCTCACTTCAGCCTACAAGACACTCAAGATAACCCTTTAAATATACACTATGAGCAAGAGAGCAAATCCTAAAATTAATCTATAAACAAAAAAAGGAAAGAAGCCAATGGTATTAAGCCATTTTAAAAACAAATAAATACAAAAATAAGCACTCAGCGCTGACAAAATAACACCGACTAAGATACTTACCCAATCAACAGCAACATTGGATGACACAAGCTCAACGAGCTTTAATCCACCAGCGGCTAAAATAAGAGGGATTGATAAAAGGAAAGAAAACCGTGCTGCACTTTCTCGACCAAAGCCCAAAAATCGTGCCGCCGTCATCGTAATACCAGAACGAGACGTTCCAGGAATCAAAGCTAGCGCTTGAGCAAAGCCAATATAAAGCACACTTTTAAAGCCAAAGTCCTGTTCCGTTTTATCAGATGCACCATAACGGTCAGATAGCCAAAGCAAAACACCAAAACCAATCGTAGTATAAGCAATGACTTCCATAGAGCGTAAATGGGTACTAATAAAATCATCAAACAACAAACCTGCAATACAAGCCGGTACGGTCGCAAGACAAATCCACCATGCCAGACGACTATCAGGCGTCGCTTTTTTGTCCTTTAAAGAAACACACCATGCCAAAATAATATTCGTGATGTCTTTTCTAAAATAGCCAACAACAGCAACCAAAGTACCAACATGAACGGCGACATCAAACGCCAACCCCTGATCCTGCCAATT
The DNA here is from genome assembly GCF_024435075.2 of Marinomonas maritima. NCBI lineage: Bacteria > Pseudomonadati > Pseudomonadota > Gammaproteobacteria > Oceanospirillales > Oceanospirillaceae > Marinomonas > Marinomonas maritima. The sequence continues at coordinate 767,905 of NZ_JAMZEG020000001.1, read as the reverse complement.
AAACAGTTGAGCCGGAAGAATTAAATGAGCAGAGCTTGAAATAGGTAGGAATTCGGTCAGACCCTGAATTAAGGCCAAAAATACAATTTGGTACCACAGCATGCAACTAACGTTTCCCTATGCGAGGAGCCTGTTTATCCCAGGTAATTTCATCCCTTAAATACGTTGGCATTGCTTCATAAGAAGATACCGTTTCGCCTTTAATGAAGTGTAATAGTGCCAACTCTGCAACACATGCTGCACGAGGCGCCAAGTCTGTCAAAACATGCTCTGGCGGCTCAGGAAGTAAAGGTGTCAATTCCTTCTCGTAACACCAACCAGATCCGGCACCCTCAAAACAGTGTGTAAATGGCACTAAATCCGATGGTTTTATTACTCGCTCATCAAGCAAAGAAGCAATTTCATAAAGACCATTCACTTTATCGACATGGTAACCACCTAGATAAATTTCACCCATACGAGCATCAAGTGCTGCCAACCAGTCATTTTTACCCGTTTTTTGAAAACCCTCTAAAGACAAAGCCGCAAGTGTAGATACAGGAATAACGGGTAAATCTGCCCCATAAGCCAGCCCTTGAACCACACCAGCACTAATGCGTAGACCAGTAAAAGATCCTGGTCCTCGCCCAAAAGCAATGGCATCAAGGTTTGATAGCGTCAACCCTGCTTGACTCAGAATTTGATCCACCATAGGCAAGATCAAATCATTATGGAGACGAGGTGCTATGCGAAAATCTTCCAACACGACACCATCAATATTCAATGCTACTGAACACGCAGGCGTCGATGTATCTAATGCTAAAATGACGGTCATGAAATCATTAAGCCTTTAATGATGCTAATAAACTTTGTTTAATTTCATTCAAATCACCAACGCCATTCACTTTCACAAACTTAGGCGCAGTTGACGCTTCTGCCTTCAACCAATCTTGGTAATACCCAATCAGCGGTGCTGTTTGATCATGATAAACGCCTAAACGCTTACGAACGGTTTCTTCTATATCGTCAACACGTTGAACAAGGTCATCCCCTGTTTCGTCGTCTTTTCCTTCTACTTTAGGTGGATTATACACAAGGTGATATGTGCGACCTGAAGCTTCATGAACACGACGCCCACTCATGCGTTTTACAATTTCTTCATCCGCTACGTCAATTTCAACAACATAGTCGATTTTAACGCCAGCGTCTTTTAATGCGTCCGCCTGAGGAATCGTACGAGGAAAACCATCAAATAAAGCACCGTTAGTACAATCGTCTTGCGTCAAACGCTCTTTAACCAACCCGATGATAATGTCATCAGAAACAAGCTGACCAGCATCCATTACCGCTTTGGCTTTTAAGCCCATCTCGCTTCCTGCTTTTACTGCGGCACGCAACATATCCCCAGTAGAAATTTGTGGGATGCCAAACTCTTCCGTAATAAATTGAGCCTGAGTACCTTTACCAGCGCCTGGCGCACCTAATAATATTACTCGCATAAAAAAACTCCAAAAGACAGCGTTAACTGATTCGCAAGGGTGGCCGACACAATGCACTATCGATACTTATCTAAGCTCAATAACAAGTGTACAAGCAGACCTTTTGCATACTAAAAAATTAAATGGCCGCCAAGCATACCCAAGCAGCCCTTCTATATGCAAACTTACGTGTCTTTTTTTGTCATTTTCTTACTAATAGTGAGCATTTATTAGTCATATACACAAGTTAGCCTGTATTTTGCATGCCGCTGGCAATACCCGCCATGGTAATCATCAAGGCTTTATTCACTTCTGCGTTATCCTCATCCTTACGGCTACGATATAGAAGTTCGGCTTGCAGATAATGCAATGGATCAATATACGGATTTCGCACATCAATAGATTGGCGTATGGTTTTGTTATCCTCGATCAGCCTTTCTTGTTTTTTCAGCGTTCTGACCAGTTCACTCACTTGCTTTAATTTACTGCGTAGCAAACGACCCAATCCCTGTAAATCTTCACTCACTAGGCGTTTCTCGTAGTACTCGGCGATTTCAGGTTCTGCTTTCGCTAAAACCATGTCAAGCATGTCCAAATAGGAACCGAAGAAAGGCCATTTTTTATGCATTTCTCGTAATTTTTCTAAATTACCAGATTCAATAGCTTGTTGCAGGGCACTTTCAGCACCCAGCCAAGCAGGTAACATTAGACGAATCTGCATCCAAGCAAAGATCCAAGGGATTGCTCGTAAGCTTTCTACTCCGCCGTCAGAACGTCGGCGAGCAGGCCGAGAGCCCAGTGGCAATTTCGCCAGCTCTTGCTCCGGCGTCGTCGCTCTAAAATAAGGAACGAAATCTTCATGACCTCGAATAATGGAACGATACTGATTCATCCCCACTTCCGCCATTTCATCCATAATAGCGCGCCACTCTTCTTTTGGAGGTTCAGCCGGAATCAAAGACGCCTCCATAACCGCCGAACAATAGAGCTCAAGTGAACGCACAGCTATATCAGGAATACCAAATTTAAAACGGATCATTTCACCTTGTTCAGTCACTCGAATCGACCCATTCACCGAGCCCGGTGGCTGTGACAGGATCGCCACATGAGCAGGGCCGCCGCCACGACCAACAGTGCCGCCACGACCATGAAATAACGTAAGGTGAATACCATGTTTTTTACAAAGACGAGTTAATGCTTCTTGTGCTCGATATTGCCCCCATGTCGCCGCAATCTGCCCTGCATCTTTGGCTGAGTCTGAATAACCAATCATTACTTCCTGACGACCATTAATATAGGATTTATACCAAGGCAAAGAAAACAACTGCTCAATAATAGGTTCTGCATTATCCAAATCCGCTAAGGTTTCGAATAACGGTACAATTCGCATAGGAAAGCTAACACCAGACTCTTTCAGCATAAGAGCGACAGCCAACACATCAGATGGGGCACTGGCCATAGATATAACGTAAGACCCAAACGAGTTTTGCTGACCATTTGAGATCATAGTAAACGTATCCAGAACTTCTTTTACTTCTTCGGTTGGCGTCCATTCCATAGGCAATAACGGTCGCTTAGAGTTCAACTCCGTTAGCAAGAACGCTTGTCTAGACGCTTCGTCCCACTCAGCATAATCACCCAATCCATAAAAACGAGTGATTGCAGACAAGGCATCAATGTGACGAGATGCATCCTGACGGACATCCAAACGAACTAAGGTAGAACCAAACGTTGCGGCACAACGAATAAGATCAAGCAACGAGCCATTAGCGATCACCTTCATGCCACAATCTAATAAAGACTGATAACACAAAATAAGATCATCGGTGAGCTCTTGAATATCAAGAAAAATTGCCTCATCAGAAGCCGGCTTACCATCTAAACACGCTTTCGCCCAATTTTTGGTCGCTAGCATTTTGTTTTCTAAGTAGCGTAATACTTCACGGTATGGTTGAGAACTGTCACCCACACGTGCACGCAATGCGGCATTACATTGCGTCATAGAGAACTCAGAACGCAACACATTTAAGTCTTTTATGTAGAGATCTGCGGCCATCCACCGAGCAAGTAAAGTCACTTCTTTTGTGACCTTGTGAGTCACATTCGGGTTACCATCTCGGTCCCCACCCATCCACGTTGCAAAACGGATAGGAGCTAAATCAAGTGGTAAGCGGTCTTCTTTAGAAAATTGAGTAAATTGCTCATCCAGTTGACGGAAAAAACGTGGAACCGCTTGCCATAATGATTGCTCAATAACCGCAAACCCCCATTTCGCTTCATCAACTGGTGTTGGGCGGTCTTCTCGGATTTCATCAGTATGCCAAGCCTGAGTGATGATCTCTTTTAAGCGACGAATGTGCTTAGTTTCTTCTAATGGTAAGATGTTATCTTTGTCTAATGCTTCTAACTCACTGGAGATATTATCGTATTTTCGTATCAGCGAACGACGCACAACTTCTGTTGGGTGTGCCGTAAGAACCAATTCAATCGATTGCGTTTTCAAAGATTCAATCATTTGCTCAGATGTGAATTTTTGCTTAGATAGGCGAGTTAATAAATCCCCAATCGGATTGTGATACACACCTAAACTCTCGTTGGTTCGTCGACGGTGTACACGGTGATATTGCTCAGCAATATTAGACAGGTTCAAAAACTGGTTAAACGCTCTAGCAACAGGCACAATTTCTTTGTCGTCTAATGCTTCTAATGCTTGAATAAGAGCAGCGGAATCGCCCGATTGACGTCCGTCTTTCGAAAGTAATCGGATGTTTTCTACTTTCTCAAGAAAACCTTCCCCTAAGTGGTTACTCATGCTTTCACCGAGACAATCTCCCAGCAACCTAACATTTTCGCGTAATGACGCCTGACTATCACTCACTTCACCCTCCTAAACAGTTCCAATAACGCCCTTAATATTAAAGCGCTTTTAACCCATTTTACGATAATCAAGCCTATAAACCTTCGCGTTTAGCTTGCTCCCAATAACGGTCTAATTCTTCTAAAGAACAATCAGTTAGATTTTTATTCTGTGCCGACACTAAGCTTTCTATTCTAAAAAAGCGACGGCGAAACTTACTATTTGTTTTATTCAATGCCACATCGGGTGAAACATCAAGATGACGAGCCAAATTACTGACCGCGAACAACACATCACCCATTTCTTCTTCGATATGAAGGTCATTTTTTTCCTTCATGGCTTCTTCAAGTTCGTCTAGTTCTTCTCTTATTTTGTCAAAAACTGGGGCGACGTCTGGCCAATCAAATCCGACCTTAGAAGCTTTTTTCTGGATTTTTACTGCCTGCATTAAAGCCGGCATAGAAACAGGGATATCAGATAAAATCCCTTCCTTCGATTGACCTTTTTCTTGAGCCTTAATTTGCTGCCATTGTTCTGCTATTTGCAACTCAGTAAGCAAGCTTGGCTCACCAAAGCGCGCAATGTCACCATCCGGAAAAACATGAGGATGACGACGTAGCATTTTTTCAACAATACCCGTCGCAATATCATCAAAATTAAAATACTGTTCTTCCTCAGCCATTTGAGCGTAAAAAATCACTTGAAAAAGCAAATCTCCTAGCTCTTCTTTTAGATGGTCAAAATCTTCACGCTCAATCGCGTCTACCACTTCATACGCTTCTTCAAGAGTATATGGCGCAATACTTTTGTAGGTTTGTTTTTTATCCCAAGCGCAACCAAATGACACATCCCTTAGACACGTCATTAGATATTGCAGTTGCTCTATAGGACTACTCAAAAATCTCTCTCTCTAAATACATTCGATACATTAGGCAGCTGATTGATACGATGTAACAATTTACTCAATACGCTTAATTCACCTACTTCAATCGTAAAACGGATCGTTGCCATATGATTTTCTTTTGCTGATAACGTATTCATAGACAACAAGTTTACTTTTTCATTGGCCAATAGCCCGGTGATATCGTTCAGTAAGCCCGTTCGATCATAAGCTTCAACTTGTATATTTACGGGGTATTGGTTATCAAGCTCCTCGCCCCAATTTACATCCACAATACGTTCTGGCTCATCCAATCCCAGCTGTACGATGTTAATACAATCCTGACGATGTACCGACACACCTCGCCCCTGAGTGATAAAACCGACAATATCGTCACCCGGAATAGGAGTACAACACTTAGCCATTTGAGTCAGTAACTTACCCACTCCCATGATATGGATGTCATTATCAGACGATTTATGCCGACTTTTTTTCAAGCGGATCGGGCGAGGCGGCGCTATGTCCCCATCTATGTTATATAAATCATCAATAACACGTAGTACTCGTGATAACTGAATATCACCAGCGCCTAACGCAACAAACACATCACTCGCATTCGAGAAACTAAAACGAGAGGCAATTTTTTGGAAATCGATACGACTGTCTTCAATACCCAAACGTTTTAATTGTTTATCTAATAAATGCTTACCTGCGTCTAGATTTTTCTCACGATCTTCTTTTCTAAACCAGTTCTGTATATTTGCACGAGCACGACTGGTTTGCACATAACCTAACGTAGGGTGCAACCAGTCACGACTTGGCCCACCCTCTTTAGTCGTTAATATTTCAACTTTATCACCGGTTTTTAGGTGTGTCACAAGGGAGATGATTTTGCCGTTTACCTTAGCCCCACGACAGCGGTGCCCAATTTCCGTATGCACACGATAAGCAAAATCAACCGGCGTTGCATTGATCGGTAAATCGACTACATGCCCTTCCGGCGTGAATACATAAATACGATCTTGCTCGATATCACTACGTACTTGCTCAGATAAGGATTCCAAATCACCTTGAACTTCATGAAAATCCAAAATGGTTCTTAACCACTGCAGTTTTTCTTCATAGCTGGTGCTATTCGAACTTAAATCAGTTCCCTTGTATTTCCAGTGCGCACACACACCAAGCTCTGCATCTTCATGCATTTTATGACTACGGATCTGAATTTCAAGCGCACGACCCTGAGGACCAATGACCGCCGTGTGCAATGATTGATAGCCATTTGACTTTGGGTTACTGATGTAATCATCAAACTCTTGAGGTATTGGACGCCATAAATTGTGTACTACACCGAGGACGCCATAACACTCCATAGGTTCATCAACCAGAATACGTACTGCACGCACATCGTAGACTTCATCAAAGCCAATATTCTTGCGCTTCATTTTGCGCCAAATACTATAGATGTGCTTTGCCCTCCCCATTAAATCCGCGTGAATGTTAATGCTTTTTAAACGCTCATCTAACAAGGCAATCACATCGTCTATAAATTGCTGGCGATCAAGCCGTTTCTCATCCAGCCAAGTGGCAATACGTTTATAATCAGAAGGATAAAGATAGCGAAAAGAAAGGTCTTCTAATTCCCATTTAATATGGCCAATGCCCAGACGATGGGCTAATGGTGCATAAACACTCTGCACTTCCAACGCTACAGTAATGCGACGCTCTTCACTTTGATGTTTGGCTTCTTTAATAGCACAAGCTCGTTCCGCTAACTTAATTAGCACAACACGCACATCATCAATGATAGACACCAGCATTTTTCGTAAAGATTCAAGCTGGTTTTCACTGCTGCCAAGCACCTCAGAGGCGTTATCCGGTGTTAAATTTTTAGACACTTCCCCCATTCTAATGACCCCCTCTATAAGAGAGGCCACTTTACGACCAAACATATCCGTCACTCGAGAAATAGGCAATTGATCTTCTCGAACAGCACGATATAGAGCCGCGGCAACTAATGAGTCTTGATCCGCTCGAAAGCCAGACAAAATTTCAACCATTTCCAGTCCAGCACGAAAAGTACTCGCTTGCGCACCCCAATAGGACGGTCGGGCGCACTGTAATTCAGCTTGGCGAGCCAATTCACAAGCCATACGCAGAGGTACTCGCGCACTGTCATCAATTAAATGAGAAAAATGCCCCATCCAACCATCAATATCGACACTACCATCGTCTAACACAGGGTGATCTTTTCTTACCGTTACCATCTATCCGCCCTTCAGTTTACTTCTTTTTTTGCAATAACATCATCGTTTCGACATGAGAGGTTTGAGGAAACATATCCATCAGCCCCACACGTAATACACGATATCCCTTTGCGACCAAATATTCGGCATCCCTTGCTAACGTAGAAGCACTGCAAGAAACGTACAATATTTGCTTAGGTCCAATTTTTATTATGGTATCAAGAAACTCAAACGCGCCTGCACGAGGAGGATCAAGCAGTACTTTTGTAATTTTCTGCTTCATAAATTCATTTGTAACGGGTTGAGTCAAGTCAGAAGCTACAAATGAAAGATTGTCAAAGCCGTTAAGTCTCGCATTTTTCCTCGCTGCCTCAACCATACTTTCCTGCACCTCTACACCAATAACCAACTGTGCATGTTGTGCGAGTGGCAAAGAAAAATTCCCTACGCCACAGAACAAATCCAATATAACATCTTGCTTGTTTGGACTTAACCAGTCCATCGCCTGAGCAACCATCTTTTGATTCATCATGGCGTTTACCTGAATAAAATCTTGAGGATGATATTCCAACCTCAATTCACCCAGATCATAATGGCGCATATTTTCAGACGAAACCTCGGCCTTGCTCGTATTTGGTGCTTGCCAGTACAAAGATATCTGCTCTTTACTTGCCCAGTCTTCCCATGTTTTCTCAAGTTCATCTGTTATCAAAGAGGTCAATCTAAAGAGTACCGAGACCCCTTTTGTGTCTTCTAACAATTCAATATGACCCAGTGAGTCTGCCAAACTATTTGTTGCCAGTTCCAGTTTTAAAGAAGAAAAGGTTTTTTGCAGATTACCAGTAAGAACAACACAGTGATCAATAGAGACAATATCGCTAGAAGCTTTGCCACGAAAGCCCAATAACAATATGCCTTTTTTTCGAACAATAGCAATACGTGCTCGCCGGCGGTAATGTGTGAAGCTATCAGACAACAATTCAAGTTCTTGAGTGGTGATTAGATTACGCAATTGTCCTTGTAACCAATCCGCTTTTGAAGAGAGTTGCTTTTCATCAGCTAAATGCTGAAAGCTACAGCCACCGCACACGCTAAAATGCTGACAAGAGGGTTCGACCCGATAGGCACTTGGCTCAATAATCGCGTTCAAAACCGCTTCATCAAAACGACGACCTGATTTGGTGATTTGTGCCGCAACTGTTTCTCCAGGTAAAGCACCGCCAATAAAGGTTACTTTACCTTGTAAACGGGCAACACCTTTCGCTTCGTGCGTCAGCCCATCAACGGTAAAGGTCTGCACTGGACCTATTGCTTGAGGCTTGGATTGTCGACGTGGGGGGGTTCTTTTTCTCAAAAGTGGCTCTCTTGTTCCTGAATATAGGATAACGTAAGGGCATTCTATCGCATCTATCAGCGAATCTGCACCCGTTAGCGAACCTTAATCCCCTATTGATCACTCATCAATCAAACACGCCCGTTGATAAATAACGGTCACCTCTATCACACACAATAGCTACAATAACGGCATTATTTAGCTGTTCTGATAAAGACAAAGCCGTCGCAACAGAACCACCTGAAGATACTCCACAAAAAATACCTTCTTCTTTTGCAAGACGACGCATGGTCACTTCCGCTGCCTCTTGCGATACATCCATAACGGTATCAACACGAGTCTCATCAAAAATAGAAGGTAAATACTCTTTTGACCAACGGCGAATCCCTGGAATACTCGCCCCGTCTTGTGGTTGAAGGCCAATTATTTGAATGTCTTTATTTTGCTCTTTCAGGTAATGGGAAACCCCCATAATGGTTCCGGTTGTCCCCATTGAGCTAACAAAATGTGTTACCGTTCCTTGGGTTTGCTGCCAAATTTCTGGACCTGTTGTTAGATAATGTGCATTAGGATTGTCTTGATTGGAAAATTGGTTAAGAACAATACCGACTCCCTGCTCTTGCATTTCTTGAGCAAGATCCCTTGCTCTCTCCATTCCACCCTCTGCTTGCGTTACCAAATGCAGAATGGCGCCATACGCGGCCATCGCAGATTTACGCTCTTGGCTCATATTATCAGGCATAATCAAATGCATTTTGTAGCCCTTAATAGCCGCCACCATCGCCAAGGCAATCCCAGTGTTACCACTAGTGGCTTCAATCAAGCTATCTCCAGGTTTGATATCACCACGACGTTCAGCCTGTAATATCATATTTAAAGCTGGTCGATCTTTTACGGATCCTGCCGGATTTTGTCCTTCTAGTTTTAGCAAAATAGTATTGCTTAGATTGGGATTGATGCGCTGTAAGCGAACCAAGGGAGTTTGTCCGATTAAGGACTCAATGCTAGGGTACTCGATCATAAAAAAACTTCATTGACATTGATGGCATAGGGAATGAAACTTAACGTTCTGTGACTATTTAAGAACACTTACCCTAAACAGTACAAGAAGAAAGCGTTATAAACTTAGTTTCATTTTCGTATTCTTGGTAAACAGTATGTTAGTAACACGTTTTTTCACCCTATTTTTTTTAGCCCTAATGATGAGTGGCTGTGAAAAACCCACGAAAAAAGTCACTAAACTAAACAATATAGAACTCAGAACGAAATGGCGTGAATGCGCCTACATTCAGACACCATCCAACAGTAAAAAAAAGACGTGCAGTCACTATAAAATAGAATGTGAAAAACGTAAAAACGACGGCAACTTAGCCTGCTATTAACTCGTGAAATATAGCCCTAGCATGATAAAAAAAATATTCCAAAATATTCCTACCATGAGCCTAAGCAACAGACTATTTTGGGCATTGTTCGCTCCTGTTTTTGCCGTTTCTCTGCTCGCCAGTATATTTCTAGTATTGACTCGCTTTAACGATTTAAACCAAAACCTTTACGAACGTACATCAAATATAACGGAACAAGTCGCTACTACAAGTGAATATGCCATTGTATTTTCTGATCAAAATATGATGCATCGGATACTCCAAAGCGCACTCAATAATGAAGACATAAGTAGTGTTCAACTATTTAACAGCGAGCAAAAAATCATTGCTGAATTAGGGAAAACACCGACATCGGTAGACACTCCTTTTCCTGATAACATGTACCTAAAAGAATACGATGATTATCTAGAATCTATCAACGCCATTCACTACTCAAGCAATTCACTCGATGGTATTTTTAACACTCAAACCGACTTATTTATCCCACTTGACCAACGCAACCTCATAGGCTGGGTAAAAATTGAAGCGAATAAGTCCGCCGTCCGGATAGATAAATATCAATACGCAGGTCTAGTCGCTTTCATACTTATTATTTTTAATGTGTTAACTATTATAGGTGCATTCCACATTTCCAGAGCTCTAACACAACCTATAAACAGACTTGCAGGCTCCTTAAATAAATTGGTTAAAGGGCAGTTTTCAACAGTAAAACTGATGAAGTTGCCACCCGAATACGCCTCTCTCCAAAAAGACCTACTCGATCTGACAGAAAGACTGGAACACCATAATGAAGAACTGAATACTGGCATTGAGCAGTCTACCGAAGATATTCGGCGCAGCATGGACAGTATGGAAGAGAAAAGCGCTCAGCTACATATAGCAAACCGTGAAGCCATGGAGTCAAACCGCCTAAAATCACAATTTCTTGCCAATATTAGTCATGAGGTTCGCACACCTCTCAATGCTATTCTGGGTTATACAAAAACCCTGCAAAAAGACATTACCGATACCCAACACCGCTTTTACGTTGATACCATCGAGCAATCCACCAATAGCCTGCTTGCCATCATTGGTGATATCTTAGATTTCTCAAAAATCGAAGCAGGTAAATTAAGCCTCGAAAGCAATCACTTCAACCTTAAAGCTCTTATTGATGATGTCTACCAAACGTTAAGCATCAACTTATTGAGTAAAGAGAAGCAAATCGATTTGGTTCCTGAGTTTAACCAAGACGTACCTGAATGGTTTATTGGTGACAGCACACGAGTACGTCAAATATTAACCAACCTAATTGGAAACGCGATTAAGTTCACACACCAAGGTTCCGTTCGAACCAAAGTGTCGCTTTCCTCCAAAACGCCCCAAGCAATTACCTTGTCTTTTCAGGTTATAGACACTGGTATTGGCATAGCGGAACACAAAATCCATCGCTTGTTTAAACCTTTTTCTCAAGTGGATACCAGCACTACAAGACAATTTGGAGGAACAGGTCTAGGATTGGTTATCACCAAGAAACTTGTCGAGCAGATGAATGGAAAAATTGAAGTCAGCAGCGATCCTAGCATTGGCTCTACCTTCCGTTTTACATTGAACCTTAAAGCCTCTAAGAAGCTGAACAACAGCAACCCCGACCTTAATTGTCATGTTATTTTACTAGAACCAAGCGCTACCTATAAGAGCTATCTAAAGAGCTATCTAAAGAGTATTGGGGTCAGTTGTATAGCGTGTTCCGACTTAGAGCAAATGATCGCTATTTTGAACAAGCAACATGCTAGCATTGACGCCATTTTATTAAGTGTCATGCCCGACGACCAAAGTGTCGCTGAAGCCCGTGAACTGATTACCTACTCTGCACAGCAGTTTACTATCCCCTGCATTCTCATGGTTCAGCCACCAGGTCAAATCACTCATTACCCAGATTTAAAAAACCTATGCAGCGACATTCTTCTCAAGCCAATCAGTCATAATCGCTTATACAGTGCCCTACAAAACCTCAATAAAAGCTCCGCACCACTAATTAACCAACAACGGCAAGTGAGTGCAAGTACATTGAACGAAAAAATAAAAGGTCTCAAAATTCTAGCCGTTGATGACTCTCCAATCAACTTGCAGCTATTAAACCATTGGCTAACACCGATTGGTTTAGACGTATCTTTGGCCTACAGTGGACAGCAAGCCATTGACATGGCAACTCATGATAAATTTGATCTTATTTTTATGGACATCCAAATGCCTGAAATGGATGGCATGGAAACCACTCGACAGCTGCGTCAAATGGAGTTCTATAGGAATACACCTATTATTGCATTAACCGCTCACGCCTTGGGGACAGAGCAACAACAAATTTTAGCCAGTGGTATGAATGCTTACCTAACTAAACCGATTGATGAAGAGCTTTTACTTGGTACTATCGAGACCTGGCGCGCTAATACCGAAACATTTCAGGATCAAGTTAACGCCAAGTTAATCGGGATTTTTGATTTAGAAAAAGCCTTAGCAATCGTTGATGGAAAAACCGACATAGCAAAAGAAATGTTTGATATGTTGGCAAATTCGTTGGATGCAGAAAAAAAATTAATTCAGCATCACCTAGAAAATCAAGATATTGAAAAAATGATTGAAGTCGTACACAGAGTACATGGCGCCTCAAAATACACAGGTACAATCAATATTGCTCGCCATGCAGGCTTTTTAGAAACACACTTAAAGGAATTAGGGTTCGAAGATGTGGACGGCGTAGCAAAGGACTTTATTGATGCAATAGAGGAGCTACTCAGCCATCGCCAACTTATTCCTTGGCCTCACTCTTTTGATTCAAGTATAACAAAAGCCTGAGCGTAGGCTTTTTCATCTGTCAAACTTAAATGCCATGCTAATGGAAAATCATAACGCGCCAATATGCTGGCATCGACAGTTAACACTGGCTGTCCAGTCGATAAATTACTCACACTAAAGTGTTGAAAACTCACACCTAAGCCAATTCCTGTACCCAGCGCTTTTACAGCAGCCTCTTTCGCCGCAAAACGTTTAGCGACATAAGCGTTTGCCTGATCTAAATTACCAATTTCAGACCAACGTTGCTTCTCGTCCGCCGTTAAAATACGATCAATAAAACGCTCTCCTAGACGATCAATCGACTGAGCAATACGAGCAATATCTACCAAGTCCGTTCCAACACCAATAATCAAACGTTCTCTCCTTTATACAATGATTCCATTATAAGGCTCGAAAAATAGGCACACCCAAATGACGCTCGCCTTGAAAAGGTTGTTTTGGCAATAGTCGTCTAGACACAACCGGCTTACCGCTCAATAAACTGTCTAACCAGTGACGATGCAACTCTTTAGCCAGACTCAATACCTGCTTGTCCATCCATTTGCCACTGTGGTAATTCAATGCAACCTGCCCTTCGACAAATAACATCGGCATTTGCTTTGGTATTTCACCATAATAAGGTCGCAGCCCAAACTTGTAGTGAAACTGATAAAGCTGACGGGCCTCAATAGAGTCACCGCGACCAGTAGACACCATATTAATACCCACACCTAACTCCGAAAATAGCCCCACTTCAAAACGTCGTAACAGAGGCGCAATCGGCGCACCTGAATATAAGCTTTCAATTAGCCATTTATATAGCACGTAAATATCAGGTAACGGTAAATTAGCTGGTAGCAGTTTTTCAAGTAATTCATGGGCATAGAACGCCGCATACAATGGCAGTCCTTCTAATGAAGAAGCAGACTTGACCGACTCCAAGCTCTTCACTGTTTTTAAGTCACTACGACCAGAAAACTCCATCTCGTAACATAAAAAAGGCCCAGGTATGACCCGAGCCTCTTTTTTTGGTAATCGCCACACCCCCCTAATCAAACCTTGCTCAAGCGTTAACAGATCGAGCAAAATTTTACTGTCCTGAAAAGGGCGTGTATGGATGACATACGCAGAAACGCGCATTAAGAACTACTCTTCCTGATAGCCTAAACTGGCTAGCGCACGCTCATCATCGGACCAACCAGAACGGACTTTAATCCAGAGATTCAGCATTACTTTATGTTGAAATAAGTTCTCCATGTCAATACGTGCTTCTTTGCCAATAAGCTTAATTTTATCACCACGTTCACCGATGATAATCCGCTTTTGGCCATTACGCTCAACCAAAATCAGCGCACTGATGTGGATTGCCGACTCTTCGTAGACAAACTCTTCGATCTGCACCGCAACTTCATAAGGTACTTCTTGACCCAGTTGGCGAGTAATCTTTTCACGCACAATTTCAGCCGCCAAAAAACGAGAGCTGCGATTGGTAATCTGATCTTCAGGATAAAATTGCACCCCTTCTGGGATATAACTTTCTACCAAACGCTCTAACCGATCCAGATTTTTATTGCGCAGTGCAGAAATAGGGACAATTTGCGCAAAGTTCATACGATCAGACAAATTTGCTAAGCGTGGCAATAAATCTTCTTTCTGATCCAGCTGGTCTACTTTATTCACCACCAAAATAACTGGGCAGCGTGCGTGTTTTACCTTCTGAAGAACCGCTTCATCTTCCTCAGTCCAACGATCTGCATCAATCACAAACAACACCACATCGACGTCTTTTAATGCTGCCGAGGCTGTTTTATTCATAATACGGTTAATGGCTTTTGTCTCACCCAAATGCAAGCCTGGGGTATCAACATAAATCGCCTGAACATGACCTTCAGTTTTTACACCAAGAATCTGATCACGTGTTGTTTGTGGTTTACGCGAAGTAATGGATAATTTTTGACCTAATATGTGATTAAGCAAAGTCGATTTACCCACATTTGGGCGACCAACAATGGCGATATAACCACAGTGCGTAACTTCAACTTCAACGTCAGACATTTTTCTTTTCCAATTTTTTCAATGCTTTCGCAGCGGCAATTTGCTCTGCGATTCGGCGGCTATTGCCCTTACCTTCAATGGCTTCTTCACAAAGCTCTATAAAACAGTGTACATAGAAAGTCTGATCGTGCGGTTCACCCACAATCTTTATCACATCATATTGTGGAAGTGCATGCTTGCGCGCTTGTAAATACTCTTGTAAGAGCGTTTTCGAGTCTTTGGTCACTCCTTTTAAGGAGATAGCATCCAAACGTGACTTATACCATTCCAGAACATGCTGGCGACACACGTCCATACCAGCATCCAAATACATAGCGCCAATAATACCTTCAACGGTGTCTGCTAAAATAGAATCACGCCTAAAACCACCGCTTTTTAATTCGCCTGCACCCAATTTAAGATAGTCACCTAATTGGAACTCACGTGCTAATTCAGCCAGTGTATCCCCCTTGACTAGTGATGCTCGTAAACGACTTAATTCGCCCTCTTTGGCTTTTGGAAAGCGATGAAAAAGATCCTCAGCAATCACGTAGTTAAGGATGGAATCGCCCAAAAACTCAAGGCGTTCATTATTTTTCCCACCAAAACTACGGTGCGTTAGCGCCAGCTCAAGCAGTCCAAGGTCAGCAAAAAAGTAACCAATTCGCCGACTCAGCTTCTGATACGATGAACTCAAAATTTCTCCAAAAAATACTTATTCAATCAAACCGTTATTTTTAATGCTCGGGATACTAAAAAAATCATCCCAATGCAGCCACACATAAAAAGCACGGCCTTTCATATTTTCATCTGGCACAAAGCTCCAAAATCGGCTATCTGAGCTATTGTCTCGATTGTCTCCCATCACAAAGTAATGCCCTTCAGGAACAACCCAGTCTCCTTCATGAGGTGTAAATCGAAAACTATTATAAATGTTGTGTTGCACACCACTTAGATTCTCTTTAAACAGCTCAACTGGCTCTTGACTCGGATTCAAAGACACAGGTAACTTAGCCAAAAGTTCTTTACTAACTTGCTGCCCATTGACCGTCAATACTTTATCGCGATAACTTATTTTATCTCTGGGAAGACCTACTAAGCGTTTAATGTAGTTTATACTAGGATCACGAGGATATTTAAAAACAACCACATCACCACGTTCTGGCTGAGTCGTCGGAATGATAGTGGTATTCAAAACAGGCAAACGAAGGCCGTAGTCAAACTTATTGACGAGGATAAAATCGCCTATTTTCAACGTAGGCAACATAGAGCCAGATGGAATTTGAAAAGGCTCTACAACGAATGATCGAAGACCAAAAATTACCGCTATTATGATGAAGTAAGACTTCACTTCCACTACAAATTTAGGTGTTTCTGCTAATCGTTGTTGCGCATCCTTGTTGATAGCACTTCGAGTTTCCGGCGCCATGTTAGCCAATACTGCTTTTCGTTTAGGAAAATACACAATGCGATCGTAAACCCAGAAAACACCCGTCACCAAAAACGCTATGGCCAGTATCAATTCGAAATCAAAACCCATACTTCATTTCTCCATCAAGGTGCACCTTTGCGCACCTGTTGATTGTCTGGCTAGCTATCCAGTTGCAAAACTGCAAGGAAAGCAGATTGGGGTACTTCAACATTCCCCACTTGCTTCATGCGCTTTTTACCGTCTTTTTGTTTCTGTAAGAGTTTCTTCTTACGACTTACATCACCGCCGTAACACTTGGCGATCACGTTTTTACGTAATGCTTTAACCGTCGTTCGAGAAATGACTTTTGCACCGACTGCACCCTGAATCGCCACATCAAACATTTGACGAGGAATTAGTTCTTTCATTTTCTCACACAAAGCACGCCCTTTATATTGCACGTTGTCTTTGTGCATAATCAGCGCCAATGCATCCACTCGCTCGCCATTGATCAAGATATCCAAACGGCATAATGGAGCGGCATTAAAATGAGAGAAGCTATAATCTAAAGACGCAAAACCACGGCTACAAGATTTCAATTTATCAAAAAAATCCATAACCACTTCGCTCATCGGTAATTCGTAACGCAACTGTACTTGTCGACCAACATATAACATGTCTTTTTGAATGCCACGCTTTTCTATACACAAGGTAATGACATTGCCTAAGTATTCTTGTGGCACCAATATATTGGCTTCCACTATTGGTTCGCGCATTTCTTTGATAGTGCCAGGATCAGGCATTTTTGATGGACTATCTACATTGACAATCTCACCATTATTCAACTCGACTTCATACACTACCGTCGGTGCCGAAGTGATCAAATCCAAATTGTATTCACGCTCTAGACGCTCTTGGATGATTTCCATGTGCAGCATACCTAAGAAGCCACAACGAAAACCAAACCCTAGAGCATCCGAACTTTCTGGTTCGAAAAATAAAGACGCATCGTTCAATGTCAGTTTATTCAATGCAACACGGAAGTCTTCAAAATCATCAGAACTAACTGGGAAAACACCCGCATAAACCTGCGGCTTCACTTTTTGAAAGCCTTTTAATTGGGCAACATCTGGAGTAGAAGCATGCGTGATGGTATCACCAACGGGAGCGCCGTGAATGTCTTTAATACCGGCTACAACATAACCCACTTCACCCGCTCTTAAGACACCCGTTTCTTTACGTTTTGGTGTAAAAATACCCGCCATGTCAACTGGGTGAGCTTGTTTGGTCGATTTGATGAAAATCTTATCTTTTTTACGTAACGTGCCTTGTTTAATACGAACAAGAGAAACCACGCCTAAGTAGTTATCAAACCAAGAGTCAATAATCAGCGCTTGCAGCGGCGCATCGACATCCCCTTCTGGTGGTGGAATTGTCGCAATCAAACGCTCTAGAACATCGTCTACACCCACACCTGTTTTTGCGGAACAAGTCACCGCATTCATTGCGTCGATACCAATAATTTCTTCGATTTCGGCACAGACTCGTTCGGGCTCGGCTTGAGGCAAGTCAATTTTATTCAGAACAGGCATTACTTCAAGGCCCTGCTCTATTGCAGTGTAGCAGTTAGCGACCGATTGAGCCTCTACACCTTGAGCGGCATCAACCACCAGTAAAGCCCCTTCACAAGCGGCAAGGGAGCGAGATACTTCATAGGAAAAATCCACGTGCCCAGGCGTATCGATAAAGTTCAGTTGATACGTTTGTCCATCTTTTGCATGATAGTCTAACGTCACACTTTGGGCTTTAATGGTAATACCACGTTCACGCTCAATATCCATTGAGTCAAGAACTTGAGCGGACATTTCTCGTTCACTCAACCCTTCACAGATTTGAATAAAACGGTCTGCTAAGGTCGATTTCCCATGGTCGATATGCGCTATGATACTGAAATTGCGTATGTGCTTAAGATTATTAGAGGACACTATTTACTCACACTTTAAAAGCGATACTTGAATGATAACTTGTTGATAAATCGGTCGGATATGCACATTTTTCAATACAAATGTTACATAAACTAGTTCGCATCATGATATCGATCTAATTAAAAGAGTTATCAACACGTTTTCAGGATAGAAATTGGCGTGCATTCTACCGAAAATCGAGCAAGGACTCCATTTATTTCAAAGATCAACCGCGTTAGAGTCAATACCATTGATACAAGCGTGATCTTTACGGTAAAACAATGCCTCTCTCTTTTAGAATACGCTCGACAGTATCTACGGTTGCCTGAGTATGTGCATCGATTTCTAAGTTCACTCTATCGCCAACCGACAGAGAACCAAACGTCGTCAATCTGAGTGTCTCTGGGATCAAAGAAACCTCCAGCCAATCATTGCCAATGTCACTGATTGTCAAACTCGAACCATTTAATCCAATGTAGCCTTTGTTAAATAAATAACGCCTTGCGTCTACCTCATTCTGACGGTCCGTGGTGAAGCGAATATGGACACTTTCTTCTATTTTTTCGATACGCGACACACTCACGGACGTCATGATATGACCAGACATAATATGGCCGCCTACTTCATCCCCCATTTTTGCCGCACGCTCAAAATTCACAGAGTCGCCAGCCTGTAAAAGACCAATATTTGTCAGCATTAACGTGGTATCAATCACATCGAATGTCAGTACATCATGGCCAATTTCAGCCACAGTAAGACAAACACCGTTGATCGCAACACTTGCACCCAGTTGTTGCCCTAACATGACCCCAGTAGGAAATACCACGTCTAGACGCTTATTACGCCCAATTTGACTGGCTGCTTGAACCGTCGCGGTGCCCTGAACAATACCCGTAAACATGAAATCTCCTCATTGGTAAGTAATATATGCGCTATTCTAGCTAAATAATGTTCGCTAAATCAAAGACTGAAGAAGAAATGAACACCAATGATCAAAGCGGCATAACGACTGGCTTTACGTGAGTTATCATAGAGTCACCAAGAGGGTTATCCACAGGTTACGGGGATAACCCTCTTGGTGACTCTATGATAAAACCAAACTCTACTAATGCGACTCATTTATGATTTTTCAAGACGCACAAAGACAATAGCCTGCTATTAAGTTGTCCAATCTAATCGAAAAGCCCCCTTCCAACGTTAACTCAGAAACAAAAAAACCGCTCAAAAGAGCGGTTTTCAAAAAAGAATAAAACCTAACCTAAAGTCACTTAGACATGGCTTCGATCATGCCCTGTGTGACTAACGTAATACCATCGGAGTTGCGATAAAAACGAGCCGCATCAGCAATAGGGTCTTCACCTATAACCGTCCCTTCTGGAATACAACAATCCGAATCGACTACCACTTTCGTTAGACGACAATAGCGACCTATGTCACAACGAGGAAGCACAACAGACTTATTCACATGAGAAAAAGAGTTTACTCTCACATTGTTAAATAAAATGGATTGTTCAACCGTTGAGCCTGAAACTATACAACCCGCCGACACCACCGAGTTCAATGCCGTACCAATGCGTTCTTCGTAATTATAATTAAACTTGGCGGCTGGGCGCTGATATTGAGCGGTTCGAATAGGCCAATCTTCATCGTATAAATCCAACTCAGGTACCAACCGAGTCAAATCCATATTAGCCTCCCAGTACGCTGTCAAGGTTCCCACATCACGCCAATAGGGGGTGTCAGGATAGCTTGTGTTATGAATCACGCTCTGAGAAAAGTGATGCGCTTTAATCTTACTACGACCAACAAACAACGGAATCAAGTCTTTTCCAAAATCATGGCTGGACTCCTCATCATGGGCGTCAGATCGCAGGTTTTCTGACAGGAATTTGGTATTAAAAATATAAATTCCCATGCTAGCAAGAGATACATCGGGGTTGCCTGGCATCGTTGGAGGATTAGAAGGTTTCTCTTCAAAAGCAATAATATTATCGTTTTCATCAACATGCATAATGCCAAATTGATCTGCTTCCTTCAGAGGCACCTCTATACAAGCAACAGTAACATCCGCACCACTTTCAATATGATCCTGTAACATGAGACTGTAATCTTGTTTATAAACATGATCTCCCGCTAGGATCAAAATATATTCACTTTCCAACCCGTCTATCATACTCAAGTTTTGATAAACAGCGTCAGCAGTCCCTCGATACCAATCGCTACCCGTTTGCTGCTGAGCAGGCCAAAGTTCAATAAACTCATTAAAATCTGAGCGTAAAAAGTTCCAACCTCTTTGCACGTGCTGATTCAAAGTATGAGATCGATATTGAGTCAGAACAGCAATACGCCGCATCCCCGAGTTGATACAATTAGAAAGTGGAAAATCAATAATCTTATACTTACCAGCAATAGGCACTGCGGGTTTAGAACGATTATCCGTCAATTGTTTTAACCTTGAGCCACGTCCACCGGCTAAAATAATGGACAAAGTTTTCATACGCGCCGTATTTAAATCCATGTGATGCCCTTAAAATTTTTATCAACACACTCTATTAAGTTACATTTAGGTATACTCTGATCGTCATTCCAAATCAATAAGATGCCCAACAATGAAGATACTATTTGCAGCCTCTGAAATTTACCCCTTAATAAAAACCGGTGGACTGGCCGATGTTGCTGGCGCACTCCCTGTTGCTTTAAGAAACAAAGGCCACGATGTCAAACTCATCATGCCAGCTTACCGAGGCATACTTGAAAAGGTAGCGCCTATTCAAAAGAGTATCAACCTAGGAAATCCTTTTGGAGTCGGTGATTTACTCCTTCTTGAGACCCATATACCAGAAAACGATACGCCTATTTGGCTGCTACAATGCCAAGCGCTTTACGAACGAGAAGATGGCCCTTATGTCGATAAAAATGGCATAGACTTTACAGATAATCATATACGTTTTGCCGCGCTATCATGGGCCACCGCTACATTAGCCTTACATGGTGACTTGATGGACTGGCAAGCCGACATACTCCACCTAAACGACTGGCAAACAGGCTTTGCAGCGGCTTATTTAGAGGAGTGGAAAACAGAACATCTTCCCATTGTCACGACCGTTCATAATTTACGTTATAACGGCAGCTTTGACATGGATAAATTTGTCGACATGCATTTATCACCCGAATTACTCAGTATTCACGGAATGGAATTCTATGGTCGCTTCTCTGGACTAAAAGCAGGACTAGTGTATGCCGACGCCATCACTACAGTGAGCTCAACCTACGCTCAAGAAATATTAACACCTGAATATGGCGATGGTTTAGATGGCACACTACGAGCGATGCAAGAGAAGCTCTCTGGCATTTTAAATGGTGTCGATTACGATCAATGGTCTCCAGAAAAAGACACGCTGATTCCACATAACTACGATGTAGAAAGCCTCGATCAAAAGCAAGCAAACAAACTCGCTTTATTACAAGAAAATGGCTTATCAGAAGACACCAGCAAACCTATTTTTGGTGTCGTAAGTCGACTCACAGAACAAAAAGGGCTAGACCTTGTTCTAGAAGTTATGCCAGCTCTATTGGATAAAGGCGCACGGCTTGTAGTTCTTGGATCAGGAGATAAGCATTTAGAATCTGGGTATTTAGCACTACAAAAAACCTACCCTGAACAAGTAGCGGTTCGCATCGGATACTTTGAAGACTACTCTCATCGGATTCAAGCCGGTATCGACGCCCTTCTCATTCCATCTCGATTCGAGCCCTGCGGATTAACTCAGCTTTATGCTCTGAAATACGGAACATTACCGGTTGTAAGGCACACTGGCGGATTAGCGGATACCGTATTTGAGAGTGCCGTACTTGAGGATGCTGTACTTGAGGATAAAAGGCGCGCCAATGGTTTCGTCTTTAAAGAAGCCAACGCAGAGTCCTTAAAATCAGCAATGGAACGCTGTATGGAATGCTTCAATGACAATGAAAAGTGGCAGGAAAAACAGAGGAATGCGATGAGATACGATTACAGCTGGGACGCAGTGACAGATCAATGGATCAATTTATACCAATCCTTACTCAATAAATAACTTTCTCAATAAAGCAATGGTACAAGTAGGGAGGCCGGGGCGACACCCTCGCGCCTCCTACTATTTTATTTTAGTAATAAATTTACGCGGCTACGCGCTTCCCACTTTTGCACTCCATCCACCAGCGCTTTTTCAGTAAAACCATCTTGCTTCATTTCCTGCAAAGCAATCGCAATACGACGCTTAATACTACTGTCATTACAAGATGACTTCTTAGACATAGTCAAATACAAACCTTCGCTGCTAATGTTAGGCATGACAGGAACAATCGTTTCCGACAAATTCATCATAGTAGCATAAGCATAAGCTGGGTTTTTTTCGTACAAAACATAATCTACTCGATCCGCTTCTAGCATGCGCAAAGCTTGCGACAAACTCGCTACCGCTAATATATTAAGTTTACGTTGAGCATACTGGTCGAACTCTTGACCAAAGCTATTATTAATAACGGTGACACCCCATTTTCCTTCTAAATCTTCTTTTTTACTAAATAGAAACATCTTGTCTTTGCGCTGCCAAACCACACTCGTCGTATGCAACATCACTGGCGTAAAGTAATCCATATAATCCGCACGTTCATTGGTATAAAAAGCGCCTGCCATTAAATCAATTCGACCATTTTTCACTTCGGTTTGAGCGCGAGACCAAGGACCAACATGAATAAGTTTAATAGGAATATTAATACGCTGACTTAGCTCATCAATAATAAAACGATTAACGCCGCTTAATTCAATGGATGTTGGGCTCTCCCGCCACAAAAAAGGAGGGTATTCGGAGTTTCCCGACGCAGTAAGAGAGGTACACGAAGACGGCTGGGGTGGAACCCCTTCCCCAGATGCAACGCCTGTATAAAAAAAAGTTACCGCCATCAAACAGCTAATCATGTATGCATGCAGTCGCATATAGCACTACTTCCTTACAAGTAAAATTAAAACAACAAGTGATACTTTTTCTTTTGCAAATAAAAATAATGCTACATTCCAACGAGCACCTAACCAACTCTTTTACTGCAATCTTTTACAAAGTAACCTTAAACTCTATGCTCGTAAAGGCATGAGGAAAATAAAAACCACTAAATTGTTAATTTTCAATAACCTAAGAGGCAATGTAAGACAAATCAATTACCAATAATTTTTTTACTTTTCATCTGACTAAATTTAAAAAGGCCAGAAGCAAGAGCTACTTTCTTTTGGTTCCGTGCCTAAAATAAAAGCGAGCGAGACCTTATCCTCACAGCGATCCGCCGCCATCTGAAACTTACTGTCCAATACATTGAATCTTGCGGCACCACTGGGCAAACTATCAGGCAATGATCTAGGGTTTACATTTTTAGTAAAATCAATCCACACTTTCTGAGCACCACTACTACCAGTAATACTTAATGGTACGTTATCGTCATCACCAAGCCAGACTATAGAAGAATAGTCACCCGTAATCCCCACATACCAGCTGTCTTTTTGCTGGTTAGTCGTGCCTGTTTTCGCTGCGAAATTCAAATTTGGAAAAGCCGCTTGAGCCGCTCGAGCGGTACCAATTTTCGGTGTTTTTGTCATACCATCCAGCGTTACCGCCAACAAAGCATCCGTAAAAGGGACATCATTTTTACGATCAAAGCGTTTCAATAGCTGATCATTTTGATCCATCACTGCAAGCACCACACCAAGTTCACTACTCCTTCCCTGAGAAGCAATAGGTTGATATAAGCGCGACACCTCAAATGGCGATAACTCCAACGCGCCTAACGCCATCGCTGGATGCATCGTAAAGGAACGCTTCACGCCTAACTGACGTAAGGTATCACCCACCCGATCAAAACCAATTTGTTGTGCTAATGAAACAGTCGCCAAGTTATAAGATTTCGCCATCGCTTCATAAAGATGCACAACACCATGGGTCTTTCTATCGTAGTTTTCTGGCTCCCAAATCTGACCACCAACATTAAAACGTAGACGTTTATCTTCGATTTCAGTCCACCAAGTGTAGCGCCCTGTTGCTAAAGCAGATAAATAAAGTGGGGGCTTAACCAATGAGCCAATCGGCCTGACCGCCCCTAAAGCGCGGTTAAACCCGGTGTAATGCTGACCACTAGATCCTACAACGGCACGCACTTGACCTGACAATCTATCGGTAACCACCATAGCGCCTTGCAGCCCCTTCAACTTAGGGTCCCGCTGCTCTAGCGCAGCCACTTGACGTCGCATGGCAATACTCGCCGCTCGCTGAGCACGTATATCGACACCGGTATAAATGCGTAAATTTTTTGTCGCCAATGTGGCTTCATCAAAATCTCGTGACAATTGCATCGCCACCAAATCCAAATAATCACCATAGACAGAACGCTCTTTTTGCTTACTGGCAAGGCGAATAGGTTGCTCTATTAAGCGCTTGTAGTCTGAATCAGATAAGCGCCCTTGATCTCTTAATACCGCCAATACTGTATTACGCCGAGCTTTTGCTCGATTTGGAGAGCGTTCAGGGTTATACAAGGATGGACCTTTTACCATGCCCACTAAAAGAGCAAATTCATCAATGTTAAGCTCGTTCACTGGACGGCCAAAGAAATGCTGGCTAGCCGCTGCAAACCCGTGCAAAGCACTGCTGCCTAATTGAGCCAAATATACCTCGTTCATATAAGCGGTAATAATGGCTTCTTTCGAATAATGATATTCAAGTAACAAACTCATCACGACTTCGGTCAGCTTTCGAGTGTACGTTCGCTCTGAACTCAAATACATATTTTTAACAAGCTGCTGAGTCAGCGTCGAGCCACCTTGACGACGAGAACCGTGAGTAAAGTTGACCACCACCGCACGAGCAATCCCCGTCAACGAAATCCCCCAATGCTGGTAAAATTCCTGATCTTCTACCGCGATCAAAATAGCCATTAAAGGCTTGGGGATTTCATCGTACGTTAAGATTTGACGGCTTTCGGTGTTGCCGCCATACAAGAAACCGATGCGCTGAGGTTCAATTCGTGCTTCGTCTATTTCATCGCCGTTTAAGGCTTGAATCACTAAACGCCCATTTTGAAAAGAAAAAATACGTCTTTCACTTTCATGAAAGCCAAGGTGGTCAACATAGGAACGTAAATGCGCGCTAACTTTTGTTCGACTTCGAGCGGCCCAACCGACTTTCTGGCTGTTTCTGCCAAATCGATAGCCAGTTTCCTCCAAGAGGTTTTCGAGGTCTTGCTTTTTCCAAGGTGCACCACTTATCAGAATGATGGGCGCACTGTAAACTTCCGAAGGAACTTGCCATTTCTGCCCCTCGAAACGACTAACAACCTGACCGTTTAACCACCACACCCAACCAGAAAAAGGAATACTGGCCACCAAACTAAAAATAACCCCCCACTTAAAAAGGATACGAAACATCCTCTTCAAAAAAGAAGATTTAGGTGTTTTTTTCGGTTGAGTCAATGACTTACGTGAAGATTTTATTGGCGTTTTTTTAGGCATAGCAGGTTAGTATAAGGAGCTTATTGCACGCAGGCAACGATCAAAAACGAACTAACTTAATTCTTACATATTGACTCATCTATCGTAGCGCTTTAGAGTCTTTGCTCACGGAAAGTTTATTTAACTGACATTTTCCTTAATTATATACATGAAGTCGGCATCAGAATTGAAAGAAAACACCACGAGAACGCGATTTCTATAAAAAACCATCCTAACTCGCATCATTATGGAAAGCGTCAATTCTGTAGAAATAAACAACATTCATTATAAAAAAGTGCGGTAATCACGTGTTTAATAAACATCTTATACCTAATACGCAAAACCTTCCTGAAGGCAAAGCGCTGAACATCACAGTAGAAAAATATAACTTCTTAGTCACTAAGCAAAAAGGGCAAATCATTGCTTATGAAAACCTTTGCCCACATCAAAAGAAACCATTAAATTGTTCGTCTGACTCTGTGCTAGATGAAGAAGGAGATTATTTAAAGTGCCATCACCATGGTGCCCTTTTTTCTCCACTGGATGGCACTTGCATTATTGGTCCTTGCATAGGCAGCCATTTGAAAAAGGCGACAGTCGGTATAGAGCAAGGGAATTGTTATTTATTACTGGCTTAGTAGTATCGCCTTAAAACTTGGATCACATGAAAAAGCATGACGGACAAGACGCTTTTAGTTGCTCAACATATTCAAATCTACGCTAAGAAAATTGTTCTCTCTGTCCTGTTTTTTTGTATATTATTTAGCCCTTCTCCCTCTCTTGCAGACACCTTACGTTTAGCTGTTGCGTCTAACTTCATATCACCAATAAAGCAGCTAGCGGCAAAGTTTGAGCAAGAAACAGGACATTCGTTACAGCTGTCGTTTGGTTCCTCAGGAAAATTTTTCGCACAAATTAAAAATAATGCACCCTATGATATTTTTCTTTCTGCGGATTTAACCAAACCACAAACTCTCATCAAAGAACAACTCGCACTACCAGACAGCTTGATTATTTATGCCAGAGGAAAATTGGCACTTTGGTCAATAAACCCCATTCCTGAAATCGTCTTGAAAGACGCTATTTTGAGAGCAAAACGTATCGCCATTGCCAATCCAAAATTAGCCCCTTATGGCAAAGCAGCGGAAGAAAGCCTACGCAATTTACCTATCTGGGACGACGTTAAGAACAAAATAGTACAAGGTGAAAATATAGGGCAGACGTATCAGTTTGTGTATTCGCAAAATGCTGAAATAGGTTTTGTCGCCTTATCGCAGGTATTAACAGGGCAAAAAAAAGGCCATTTTATAAGCGTGCCTAATAAGCTCCATGGTAAAATCAACCAAGCTGCCGTTATTCTGACTCGTACACATAATATCGAATTAGCGAATATTTTTATGGCATTTATAATGCGTGTCGATGTTCAAGAGGAAATTCTCCAATTTGGTTATTCCACAGAGTAAGACTAATTATGGGTAAACGCTGAATGCTATTAAGTCCGGAAGATATCGGGGCAATATGGTTAACACTAAAACTTGCTAGCCTAGTGACGTTACTGCTTATCCTAATCAGCACCCCCATTGCTTGGTGGTTAACTCGCACTCAGTCTTGGCTAAAAGGTCCTATCAACGCGATTGTCGCTATGCCTCTTGTATTACCCCCAACGGTACTAGGATTTTACCTGTTACTCTTATTAGGGCCAGAAGGCTTCATAGGAAAACTACTCGGTCAACTTGGAATCGCCCCACTTCCTTTTAGCTTTACTGGACTGGTCGTTGCCTCCATGGTGTATTCACTGCCATTCGTCGTTCAACCTATTCAAAACGCATTTGCATCTATTGGAGAAGGCCCCCTTGAAGCCGCAGCGACATTACGAGCCTCACCATGGGACAGATTTGTTCATGTCGTCATTCCATTAGCAAAACCCGGTTACATCAGTGCTGCTATTTTAGGCTTTGCTCACACCGTTGGAGAGTTTGGTGTCGTGTTAATGATTGGTGGTAATATTCCCAACGAAACCAGAGTCATTTCCGTACAGATTTACGATCATGTTGAAGCCTTAGAATACGGACAAGCTCACTCACTTTCGTTATTAATGATCGCCTTTGCTTTTACCGTGCTCGTTTTTTTATACAGCATCCAGAAACGTCAAAAAAATAGCACAATGTCCGGTGGTTTATTATGACGCTTGGCCCACCTGCTAACACTCTGCATATTCGGATTGAACAGCAGCGAGAAGGCACGCCTGGCTTTAGACTGGATGTCGACTTACAAATCCCAAGCGTCGGTGTAACCGCATTATTT
Source organism: Marinomonas maritima (assembly GCF_024435075.2). Lineage (NCBI taxonomy): Bacteria > Pseudomonadati > Pseudomonadota > Gammaproteobacteria > Oceanospirillales > Oceanospirillaceae > Marinomonas > Marinomonas maritima. The sequence continues at coordinate 739,716 of NZ_JAMZEG020000001.1, read as the reverse complement.
GGTCCATCTGGATCAGGTAAAACGACGTTATTACGTTGCATTTCGGGACTAGAAAAAAGCTCAAAAAGCCACATAAGCCTCAATGGCGAACCATGGCAAACTAGTAAAACACCATTGCCTTCTCACAAGCGACCAATAGGCTACGTATTCCAAGACGCGAATTTATTCCCTCACCTTACCGCGCAAGAGAACCTACAATTTGCCATAAAACGGGCCGATAAGAACCAATCCGTTATCTCCTATTCAGAGATCATTCAATTAATGGGTATTGAGTCTGTGCTTCCACAATACCCATCGCAACTGTCTGGTGGTGAGCGCCAACGAGTTGCCATCGCCAGAGCACTACTCATTCAACCTAAACTCCTGCTGATGGACGAGCCGTTGGCCGCGTTAGACGATGCCTTAAAGCAAGAAATTCTCCCTTATCTAGAACAAATCTGTCAGCGTGCAAAAATCCCTATCATTTACGTCAGTCACTCATTAGATGAAGTCATTCGGTTAGCGGATTATATGGTTGTCTTAGAAAAAGGTAAGGTAATAGAAGAAGGAAAAACACAAACATTACTGGGCAAACTCGGCACCTCATTTTCTCGGTATCAAGACGCCAGTGTTGTGATATCAGGTGTCGTCACACGACAAGAAGCAGAATGGGGGCTTTCATGGATCAGTTTTGAAAACCACGTTATTGCCGTTAAGCAAGGAAATGAAAAACTAGGAGATACTCTGCGTTTAAGAATTCAATCGAAAGATGTGAGCCTATCCCTCAGTCAACATGACGATTCAAGCATTCTAAACCGACTAACGGTTAAAATTGATGACATGATTGCAGATACCAAAGACCCTAGCATGATCATGGTTCGGCTCTTAGCTGGCGACACCCCAATGTTAGCCAGAATAACCACATTATCCGCCCACAAACTAAAGCTTCAAAAAGGTCAAACTGTCATAGCTCAAATCAAATCAGTCGCACTTTTACGTTAAATATTTTAAAAGCAAAAACACGTTAAAATTCAGTATTTTCAAAGTAAACACTTAAACAATTCATGAACTAAATTTCCAGCGCCAATTGTTGTAAAAACACTCGCATTACGGCTTCGCGGCGCCTCCCTTCTGCTTGAGCTGACGGTGTATTGAGACTATCCGCAATACGAAAAAGTTTATTATAAAAATGGTCTATTGAATAACGCTCATCATCCGGCTGACGCATTTCACACAACGGATCATCAAGTGAATATAAAGTTCTATTGAGCGCACCGCTCACCTGCATACAACGTGCAATACCAACGGCTCCCAACGCATCCAAGCGATCAGCGTCTTGTACTATTTTAGCTTCTAGGCTTTTAAGAGAAACATTAGCGCTAAAACTGTGAGCACGTATGGAATGGTGAATTGATTCAAAGTATTCACAGGGGTAATCAATCGATTTAAGAAACTCAATGGCTTTGTCCGCAGCCAAAGTCGAAGCAAGATGTCGTTCAGGATGATTCTTCGGTAAAGACACGCAATCATGTAACCACGCTGCAGGAATCACCACAGCCAAATCCGCCTCCTCTTCCGTAGCCAGTTGTTTGGCTGTTTTGACCACACGATAAATATGACTTAAATCGTGGGCAACATCCGCTGCTCCCTGTGTGTGTAAAAATACCTGACAACGGCTTTCAAAACCTGACTCTAACGCCAATATCATCATCTTTCCAATTCATATCTAACGAAGCAAAGTAGCCTATATCAAATCCGCAAAATTAAAAACGTTATCGCCCTTTCAATCCTAAAATTTAAGGCGCACAAGCAACCTCCTCAACAAAAGCAATAGACCATTTTTTGTCTTGATATAAACATAAAAAATAACAACGATTGTGACGCTCTCATCAATTAGTAAACTTCAAAATTAAAAAAAGTAAACTAATTTACCTACGGGGAGTAAATCGTTAAACTTACGTCAAAATTATCTAAGTGGAATCCATTCTCATGCCAATACTTATTGCCGTCACCCTTTTATGGGCATTCTCGTTTAGTTTGATTGGCGTTTATCTCGCTGGTCAAGTCGATGCTTGGTTTTCTGTGTTAATGCGCGTAGCGCTCGCCACGATTGTCTTTCTACCTTTTTTAAAGCTACGTGACATTGAAGCTAAAACCGCTTTAAAATTAATGGTGTGCGGGGCTTTACAGCTTGGCATCATGTACGGATTTTATTACCAATCCTTCTTGTACCTCTCTGTTCCCGAAGTATTACTGTTCACCGTCATGACACCTCTTTACGTCACCCTTATTAATGACTTACTGGATAGACGCTTTAATATTGGCTTTGCTCTTAGCGCACTGCTCGCTATTTTAGGTGCGGTAGCCATTCGTTACCAAGGTATCGATGAAGGCTTTATTAAAGGTTTACTCATTGTACAGGGCGCCAATGTTTGCTTCGCAGCAGGACAAGTAGGTTATAAACGTATTATTGCAAAAGAACGCCCCGATCTGTCACAGCGCACCGTTTTCGGTTGGTTTTTTATCGGTGCTCTTGCTGTCGTTATTCCATGCTACTTAGTATTAGGTAACCCAGACAAACTGCCAACAACGACACTTCAGTGGTCTATTTTAACGTACCTTGGCATTGTCGCTTCTGGGTTAGGCTACTTTGCTTGGAATAAAGGCGCAACAACAGTGGATGTAGGAACATTGGCTATTGCGAACAACCTACTCATCCCAACAGGCATTATCGTCAACGTGGTTTTCTGGAACCGAGACGCAGACATCGTTCGGTTGGCTATTGGCGGCAGTATTATCCTATTAGCTCTTTGGGTGAATGGAAAATTCAATCAAAGAATCGCTAGAACGGATGCCGTTGCTTAATCTTCTGAGACAGTATTCTTTATTAAAACACGAAAAAAACGCCCAGCATTCGCTGGGCGTTTTTTTTACACTGAACTCTCTTGAACTTAAAATATCATTCTACAAGCCAAGCTTGGAACGCTTTTTTTGCTTCTCTGTCGGCTTTATTAAACCAAAACTGCGACATTTCTAGCTGAATATTGGACACCGTTGATTTATACAAATCATCCGCTATCCAAATACGCACCTCTTTACGAGTCGCGTCATCAGACCGGTTATACCAAAACTGCATCATTTCTAGAGCAACATTTTGTGTCAAAATAACCGGAGCTAAGACAGGAGCATCATTTATAATTGGTTGGTTTTTTGCCGTAAGGCGTTCAATTTCGGTAACGTAATCACGCGTATTTTGAAACCCAGACTTCACCGGTAATATTTGGTGTTGATAGTCTACTTCTTTGCCACTGCGATCATCAAAAAGGCTAAACGTAGGTGCCTTGGAGTAAGCCTCTGCCTGCTTTTTCGTCGAAACATAGGGCGCTTTCACCGTGAAATAATCATTCTTTCCAAATTGTAAATCCAGCACAATTGGTTCAGACTGATACGCTTGCGTATCCCCACCACTGCGTAACAATTTATTAAATCGTACGACAATTTGGTGCTGACCTTCATCAACCTCGACCTTAAAGTCGTTACCGAACTGCCTTGCACCTTCAAGGTCAACGTACATAATTTCAAACGATCTTGGTACTTCAAATGTCGCCGCCTGGACCGGTAACGCCATCACACAAACAGACAGAACACTACTCGCGACAATCCGATTCTTCAATCCCACAAAATACTCCTTACAACAAAAACAGTGTAGTCAGTCAATCTAACATACTGCTCTATCTAATTTACTGAGTCTTCTCCACTTTCGAAGAACTTGCTGAATTTTGTCTTCTTTCCTCGGTAACAACACTCACGCTCGACACTGAAAATAATAGGAAAGATACTAATAAGTCTTTGAATCTAGGGTATGATCAATCAATAATATGTTTACTAAACAATCAAATAGAAAAATAATAATCATTGCTATTAACCGTATCAGGAACAACTTCACATTATCATGTCTAACAATATCCAAACCGAACTCAGCCATAAGTTCACTCTGAGAATCATAGAACTCGTCTTTACTACCATCGTATTTTCGCTGATTTGTAGACCCTTCTTTATTGATTTGCCGATTTATTTTATGTGGATTGGTATTGCCGAGTTATTTTTAATTACTGGATTTTATTTTGTAGTGCGATTTAACCTATTTCCAAAATGGGAGACTACCCTCTCTTTATTAATCGCCCTTATTATTATCCTTCCTACTCTTGCAATATCCGGTGGTGTTAATAGCCAAATGGTCTACTTTTTGCCACTTTATCCAATTTTGGCAGCGCTTCTCGGTGGGCATCGTGAATCTTTGGCTCTTACAATTACCCTCGTGGCAGGTACTATTTTGGCGACCATATTTAGTGAGTATATTGTAGACTTAACTGGCGGAGTCTATTCCAAAGAGATGTCTACGGCTCGTGGCTTTTGGCTTACTATTTCCATTATTTTAAGTGCTTTTTTTGGGCACTTCTTTCTTCAACGCTACACTGAAGTAACCAAGCAACTCAAAGAAGAAAACACTCTAGACCCACTGACTGGATTACTTAACAGACGCGGCTTAAACACCCTCTTTAGCAAAGAGCTAGAGGAGACAGCGATTGCCTCTTCACCTTTAAGTCTTATCCTAATTGATATTGACTACTTTAAAAAAATAAATGATAGATACGGACATGACGTTGGAGATATATGTTTAATTGAAGTCGCTAATATTCTTTCAAGCACACTGAGAAAGCGCGACATCATTGCTCGGTTTGGTGGTGAAGAGTTTATTGTCATTCTCCCAAATACCACAAAGAATCAGGCTGCACTCATCGCTGATGACCTTAAAAATGTGATATCTAAACAAAAATTCAGTGATTTCAATCTTCCTATCACCATCACATTAGGTGTAACCGATAGCCGTGGCCAACATGACAATGCACTTAAAATGATAAAACGAGCGGACAAAGCACTTTATAGAGGCAAAGACAAAGGACGAAATTGCGTAGAACTGTCCGAATAGAGCACACAACCAAAAGAGAACAATCCAATAGTTATAAATATATAAACAAAGGTGTTTTTAAGGAGGGCTAAGCACGCAATAAATGCTGGGGCAATTGGCATTAGTTTCATCAAAATTCATTTTATCTTGATTACTACTGACTCACATTACGACATCACTTAGGTCTCTATTTCTAATAGGATAAAACAATAGTGCGTCTTAGTTTCTTTTACGCCAGCTACTGTACTTTGAATGCACTCCTCGAGTAAAAGCAGACGAATATTCTTCCAAAAGATCCACTCCATATAAAATAGCAACCAAGATGAGAGACAGTTTGATAGCCACATAAGAATCGACAATGGCAATACACACACCGACGGAAGCAAGCGACCAAATAGTTGCAGCAGAAGTCACTCCGATGACGGCTCCATCTTTTGAAAGCATCACCCCAGCACCAAGGAAACCAATCCCCGTAATCACCTGCCCTATTATCCTAGATGGATCTGTAATGTCAGCAGCAACAAACATTGACGACGCAATAAACACATAGGTTCCCAAGACGATCAAAGCCGAGGTTCGAATACCCACTGGCTTACCTCTCAGCTGCCGTTCTAAACCAACAATAACGCCACAAAAAACAGAGGTAAAAATCGCTCCCCAACTATAGGGAGCAATAGAAAATAACGAATCTAAACTCATACTATCTTTCTTAGGGCAAACGCCACAACAAGGTGAATGAAAGGAACAATACCATGGCGGATAATGTACTGAATTTTTAATCTTAGTACAGAGTCGAGTGATGAGCTAAATCAAATTAATAGAAACTGCTCATCATAAAAAAGGAATGCACTGCGGCATTCCTTTTTACTTTACTCAACGTCATAAAGCCTAATCTAAAGTCACTAATTGCCCATCAGATCGGCGTTAATAATATAAAGTCGATTCGAATCAATAGTATGACTATCAAGATGCTTTTGCTCTAGTTTGCCTTTCGTCGACCAAGTCGCAAAATCGTCATCGTTTAATACACCAAGGTGATGGCCATCAATCACCCACAAGCCTTCCATTTTATCATGTGGATAAGAAACGGCTTTTACCATGTCGATCACCAGCGCTTTACTGACCGGTTTAATGCCTTTTTCTGCTAATGCATCCCAACCATATGTGTTGGCGAATTGCTCTAAGGTCAATCCATCAATCATCAAGCCGTGACTCTCATCTCGCTTGATAGAACTCGATAAAGCAACACTAGAAAGCGGTGTACCGGTACTTAAGTCAATACGATACACATGCTTCTGAGCCTTTGGGTTGGCTTTAGACTCACCATTTGGTCCACCTAATAAGAAGCTGCCATCACGTTCAATGACCAAAAATTGATTAGCGGTCAACGTAGAAATCTCAGAATTTGCATTTTCGGCTTTTTCTTGGCGGTATAAGTATTGCTCAGTATTACCATCCGTTAAGTTCACTGTTACGATACGAGTCAAGTTGCCCTTTTGAGCCGCTTTATCTGGATTTTTCATGGTCGACTGCATAATACCCACCAAGGTGGTTTCATCTGGCGAAATGGCTAAACCTTCCATTCCACGATTCGCCCGACGATGTTGGAATACGGCAGGTAAATGGAACACATTGCGAGTATCGTTTTTAAACGCGTTAATTCGGCCGATTTCTACGCCATTACTATCAAAGTGAACAATATGGGGACCATACTCATCACTCACCCAAAATGTACCATCTTTTAGCGCGACTAAACCTTCACCATCTAAACCGTAATCATCCAATTTAATAGGATTCGTGTCCTTGTCATAAGGTTTACTGTCATTCATTAAAACGGGTTGTCCATTGGAATGATACGGCGTTTCACCCGTGCCACCTAATGCAGACGTATTCGGTAAACCAGAGATTAAACTGCCTTCTGGGCGTTTGAGTAAAATACTTCTTACCATAGAAATAGAGCCATCAGATTCTACTTCGAACAAACCAATACGTGGCGTATAAGAAGCTACAGGGAAGCTTTTCCCTTTACCGTATTCGCCCGTGTAATTCGCGTTTGGACCACGATCGGTTAATGCGTAAAACTGATTCGATTGGTTCGGATTCACCGTCATCGCAGAGCCAAAACCACCATTACGAATGTCAAAGGGCTGATTGGTTTTGCTATCAATAAGGTCCCCACGCAATACAGAATAAGGCAATTCACTCCCCTGCTTCGAAACATTATCCACAAAACTAGGTGCCGCTTGCGTCATTGCATTATTTGCACAACCCGATAAAACACCAATTGAAATCAAACTAACCAACCAAATCTTACCCGTCATTTTCAACCCCTATTAATGTGATAGCACTGCCGTGCTTTGATTATTTTCACCATAAGATAAAGGCTAGCCATGACGGTTTGATGACCTCGAATTAAAAAAACGTTTCCAATAAAAAAGACCAGCAGGGGGAAGACTGCTGGCCTTTGATATCAATACAATCAGATTATTATTCGTTTAATCAGACCGCGAATTGATTCATTGTATTGTCTTTGCCTGACGCTTTAAGCGCTTGCGCTCCAGAAAAGTACTCTTTGTGATCATCACCCATGTTTGATCCAGACATGTCTTGGTGCTTCACACAGGCTAAGCCTTGACGAATTTCTTTACGCTGAACTTCTTTTACATAGCCCAACATACCCATTTCACCAAAGTAATCTTTCGCTAAATTATCCGTAGACAATGCCGCAGTATGATAAGTAGGCAAGGTAATCAAATGATGGAAGATACCCGCTTGCGCCGCGGCGTCTTTTTGGAAACAACGAATGCGCTCATCTGCTTCGGCCGCCAATGGTGTGGCGTCATAGTCTTGTGACATCAATTTCTCACGTTGATATTGCGCTACGTCCTTGCCTTCCGCTAACCATGCATCAAACACTTGCTGACGGAAGTTAAGCGTCCAGTTAAATGATGGGCTGTTGTTATAAACCAATTTGGCATTTGGCATCACGTCACGAATACGATTCACAATCGACGCGATTTGGCCTATGTGTGGCTTTTCCGTTTCGATCCACAATAAGTCTGCTCCGTTTTGCAAAGACGTAATGCAATCCAATACCACGCGGTCTTCACCGGTATTCGGTTTAAAACGCACCAAACCATTCGCTAAGCGAGTTGGCTTAATCAAACGATCGCCCAGTTTGATCGCCATATCGCCAGATTTCATTTGCTCAAGAGACGTCACTTCTTCACCGTCTATAAAAGCATTGTATTGCTCAGCCAAATCACCAGCCGTTTGTGAAACTGGGATCTTTTGCGTCAAACCTGCACCCAAAGAATCAGTACGCGCAACGATGACACCATCGTCTACACCCAGCTCCATAAAGGCATAACGCACTGCGTTAATTTTCGCCAAAAAGTCTTCGTGGGGCACGGTTACTTTACCATCTTGATGTCCGCATTGTTTCGCGTCCGACACTTGGTTTTCGATCTGAATACAGCAAGCGCCTGCTTCAATCATCTTTTTCGCCAACAGATAAGTGGCTTCTTCGTTGCCAAAGCCGGCATCAATGTCTGCGATTATAGGTACAACGTGCGTTTCAAAGTTATCAATTTTATTCTGCGCTGCTTGCTCGCGGACTTGGTCACCTGCTTCTCTTGCGTCATCCATTTCTTTGAATAGATGCTGTAGTTCACGAGCATCGGCCTGCTTCAAGAAAGTATATAATTCTTCGATCAAGGCTGGCACTGAGGTTTTTTCATGCATAGACTGGTCCGGCAAAGGTCCAAATTCAGAGCGCATCGCCGCGACCATCCAACCTGACAAGTACAAGTAACGACTGCGTGTAGTGCCAAAATGTTTCTTAATCGAAATCATTTTCTGTTGACCGATAAAACCATGCCAGCAACCCAAAGACTGAGTGTAATTTGCTGAGTCTTTGTCGTAACTAGCCATGTCTTCACGCATAATTTTAGCGGTGTATTTGGCGATATCTAAACCCGTATTAAAGCGGTTTTGCAATTGCATTCTAGCCACAAACTCAGGGTTCATTGCCGCCCACGTTGGGCCTTGTTGATTGATTGTATTACTCGCTTGCTGGGTTTTATTGTTATAAGTTTGCATAGCATTTCTCACTTTTTAGGTTGTCTAAATTAATCAATTTGTAACGCTCAAATGTTTAAACTTTTTCAATTCGCTCGCTTAACTCGTTTCTTTCATCTGCACGCGATAAGCATGAAGCAATGGCTCGGTGTAACCGTTAGGCTGAATAACACCTTTGTAAATCAAGTCTTGTGCTGCTTTGAACGCGAGGCTTGATGACCCGGTATTCTTTGATTCATGAGACATCATCGGGCGATAGCCTTGGGTGTTTTTGTTTTGCTCATCAACAACGACGGCCATGCGCTGCATCACGTTATCTACCTGTGCTTTATCGCAAATTCCATGCAGCAGCCAATTAGCTAAATGTTGGCTGGAGATACGTAAGGTGGCGCGATCTTCCATCAAACCCACGTTATTGATGTCTGGCACTTTGGAGCAACCAACACCCGCTTCTACCCAGCGCACTACATAGCCCAACAAGCCTTGTACATTGTTCTCAACTTCTCGCTCAATCACTTGGTTTGATAAGGTCAAGTTGTGAGGAATGGTCGGAATCGTGAGCAAATCTGTTAGATTCGCTTTAGGACGCGACTTAATTCGCTCCTGCACGTCAAACACATTTATTTGATGGTAATGCAGCGCATGCAGCGTCGCCGCAGTAGGGGAAGGCACCCAAGCCGTGTTGGCGCCTGCTTTTGGGTGCGCAATTTTCGCTTCCATCATCGCCGCCATTTCATCTGGCATGGCCCACATGCCTTTACCAATCTGTGCTTTACCCGGCAAACCACACTGCAAGCCGATGTCTACGTTGCGATTTTCATACGCTTGAATCCAAGGCTGATTTTTAATCTGATCTTTTGGCAAAAATGGTCCGGCTTGCATACTGGTATGAATCTCGTCACCAGTGCGATCCAAAAAGCCGGTATTGATGAAAAACACGCGCGATTTGGCCTGACGAATACACTCTTTTAGGTTCAACGTCGTGCGACGTTCTTCATCCATAATGCCGATCTTGATGGTATTTTTTGGCAAGCCCAACATCTGCTCTACACGACCAAACAGCTCACAACTGAACGCCACTTCATCGGGTCCATGCATCTTAGGTTTAACAATATAAATACTGCCGGCGCGACTGTTTCGTATGCCTTCGTTACGCTGTAAATCCAACGCTCCGATTAAAGCCGTTACCACCGCATCCATGATGCCTTCTGGTACAAAATTGCCCAGTTCGTCCTGCATCAAATCGCATTCCATTAGGTGGCCAACATTTCGAACCAATAATAGAGAACGACCATGCAAGCGGTACTCTTTGTTATGCAAATCCGTAAAGCAGCGATCAGGGTTCATACGACGCGTCTGCGTTTGTCCATCTTTCTCGAAGCTGGCTTCTAGCGTGCCTTGCATCAAACCCAACCAGTTGCGGTAAACATCAATTTTGTCTTCAGCATCGACAGCCGCAACGGAGTCTTCGCAGTCAATAATGGCGCTCAGTGCGGACTCAATAACAATGTCATTAATGTTGGCTTTATCTTTCACACCATTTTGGCCGTTACGATCAAAATGGATCTCTACGTGCAAGCCGTTATTTTTCAATAAGACCGCTTCAGGGTCGCTGCGCTGACCATTAACCGCCACCAGCTGAGAAGGTTGTTTCAAACCGGTTTGGCTTCCATCGTCAAAGAAAGCCAGCAGATGGTGGTAATAAACCACATAACTACTCACGTCTTTATGAGAACCACTTTCAAGAGGAAATGCGTCATCCAAAAAGGCTTTGGCTTTAGCAATCACCTGTTCACCACGTGCAGCGTTATAGCCTTTATTGGTTTCAAGCCCAGTAGTTTTTGCAATCACATCGGTGCCATAAAAAGCATCATACAAACTGCCCCAGCGAGCATTCGCCGCATTCAGAGCAAAACGTGCGTTCTTTACTGGCACAACTAATTGCGGTCCTGCAAGCGTCGCAATTTCATCGTCCACGTTATCCGTCATGATGGTGAAATCGTCTCCCTCTTCTACCAAGTAACCTATCTCACGTAAAAAATCCTCATACGCTTGAATGTCCATTGGCTGACCTTTTTGAGCAAGATGCCATTGGTCAATCTGCTGCTGCATAACATCGCGAGTCGTTAATAATTGGCGGTTAATCGGCGCTAAATCAGAGATTAATTGTTCTAAATCTTGCCAAAATTTTGTTGGCTCGATGGTATGAAAGGGAAGCACTTCTTCATTGATGAAGTTGCAAAACCCTGAGTGGATCAGACTGTTATTTTTAGGTAAGGGCATATTCATCTCGCTTTCCTTCTTTAGTGAGCTTTATTCTTATCTTTATCAAATTAGCCGCTGAGAAAACCGTTCTCGCTTGCTTGATTTATAGTCTATGCGCAACTAAGATAAAATTTCACAATAAGAATTACACAGTGTAAATTTTACAAAAATGAAAAATAAAAATAGCCTTAATCGCAAAGCCCATTTTTTGGGCACAAAAATCCGCAACCTGCGTAAACGTAACCGTTTGACGATGGAAGACTTATCTTCAAGATGCATAAAAATCGACGCAGAATCCGCGCCGTCTGTGTCATATTTATCAATGATAGAAAGAGGAAAACGTATTCCCAGTGAAGACGTTTTGGAGGTTATTGCCAGCGTTTTTCAGAAAAATGTCGAATGGTTTTTAGATGATATTCCCGAAGAAGATGCCATTACGCCATCGAAAGGCTCTGGTGGGGGTATCAGCGGCATGGCGCTAGAACCAAACTTTTTATTCTCCAAAGAAATATTGCAAATTGCCATTCCAGAAATGCTTTCTCAAACAGGCACCAGCGGTCGACAGTTCGCCCACCTGCTAATCCGCGCCCATCAGGAACATAACCAGAACCACTTTCCCGATTTGGAGCGAGCGGCAGAAGACGTTGGTCTTAAGCGCTTGCCATTAAGTCTTGATGAGATTGTCGCCATCACCAAACAAATGGGTTTGCAGATCAAATGGTTTCGTAAAACACCTTTGTCTATTTTAGAGAGTATGGGCATTGATGAAAGCCATGTCGTGACGTCTTTCTTTGATCCACCAAACACGATTTACATTAATCAGATAATGAAATCCCAACCGCAGCGTTTGAAATACAATCTCGCGGTACACATAGGGCATACCGTGCTGCACGACAAAGACGGCATGAAAAATGTATTGGTCACAGGCCGAAATGAAATTTCGCCCCTGCAAGCCCAAAATTCAAAAATGCAATCCTCAGGAATGGACGCGCAAGATATTTTGCACGCGTGGCGAGATTTTGAATGTAGCTTTTTTGCTGGTGCGCTGCTTTGTCCAAAAGTCCCGTTCCGGCACATGCTGGATCGCAATGGTTATGAGATTAATACCGCGCAATTGGCAGGCGTATCAGAATCCGTTGCCATGCGCCGTATGACAGCCGCTTCGCCTTACCCTCATTGGCATTATTTCGACGCTTACGCACCAGGCAAACTCAAAGCCGTGTACCGAGGAAATGGCATTCCTCTACCTTGGGGAAACATGAGCATGGTGGAAGACCCTTGCCAACATTGGGCGGTATTTCGAAAAATTAGCGAACCGAGCACTGGATCGTCCGCGCAAATATCTATCCTTAATGTCGGTAACGAACCGCGCATTTACGCGTGTGAATCCGTCAAAGTGCAAGACCTTGCCGGCAACAGCCACGTACTTTGCTCTGGTATCGACCTCAACCCTGCAATAAACGCGCAGGGTAAAGACGCTATTTCTATCGCTGATGATTTAAAGCAAGCATGCGTTGCTGGCGGTGGATCTTCACACATTCCGAAAAGCATCAAAAAAGACCTGATGAGCGTGGCGAAAATCCTCAATATCAACTGGGTCGAGCGCGGCATAGAAAGCGACGCTCGGCTGATCTGCTCACGCGGCGCAGTCTGCCCAAGATCACCGAGTTGTTATCAGCAATGTAGACAAAGTTAAGTCGCCCAAATAAAAATGGTTTTAGCCATTCAAAAGTGAGATGTATTGGATAAGGCGTATAGGTCACCAGCAAACGGCACTAATGGTGCGGTGCTGGGGAAATGCAGTGTCCGTTACTGCGCCGATTCAATTAGACAATGAAAGTTATGCCCCTAATAAGGGGAGATGTTTATTTTTCTGGTATGTCATTGCTATTTCAATGCAATGCCGTAGGCAATTAAGCGGGGCGTCTTGATTCAGTCTCAACGCAATCGCGCGGTTTCCTTCGAATTCAAACTGATCGGAATACAGTTCTCGAAAGGTATCAACTAATGTACTTTTACAGTTAAAGTAAAAGTAATATTGGTTTGGTGCTTTGGGCTTCCAATCAATTCTTATTGGACTGCCACCTTTAACATAATAGCTCGGCTCACCCCATTTTAGCGATTCTTCAACGGTACCAAGTTGATTGTCTTGTGCTACGGATAAAATCAATTCCCGCATCCCTAACATGATGGTTTTCACTTCATCAGGATAACCATCAAACTTGCCTTCTACGTTAGTCAACATTAGAGCAAACCTTTTAATTTAGCGTATTGCAGCAGCATAATGGTTTTCCCATCTTTAATCTCTCCAGAATCCACCATAGAACAAGCAAGCTGAAAATCTAATTCAAGTACCTCAATATTTTCTTGTTCATGTTCAAGGCCACCACCATCAGACACCTTCATATGGTCAGAGTATTGAGCAACGAAAAAATACAGCATTTCTGTCACTGAACCGGGTGACATGTAAGCTTCAAATACTTTTTTGACGCTCTCAACATGAAAACCCGTTTCTTCTTGTGTCTCTCGTTTAATACAATCTTCTGGGTTGTCTTGATCCAATAAGCCCGCACAAGATTCGATCAGCATCCCATCATGATTGCCATTTACGTAAGTGGGCAATCGGAATTGTCGTGTTAGTACTACGGTCTTTTTCTCAGTGTTGTAGAGTAAGATGGTTGCACCATTACCTCTATCGTACGCTTCACGCTCTTGATATTGCCACTGTCCATTTTTGTCTTTCAACTCAAACGAAAACTTATTTAAGGTATACCAACTATCGGATAACAACGTTTTTTTTATATTGCGAATGTCCGTCGTACTCATACTTATTTCCCCTAGAGTTTAGACATATTGATCCAGCTGATTGAACTCAAAATATAGCAGGATAGCGCTTCCCCTATCTATTCATTCCATTAAAGGGTTTTCAGAATTAATAGAATGACACCAAGGTTACACTTGAATCCATACTCAGGAACAATCTTGTGTGGCACCTAATCGACATAAAAATGCCATTTATCCTCAATAAGCCCTATCGAAACAAGTCCACACGTATTAAAATCTGCCCAAATCCCCTACCCCTTCGTTAAGGATCTTTAATGACTTTGTCGACCAGTCAGTCAACTAATGTCGTAGTTGTTAGTAACTCTTCTGATAATCCATTTGCCATCGACATTGCCTATGCAATGGGACAGTACGATGATATCGCTGATTTGATCAGTATGAAGCAGTTCATGAACTCTGAATTTTGTCCTCGATTTATTTCTGACGAGGCGGATTTTGATAAAATTGGCCGCAAGCTAAAGGGTAAATCTGTCATTATTGTCAGTACTGGCAGTCATGTGAAAAGCCGCCAAGAACTCGCCATGTCGAACTTTATCATTGCCCGTGCCGCCAAAGAAAACGGCGCCGCTCGCGTCATCTTGGTGGAACCCGATCTGTTTTACAGTGCACAAGATCGCGGCCCGCACATTAGTTTAGGTGAAACCAGTTTTGAACGTGATATTAAGGACGTTAAGAAATTTGACGGCCAGCCTTTCACCGCAAAACTGTACGCACAAATGCTTAAGTTATCGGGTGTCGACACCGTGATGACTATCCATAACCATTCTGATTCTGTACAAAAAATCTTTACCGAAGTCTTCGAAGGCGATTTCCACAACCTAATCCCGTATGAAATCTACGCGCACTATTTGCTAAATTCAGATATTTTGCATTACGGCGAAGACGGCGAAGGCCTTGTGTTGTGTGCTCCAGACAAAGGCGCGCGTGATTTCGTAAAAGAAATGTACAAAACGCTTGGCCTGAAAAAAGCCAAGTTCATCATGCTCGACAAAGAACGCACCAACGAACGCAAAGTTGAAATTACGCTGCACAAAGAAAGCGAACACACATTCGACGGCTTAGACGGCGCCAGTATTGTGTTATTCGACGACATGGTCCGCACGGGTTCTACCGTGGTTAAATCTTGTCAATTTTTAAAGCAGATCAACCCTCAACGCATGGTGTTTGCCGTATCGCATTTTTATGCCAGCGATGAAGGCCGTGAACGTATGGCGCACCCTGCACTGGGCGAAATTTTAACGTTGAATACGCTGCCCACTATATTAAACCGTGATGAACAAGGCCGTTTGCGTAAGAAGATGGTGGTACTAAAAGTAGAAAAATGGCTCGCTCAAGAGCTTTGCAATATACTCGACTTACCCCAAAATCACGAAGCCAATCCTTATAAAATCGATATGTCATCGAAAAACCCTCGCTTCAAACGCAAAATATGGTTCAGTGAAGAGCTACACGAACTGCAACCATAGTCATGCGTTTTTCCGTCCAGTACAGTGTGCTGGGCGGTAACACTTTCTCCAATCAAAATGCCTTACAGTACAAAAACCAAAATCATAGAAATTAGCAATTATTCACGTAACTTAATAATCCAGTCACGAGTTCATCAAATACCGCTTGGCACACAGGACTTTTCCTTAAGTCTTCATGCATAGTCACCCAAGCATCCATTTCAAAAGTAAAGTTGTCGGGCAATAATCGAATAAGGCTTTCATCACACTGGGCTAAATTTGACTGACAAATACCAATTCCAGCGCCTGCTCGAATTAACGATAACTGAGCGACATTGCTGTCTGTCCGAAAACTAAAGCTGCTTTTCTCTAGGGAAAACGGCAATTTTTTTGAGACGGTGCGAATGTAGTCTGTTAATTGATCAAAACCAATCAATTTATGTTGTGCAAGGTCACCAAGAGTCGAAGGAACACCGTGCTTTTCTAGATAAGTTTTATGAGCATAAAAACCCAACTCAATGCTGCCAATACGTCGCGCAATTAATTGAGTTTGTATGGGGCGAAAAAATCGTATGGCAATGTCTGCTTCTCGGTTCAAAAGGTTCTGTATCTTGTCTGAAAGCACTAATTCGATGCTTACATCAGGGTATTTTTCTGCAATGTTTGTAAACATGTTAGGCAAAATTTCGATGCCAATTACATCACTGGAAGTAATTCTGACCGTCCCTTGAATACCCTCGCCTTGATGACTGGCAACGCGCTCCATCGCCGCTGCGATACTTGCCATTTCAGTCACAGATCCAAGCAAGGCGTTCGCCGCTTCAGTAGGTGTTAAGCCGCCTTGCGTTCGTATGAACAGAGTAATATTCAATGCCCGCTCTAATTCAGCAATATGTCGACCTATGGTCGGCTGTGTAGAACCAAGCGATCGCGCGGCAGCCGATAAAGAACCTTCCTGCATGACTCCAAGAAATGAATGGTACAACTCCCACATAATGGCCTTACTCATACAAAAACGTATAGCCTCTCTATCATTATCGTCAATTTCATTTAGTTCACAGAATATCTAAGCTTGCTTCATCAATCTACTAAATTTGGAGAAGCAAGATGAATACACCATTAAAACAAAAGAGAGCCTTAGTATTAGGCGCAACAGGCGGTATTGGCAGTGAAGTGGTACGCCAATTAAATAATGCAGGGTGGCACATTCACGCGCTCAAACGAGGTGCGAATCAAACATCAGAAAGTAAAAATATCACTTGGTTCAAAGGAGATGCACTCAATCAAGCCGATGTAGAGACCGCGGCAGAAGGCTGTCAGGTGATTTTACATGGCGTTAATCCCCTCGGCTATAAAAGCTGGGGAAGGCTCGTTTTACCTATGTTAGACAATACGATTGCCGTTGCAAAAAAGATCGGCGCTTGTATCGTGCTTCCAGGTACTGTTTATAACTATGGTCAAGATGCTTTCCCATTACTAAACGAAACATCCCCACAAAACCCAGTCACTAAAAAGGGCCATATTCGAGTAGAAATGGAACGTCGCTTACAGGTTTTTTCCGAACACGGTGGGCAGGTCATTATTGTAAGAGCGGGGGATTTCTTTGGTCCAAGTGCCGTTAACAACTGGTTTTCTCAAGGATTAATAAAGCCTAATAAACCAATCAAAAACATCAGTAATCCATCTACTCTCAATGTTGGTCATCAATGGGCTTACTTGCCAGACGTAGCGACGACTATGGTCAAACTGATCGAAAATCGCGATACCTTAGACGCTTTTTCAACCTTTCATATGAATGGTTTCTGGGATAAAGATGGTGAGCAGATGGCAAAAACTATTCGTCGAGCTGTGGAAATACACATGGGGGAAACACCTAACATTTCTGCCTTTCCTTGGAGGTTAATGTCTTGCATCGCACCATTTAACGAAACCCTAAAAGAGATAATGAAAATGAGGTACCTATGGCAACAGCCTATTCGCATGAACAACACTAAGCTGATTCAACAATTAGGAAAAGAACCTTCGACTCCAATCGACAAAGCGGTAGAAGACACCTTAAAAGCATTGAACTGTTTGAATTAAAACCTAACTATCATACAAAAATGCCGCGAGTTACCGCGGCATTTTTATATCTGTTATTCAATTTTACTGGTCAGGCACGAAAAGCCAATAAAAGAATATCTTTAATTTTACGATCTATTTCTACTTGTGCAGTCTCAAAATCAGCTCGTTCTACTTTGTACAAGAAAGGCTGCACACCGCGTAGTTTCTTGATCGCTTGTGGGTCTTCCGCTAACAAAACCGCGACATATGAAAACGCATCATAAAAAGAGAACGCTTGCTCTTTCAATGCGTTCAAATAAGAGTCGACAGTCTCTTCACCGAACACTTGTTTGATCGCTGTAATCGCACCAAACACCGCGGCACCTTCACAAAGTGCAGATGTTTTAGCATCTTGTGTGCCGATAGGAAACAAGCCTCGCACCATTTCCTGAATCACATCCGCCAGCAACATCACATCATTCGTGAAGACTCTGACCGGCATCTGAATTGTGTAGCGATACGGCTCGTCTACGTAAGCAAAAATCATGCTTGGCTTAGTGATGTCATCGCGAACGTCGAAACCATCAAACTTAGCCTCTGCAACGGCTTCGCCAAAAAGAAACTCAACCGCCGGCAACCAAGCCGCGCGAAGTTTCTCTAACTTATTAACCTCTGTTGAGTAAGTGTCTACCACAGTCTCATCCTTAATATATTCTGAAAGAAACAGAGCGCGAGACTTGTTCTCATAAACACTCTTTTAGATAGGCGAAATTTTATCATATTGGAGAAGATCAAGCAGGGGGAAATTCGATAAAAAAGCCGTCAAAGGTACGTAGCGCTAACCTACGTAGAGTAATAAAGCAGGAGAAAAACAAGGCGGTTAATCATGTGAAAAGGGTTATCGTAGCTGACTGTCTTTGCTTCCCGCTCGATTGTACAACGCCGCTCGACCTTTCTTTTCCGCCTCAGACTGACACTGAATACACAAACGCACGCCAGCAATAGCCTTGCGTCTAGGTTCAGGAATTACGCCATCACATTCTTCGCAGTGAGTCAGGCTTTCGCCTTTAGGCATGCTGTTTTTCGCGCGTTCTACTTCAGAATCCACCGTCGCGTCTATTTGATCTTGCACTGCACCATCTTGCGCCCAACCACTGGCCATAACGTGAGCCCTCTTAAAATGTACTTAAAAATAGCGGATTAAATACTTTTTACACAGCGCTGCTTTTCGCGCAAGTAAAGGTACAAAGGCAACCCACACGATACGCCGACACTCAATGTTCCAGCTATTGCAACAAATCGCCACTTCACTTGGTTTTTTTCTCCGTCGTGTACAATAAACCCCAATAGCGCAACCGCTGCTATAATCACATCCAGCCATGCAAAAATACTAATAGGATTCGCAATGGCTTCAATAAAAAACTGCGTAATGTCTACGCCATTTTCAAGAAGCCAGGGAATAAAAGCCGCGTATGGCACAATCGTACCAATAATTGCCAAACCTAAATAAAACATTAACATTCTTATACCTCCATGTTTTCAAAAGTGATGTCTACAATTCAAGATAACGCCAATTTAACACCATGCTGTGCATGGATTTCTGTTGTGTCGTATAAACGCACTTTAGTATCTGTTTGCTTAATGAGCAAGGCAATTTCAGTGCAACCTAATATGATGGCTTGAGCCCCTTTTTCGTGGAGTTTGTCGATGATATTTATGTAGTGACGTTTAGATTCGTCGTTAATCACGCCGAGGCACAGCTCGTTGTAGATGATGTCGTGAACGATGGTTTGATCTTCTGCATTGGGAACTAAAACCTCGATGCCAAATTTGTTCGTCAATCGCCCCTTATAAAAATCTTGTTCCATAGTAAAGCGAGTTCCAAGCAATCCCACTTTAGTAATACCATCTAGAATCAAGTTTTGAGCGGTAGCATCGGCAATATGCAAGATCGGAATATCGATGTTTGCTTCAATGTCTGGGG
Organism: Marinomonas maritima; assembly: GCF_024435075.2. Lineage (NCBI taxonomy): Bacteria > Pseudomonadati > Pseudomonadota > Gammaproteobacteria > Oceanospirillales > Oceanospirillaceae > Marinomonas > Marinomonas maritima. The sequence continues at coordinate 720,107 of NZ_JAMZEG020000001.1, read as the reverse complement.
CGACTTTGTGCATGGTGTTGGTACAAATCATTAAAAAATCAGCACCTGCCTGTTCTAAAGATTTTGCCGCATTGGATAAAATCGTCGCCGTTTCAGCCCATTTCCCCTGATGTTGTAGCTTTTCAATTTCATCAAAGTCGACGCTGTACAAAAATATTTTCGCAGAATGTAAGCCGCCAAGCTCCGCTTTTACGCCTTCATTGAGAGATTTGTAATAACTGGCCGTTGATTCCCAGCTCATTCCACCTAACATTCCAATCGTCTTCATCTTATTCATCTTATTCATCTTATTCATCCAAAAATTGCTATTCAAAAGAATATAACAAAGCAAAGTGAACGTGGGGAGATACAAACTGTCGAAATAATAAGCGTTTTTTGTATTGTAATTTATCCTTCCAGGCGAAAAACGTGCGCACTTAGTAATATCATTCAATTTATCCTTACGGTGAGTATGCTAGAATTCACAACTCCAGCCGCAAGAGCGGTGGTTTAAGGAAGACCTTTTTAAAAGATATCTTCAATCATTTTCCTTTAGGAGACGACACCATGCGTTCACATACGCTTAAAATGGGATTAGTGGCATTGTTTGCTACAATACCTGCTCTTGCATTAGCTCACCCTGGACACGAACACACCACCAGTTTCATGTCTGGCTTTATGCACCCTATGGGTGGTTTGGATCATTTATTGGCCATGCTAGCGATTGGTCTTTGGGCAGCAAGTCTTGGCGGTCGTGCTTTGTGGGCTATTCCTACGGCATTCGTTGGCACTATGCTGGTGGGTGGTGGTTTAGCCGTTGCTGGCGTACAAGTTCCTTTTATTGAACAAGGCATTATCTTGTCGGTAATTCTAATGGGCGCTTTGTTAGTCGGCGCAGCACGTTTCCCTGTTGCAATTTGCGCAGGCATTGCCGGATTATTTGCTGTTTTTCACGGTGCAGCCCATGGCTTAGAAATGCCATTAAATGCGAACGGTGCAGAATACGCACTCGGCTTTGCTGCTGCGACTGCATTATTGCACCTTGTTGGAATCGGTTTTGGTGCGGTCATTGCTCGCTTCCAAGCGCCTATTATAACTCGCGTTACTGGTAGTCTAATTGCCATCGCTGGATTATTTCTAGCACTAATATAATCTAGACTTAACTGCGGAGCGTTTCTTCTGAATAACGCTCCGCGACTCTCTTTTTCTTCAGAGAAGCACTTTTCTCAAAATCGGATACACTTAGCCTTAGCATCACCCTACATCTTGCTGATACTTTGCACATTTAATTACAAAAAATGAAATACCAATAAATCATTTATGAGTATGATTTGATGTGTTAATTGATCAACCTAATTAAGGACAATTGATTGAAAGAAGCGAAGCTTAAGCAACCCTCTGCCATTATTATTTCCTGTATTGCTTTTTGCATTATTGCCTTATTCGGTACCTATTGGACACAATCGACGAATGATTCAATTATTGATCAGCAAAAGTCTTTTTTAAATGGTCTATCTCGCACACAAGCGTCTATTCTAGAACGCCGTCTTTCATCTGTTTTCACCTCAGCTCAGATCTTAGCGTTTGAAGTAGAGCATAGAGACGGTGATAACGAGTGGTTTGATGAATACGCCAATAACCTTATCCAATCCATTGGCGGTATTGAAAACCTTCAACTTGCACCAGATGGTATTATCGAAAAAATCTATCCTCTAGAAGGAAATGAATCCGCTATTGGATTAGATGTCGTCTCAATGCCTCGACTCAGAGAAGAAGCCATGCTGGCCATTAAGGATAAAAGGCTTTTTGCGCTTGGGCCAGTGCCCCTTGTACAAGGTGGTGTGGCCGTCATTAGTCGTGCACCGATATTTTTATACAGAGGTACACAACGGGAGATTTTTTGGGGATTGGCTTCTGCCGTTATTTACTTAGATAACCTATTAGAAGCAACGCAATTAAAGCAGCTCGAAAATGAAGGCTACCAATATAGCCTTTCAAGAAAACACGCAGGCACGAATGAAAAAATAATATTGTCTTCTTCTTTTACTCCTCTGAATGATATTCAGGCATCGACCGACCTTATTCTTCCCGTTGGAACGTGGACGCTCAGTGTTAGCAAAACACTCGGTGCGCAATTAACAGCACGCAGTATAACGGGGTATGTAATTAGCTTCCTTGTGGCATTTTTACTTTCCATTGCTTTGTACGCAATTTTAATTCAGCCACTGAGACTGAGAAAATTAGTAAAAGAAAAAACCACAGAACTTCAGCAACTCGCTTATCAAGATCCATTAACTGGTCTGCCAAATCGTCGATATTTACAAGACAGACTACCTAGAACGCTGTATAGCAATCAAAAACGCAAACGCATTTCGGCTTTTATTTATTTTGACTTAGATAACTTCAAACGCATTAACGACACAATAGGCCATGATGTTGGCGATAAGGTACTTGCTCTTGTTGCAGACAGACTAAACAAGCTAAAAGGCATATCCGACTTAGTGGTACGTTTGGGTGGTGATGAGTTTGGTATTTTGATTGGAGACATTAGCGATCAAAAAGAAGCTGAAGCGCACGCAAACAACATATTAGAAAGCATTCGCGCACCATTAAAAATGGACTCAAAAGAATACATACTCAGTACATCTTTAGGTATTGCAATGATTCCAGAGCATGGTTATGACCTAGTAACCATTATGCAAAATGCGGATATGGCGCTATACCAAGCTAAGTCGAAAGGAAAAAATCAATTCTCTTTTTACACTGAGAAAATGAAGATAAGCACACATAATTTGATCCAAGTGGAAGACGATCTATCCCGAGCATTACAAGACAACGAATTTGAATTATATTTTCAACCGCAGTTTGATCTAAAGACAAATCAAGTATTCGGCGCCGAAGCACTAATTCGTTGGAATCACCCAGAAAAAGGCCTTATTTTCCCTAATGACTTTATCCCTCTTGCAGAAAATACGGGACAAGTTGTCACATTAGGTTATTGGGTTCTAGAAAACAGTATCAAATATTTGGAAAAACGAAAGAAGGAAGGAAGACCTGATATTTTGCTGCATATCAATCTTGCCTCGAAACAACTCTGTGACCCTCACTTTGTCACTTTGGTTCAAGAGCTACTGATACGATATCAAGTTCCAGCCACATCTATTGCCTTTGAAATCACAGAGACCTCAATTCTTGAAGACATTCATCTAGCGAGAGACCTGCTGCAAAAGCTAAAAGATATGGGCATTGGCATTGCCATTGATGACTTCGGTACAGGTTATTCTTCACTTGCTCAACTAAAAAACCTCCCTGTTGATTTACTAAAAATCGACCGCAGCTTTGTCATGGATTTGGAAAAAGACCCAGACGATCGAAAAATCGTCGAAGCCATTATTGCTATGGCGCATAAGTTGAATATTAGAGTACTGGCAGAAGGCATTGAAACAAGAGCGCAGTGGAAGATGTTAGCCGCTTTTCAATGCGACTTTGGCCAAGGCTTTTATGTGAGTAAAGCCGTCACTGAAGACGAGTTCAATCAAGGAGTGCCGATTGTTCATCGGGATGATGCCCCGCTCTAATACATTTCCTTTGGAGATTCTTCGTTGAATAAGCGTAAAAACTTTCAACGAAAATTAACAAAGAAATTAAACAAAAAGACCCCAAGTACAATCTGCACTTGGGGTCTTTTTATATCAATGCGCTCGCTTAGAATATTAAGATGCTAAACAAATGGCACGACCATGGTTGTGCACTTCCACAAGCTCTTTATGTAAACTGCAAATCGTTTTTTCGTAATCTTCTTCGTCAACCACAAACTGCATGTCCACTTGGCGCATAGATTGGTGCATTGCTAAGACATTCACGTTCTGTTCCGCGATGGCCTTAACCGCTTTCGCAAGCATACCCGTGGTTTTCATATCACTACCAATTGCAGACACAATAGCCACCTTACGTTGCGTAATCTCTGCTTCTGGAAAACGCTCATGTAACACTCGCATGACGCGCTTTAAAGTTTTCAAGTTGATCGCTAAATAATGCGTAATGGTATTGGCATTAATGTCTTTGGCAATAATATGAGCGTGGAACTGATTTAATACTTTTAGAATCGCCACATCGAATTTATCGATGTCGCCCGCCATATCTTGATCAAACAGTTCGACGGCAAATACACCACGACAACCCGCAATGATCTCGACACACGGCGCGTCACTTACGTAGTCGCCAGTAATGAGTGTACCGGTATGATCTGGCTCAAAAGTGTTTTTCACCCGCAATGATATGCCGCTTTGACGTAGACCTTTTGCTGCTTTTGGGTGAATCGCTTCCATCCCAAGGTTAGCAAGCTGATCCGCTACATCGTAATTAGTTCGACCAATTGGCACAGCGTTGTTTTCGCCCACTAAACGAGGATCAGCACTGCTCAAATGAAACTCTTTATGGATGACCGCTTCGCGAGCCTCAGTGAGTACCGCAATTCGACTAAAAGTCATTTCACTGTAGCCACGGTCAAATGTCGACATCAGGCCTGTTTCGCTGTGAGCATAACCGGTTGCAATCGGCAGCTCTTTGCTTAGATCAACGTCTTTAAAAGCGTCAAGAATTCGTTCATCAAGAGACATGTGGCTTGGACTATTCCAACCGGTCAAATCAACGTATACGGCATTCACACCGTCTCGTTGTAAAAGATGGGCCGTGTTCCATGCACTGTGTGCCTCACCAATACTGGCCAGCATTTCTCGTACTGTAGCAAGATGTTCGCTAATCGAAAAATGACCATGCTGACAAAGACGATGCAAATCTTCTAAGCATTCTTGAGCTTCTTGCAAACGACTGCTTAAGAAAGTATCCGCTTTATGACGCAGTTCACCTTCTTCAAACAAAGTATGGTTAATATCTAACATGGCACTGCGTACATCTTGCAACGCAGGGAACCAGTTATTCTGCTTACGCTCTTGAGCGAATAAAGCAAATACACCCGCATCGCCTGTTTTCTTATGCTCTAACAGCTTGTCTGTCATGCCTGAATAAGCAGAAACAACAAAAACACGCTGATACATGCTGCTTTCTTGAGTAGGCTTAAAAATTATATTATCTCGAACCGAACGGTAGTCACTCATGGACGTTCCGCCGATTTTTTCAACTGTATGTTGTCCCATCATTTATCCAATTTGTTAAGAGGCCGAGAGTAAAGTGTCGGCCAAAATCAAAAACTGCCGCTATATTGTCACAAGGCTGCGGGAAAATTAAGCATTAATCGCTTTTTTAAAGCGCTCGAATTCCCCTAAATGACACATTTTAAACGCTTGATAGCGTTGTAATAAGGGTAGAAAAGGTGGGGTTCTGAATATTAAAAAATCGAGCTAAGCGCTTCCTATAAGAAGCGCTTTTTTATTTTTTCTAAAATGAACTACTTTATTCTAGAAGTTCGTAAGCGCCGTCTGAGTTATGCACTTCTTTGCCCGTAATTGGCGGGTTGAAGACACACGCCAACTTTAATTCTTTGAACGCTCTTAGTGTATGAGCATCATGCTTATCCAACACATACACAACACCCGGTTTAATATGGTGTTTCTGACCATCTTCACGGCTTTCTATTTCGCCTTCACCTGAGATGCAATACACAGATTCAAGGTGATTTTGATAATGCATATCAAAATCTTTGCCTTCGTAGATAGTCGTAATATGAAAAGAAAAACCCATATTATCTTCTTTTAATAGCAGACGAGTGCTTTCCCAATTACCATCTGGGGACACAACACGACGGTCAGTTTTTTCACATTCTGCTAAATCACGTGCAAACATTATTCTCTCCTTATGATCTTTAGATCGCTTTAAAGTATCGGCAAATAACAACCGAAAAAAGCTTGAGGTTTTGAACTTACTATTTATATCACTCAAGTATTCAATAGAAGCCGCCTTCATAAAAAGACGACTTATACTGAAATAGAACTAGCTCGCAATGTCGTAGTTTTCATCAAAATAGCTTTTCGCTTCAGGCATGTCGTCTTCTTTGGCACAGACTTCTCGAATAGCTTGTTCTAATATATCGATGCCTGTTTTCAACTCTTCATCGCTAATGATCAGAGGGCAAAGAAACTTAACCACTTGATCATCCGCACCTGAAGTTTCTATCATCAGACCATTTTGAAAACATTTTTTGGTGATTTTATTTGCCAATTCGCCACTAACACAGTTGATACCGCGCATCATACCTCGGCCTTGGACGATAAAGTTACCTTCACCAAACTCATTCACAATAGCTTGCGTACGTTGATGAATGTATTCGCCTTTACGTTTGATTTCTTTCTCAAACGCATCGTCTTTCCAATAGGTTTCAATCGCCACTTTTGCTGTAACGAACGCCAAGTTATTACCACGGAAAGTACCGTTGTGTTCACCTGGTTTCCATTCATCCAATTCTGGACGCATAAGAACCACGGCAAACGGCAAACCATAACCACTTAATGATTTAGACATAGTAATGATATCTGGCTTAATACCAGCGTCTTCGAAACTAAAGAAGGTACCTGTTCGACCACAACCTGCTTGAATGTCATCAATGATCAATAAAACACCATGTTTCTTACAAACGGCTTCTAGATTTTGCAACCAACCGTAGCTGGCCACGTTAATACCACCTTCGCCCTGCACGGTTTCTACAATGACAGCCGCTGGCATGTCCACACCACTACTAGAATCCGATAACACTTTATCTAGATATTCCGTCGTTTCAATGCCTTCACCTAAGTAGCCATCAAATGGAACCGTCGATACACCGGCGCCTAAGCTTAGACCCGCCGCCCCACGGTGATGTGAGTTACCTGTGACAGATAAAGCACCTAAACTACAGCCATGGAAACCATTGGTAAAACTGATAATGTTTTCACGACCCGTTACATTTCGAGCCAACTTAAGCGCGGCTTCAACCGCATTCGTACCGGTTGGGCCAGTGAACTGCATCATGTATTCTAAGCCACGAGGCTCTAAAATATATTTTTTAAAGGCTTCTAAAAACTCACCCTTCGCTTTGGTGTGCATATCCAAACCGTGAGTAATGCCATCTTCCATAATGTATTTCACTAACTCTTCTTTGAAAATCGGGTTGTTATGACCGTAATTCAAAGTACCTGCACCAGCCAAGAAGTCTAAGTATTTATTGCCTTCCTGATCATATAAATGTGCCCCTAGCGCGCGGTGAAAAACACGAGGAAAAGAGCGTGCATAGGATTGTACTTCTGATTCGATTTCTTCAAAAATTTTCATATTTTTATCGTCCTTTAAATTAATAAACAGTACTTAGAAGAAAAGTTGAGAGCGAAAGCGTGGCTTTCTAGCTCATCGCATTTTCTCTATTAGAGTGAAATGGGGCCGATGGTGACTAGCTGCTCGGTATCGTGCAATCCGTTAAAATGAATCTGTTTGTCAAACATCACAGACTCCTCTAAAGGCGCATCGAGCTGATCGGCTAAGCTTCGAAATAGGGCCCAAGAACCTTGGTTAGAAGCCGTAATACTGGTTTCGATGTAGCGCACACCCGAACAGTTGGATCGTTCAAGCAATGATGAAACCATTTTTTTTGCTAAGCCTTGGCCGCGTGCTTTTTCACTCACAGCCACTTGCCAAACAAATAATGTATCCACTTTATTGGGAAGAATATAACCCGATACAAAACCCACTAACTCACCACTATCAAAGCTCGCAGCGACAGAGGTTTCATTAAAATGACTGGCTTGCAATAAATTACAGTAAACCGAGTTTGTATCCAGTGGCGGACAAGATGCCACCAACTGATGAACCGCCATACCATCTATTGCACTAGGCTTATTAAACACAATTTTTTCTGAATTCATGATCATACCCATTAGAAAACAAAGTATTAAAATACGGCTAAATCTAAGGCCTTATTAGCAGACAATCACAGAGCAGCTGATTTATAAGCAATAAGAATAATGTAAAGTAGATTCAACTCAATATGATTTGATGTCTAAACATTATACGTGAAACTATAATCAAGTCTAGATATATATTTAGAGAACTAACCATTACAACCATAAGCTTACCTGCAGACCAGAACCTATAAAGGTTAACGAAATCATACGTATTAGAAGGAATTACGATAAAACATCATTTTTTGTTGCATATCCGCGACGAAATTCGGAAAATCCCGCCCCTATTCGGAGTTTTGCTGACTAATGCTCATTCATACAGGCTATGTGGATGTCGCAAGTATGGATAAAAAAGCTAACTCCGATTGCTGTTTATATAATTTGCTTTCAATAACTTAGAGATAACTATGACAAATAAAACATCTATCCAAGGTTCGTGGGCGAGCCGATGGATATTCATTTTAGCGGCAACAGGTTCCGCTGTAGGTTTAGGTAACATCTGGAAATTCCCTTACATCACAGGTGAAAATGGTGGCGGGGCATTTGTTCTAGTCTATCTGGCTTGTATTTTACTCGTTGGTATTCCGATCATGATGGCTGAAGTGTTTATTGGCCGCCGTGCTCGCAAAAACCCAATCAATGCATTAATGGATGTTGCAGAAGAATCTGAAGGTTCTAGGAAATGGGGCATCATTGGGGTAATGGGAATGCTGTCTGGCGTTTTCATTTTCTCGTTCTACTCTGTCGTAGGCGGCTGGGTTCTTCATTACATTAAAATCATGCTGACGGGTGAAATGGCCGACATAACATCGGACCAAGCAGGGGCAGCCTTTAGCGCCCTTCTTGCCGATCCTGCAACGCTATTAGGCTGGCACACCCTGTTTAGTATTATGACGATTGCGGTTGTAGCAGCTGGCATCAATAAAGGTATTGAAACAGCGACTCGCATTATGATGCCTGCCCTGTTCTTACTTTTGATCATTTTGTTGGGCTATGCAATGACAACGGGCGGCTTTAATCAAGGCTGGAACTTCATGTTCAATGTTGATTTCAGTAAATTGACATGGAACTCTGCTTTGATCGCGCTGGGCCATTCGTTCTTCACTCTCTCTTTGGGTATGGGAACCATCATGGCTTACGGTTCTTACATGACTAAGAATGCATCTATTGGCAAAACGGTACTGACTATTGGTGCATTAGATACGCTTGTTGCGCTAGTGGCTGGCTTGGCTATTTTTCCAATTATTTTTGCTAACGGTATGGATCCGGCTGCGGGCCCAGGCTTGATGTTTATTTCTTTGCCAGTTGCGTTTAGTCAAATGCCATTTGGTCAATTATTCGGGACTCTGTTCTTCGTACTCGTAGGCGTAGCAGCTTGGACTTCCGCTATTTCTCTATTAGAACCGACAGTCGCCTTCTTGGTAGAGCGCTTCAAAATGAAACGTTTGAGCGCTGCTATTGTACTTGGCATTTCGGTTTGGGCTTTAGGTATTGCTTGTCTAGGGTCATTCAGTTTTATGTCTGACGTAACCTTGTTCGGCAAAAATACATTTGATTTCTTAGATTACATCACTGCAAATATCATGTTGCCACTAGGTGGAATCTTGATTGCTTTGTTTGCCGGCTGGGTTGTTAAAGATAAGTTTGCAAAAGAAGAGTTAGAGATTTCTGGCACGCTTTACGCGTTGTGGAATATCTCAATGAAGTTCACAGCACCTATCGCTGTGGCGATTGTTTTATACTTCTTGATCAATCCATTGAAGTAACACTCGCGGATCTCCTTCACCGCTAACGCTCAGCGTTAGCGGTGCTTTCAAGGAGTTCAAAAACTGCACGATACAAGCACATACAAGCCTCTATTTACATCGCTCTTAGCGCATAGCTTTCGCCTACCGCTTGAAAACTTCCTGTAAACGTTTTTTCTTTCTCTATGTCTTTGTTTATTTGTTGTTTTTTATTCCAAAAAATCTCGTGGAAGTAATACGCCACGGTATTAATGGCTGGCTCAACGATGGCGACCAAGCCACCCACAATAAAACTTCCTGTGATTAAGTAAGCAACACTGAATGCGATGGTAAAATGCATAACAGCAAAACTGATTGTTTTAGTCATTTGAATCTCCTCGTTTAATATGAAAGTAGATTAAATGAGAATTATTAATATTTAAAATTTATTATAGATATCTATCTAATAGTTTTTTACTTTCCCAGTACCGTTTTCATAAAGGCAGTAACACCTTCAAGTGCCTCAGAGTAGACTTGTACATTACCTGCACGGGTCATATTTGACTCATGCGCTGATAACCAAAAACTCGCCCCAACAACGACGACAGGCCTTTGCCATTGTTGCATCTGATTGATCAAGTCAGACGCTTTCGCTGCCAATTCATTTTCACAAAAAACCAACACCGATTGAACTTGAGTTGTTTCAACAAATCTCGACCAATCATCGCTGTAATACGCATTAGGCAGTACGGTACAAGGAAATCCTTTATCAAGCATTATCGCGGCCGCCATATAGCACCATAAAACCCGTTGAGAGGTTAAACCTGTAATAAGCACCTTAGGCAAACCCTTACCCTGAGATTGCTTTTTCTGAGACTTTAAACTCATCACACGCGATACAAGACAGGACAGCAGAACCGATTCACAAAACGCCAATTCAGCACTTTTCCCTAATTGCTCGAAGCTTGGTAATAGCCAATCACGTACCGCGATTTCAGCAGGATATTGAGAAAATATCTGCTGATACATTTGCTCTATTTTATCTTCCTGAAACGCCTCTGACGCTTTCACTAACGCCACTTGCCACTCTAACCATTCATTCGAAAGCACGACGCCATCTGGAGCCACTTCTTGCTCCAGTAAGGCTCGCACTTTACTCACAGCGACGCCTTGTTGAATCCAACGCAATATACCTTCTACACGCTGCACATCACCTTGGTCATATAATCGGTGGCCTTTGCCTGTTCGTTTAGGCTTGAGTAATCCATAACGTCGCTCCCAAGCGCGTAGTGTCACTGAGTTCACGCCCGTTTTTAGCGATAACTCACGAATAGGAAAGTAGGCTGAGCTCTCTAAAAGAACCAGCTCATTCTCTGATTTTGACGTTTGCAGATCTGTTGTTTCCATATTTTGGTTCGACTGACTCATAAGCATTTCCAATAAATCATCATTCATCTAAGGCAATTCACCTATTGTGACCTAAACTTATACAACTGCCAAAAACTATACAAATATTTTTTTGTACAAGATAGTTGCTTTTCTTATACAAAATTATATATTGTATAAGAAAGTAACAAAGACACTGGGATGACATAAGATGAACACACCGACAAATCAGGCTCAGACACCCACATTCGATATCGCCATTATTGGCGCCGGACTAGCAGGCAGCTTGTGTGCGCACTTGTTGTCTCAATCTGATCAGACAGTTTGTGTGATTGATAAAAGTCGCGGCAGCGGTGGTCGTGCCAGTAGTAAAAAATTAGAGGGTGACATCAGTTGTGACTTGGGCGCTCCTTATATTTATGCAAAGCACGCAGACACATTAGCGCTATTTGAAGAGCTTACCAAAGCAAGCGTAGCCGCTCCTTGGAAGCAATTTAGTACAGCTGACGAACACGCTTTTGTCGGTGTGCCTAAAATGAGCGCAATAACGCGCCATTGGCTCAGTAATGCTACGTTTATCACTAATTCTCGCATCCATCACCTCGATCAAATATCACAAGATGAAGGTGACCAAACGCATTGGTTATTAAGAGATGATAAATATCAGCCTGTTGTCATTGCCAAGAAAATCATCATCACCGCTCCCGCACCTCAAGCTGCGGCGATGCTTGCGACTAACGAAAAATTGGCGGTGTTATTGCTCAGGGCCAACCAAGCTTGTGCAACCTACCAATCGCAATGGGCTATGTGGCTAGAAACAGAATGCAGTGATCTTAATGCGCTTATTGAGCTACAAAACTCGCCTATCGCTCGCATGATCAAAGACAACTACAAACCCATGAGAAACAGCGACAAAGTCGATCGCTGGGTTATACAAACCAACCCAGATTGGACAAAGCAGCACCTAGACACCGACAAAGAATGGATAACAAAAAAATTACTGCAAGCATTTTCCGAACAAACAGAACAACGCGTGTTAAAACATGGCGAACCGCATCGCTGGCTCCTTAGTCGGTTTCCTGAAAACAAAGGCAATAATAAATACGCATGGGCACCAGAACATAATGTCGGACTGGCCGGTGACTGGTTATGCCAAGGCGATGCAGAAGGCGCTTTGCTAAGCGCTCTTGCCCTAACAAATTGGATAAAAAACGCAAAATAAAGCACGTATTTTATTTTTGGAGGACATCAATATGCCACTTTTTTTGAATACACCAGACCAGCTAACACACAAAATCCCTGTTGGTATCAGCGCATGTTTATTGGGTGAAAGCGTCCGGTACAATGGCGGACACAGCCACTCTAACTACTGTGATAACGTGCTAAGCGAGTATTTTGACTATCAAAAATTTTGCCCTGAAATGGCAGCAGGATTTGGCACACCTCGACCAACATTACGCCTAGAAGGAGACCCAAATTCACCGAGAATGACGTTCTCTAAGAACTCCGATGAAGATGTTTCTGAAACTTTCATGGCGGCGTCTAATCAGTATCTGGAAAAGCTATCTCATTTAGACGGCTACATATTGATGAAAAAGTCCCCCAGTTGCGGCATGGAACGCATTAAGGTGTACCAAGAAAACGGTCATCCACACATGCAGAGAAGTGCAGGTTTGTTCACCAAAGAGCTGCAAAAGCGCTATCCATTATTGCCGATCGAAGAAGATGGCCGTTTAAATGATCCAATACTCAGAGAGAATTTTTTATTACGGGTTTTTACTCATCATGATTTTCGTCATAGTGTTGGGGAAAAACCAAAAATGAAAGACCTCATCGCCTTTCATAGCCGTTATAAATATATGGTTATGGCGCACTCTCAACCAGTTTATCGACAACTTGGTCGCCTACTGTCAGGTAATGACCCAAGGCCTGTCACTGAATTAAAAGATGCCTATTTTGAAATATTAATGACAACCTTATCACAACCAGCAGAACGTAAGAATCACTGTAATGTGTTGATGCACCTTGTAGGTTATTTAAAACATGCCGTCGATGTGTCGGTCAGAAAAGACATTCTGGATGTGGTCGAACAATACCGCCGCGGCGAAGTCAATCTTGCAACACCGATCACATTGTTGCGTCACTACTTAAAACACTACGGCAGCGAATACATTAACGAACAAAGTTACTTCATTCCATATCCATCGCCACTTGGCATTCGTAATACGGTATAAGGCAAACAATCCAATGAAAATAGAACATCTTGTTTGGCTCAGAAATGACCTTCGCTGCCTAGATAATCCCGCACTGCATTCAGCGTCTTTAGAAGCGAATGCCTTAAACAAAGGTATAGCGGTTGTTGTGACCGTCACGCCAACACAATGGTCCGAACATAATGAATCGGATGCCAAAACAGGTTTACGAGCAGGGCTTATTAAAACCTTAGCAAAGACCTTAGCAACTCTTGGGATTCCATTGCATATTATTAACGCAGAGACCTTTGATGCATTGCCCGATGCCATGACCGCGTTTTGCTTAGATCATGGCATCAAGCATCTTTGGTTTAATCGTGACTTGCCCATACACGAACAACAACGTGACCACACGGTTTGCGAACAGTTACACCTACATCAAATTAAGACTCATACTCTGCCTGCTGATCTTATCGTTCCTCAGGCGGTCTTTAGCCAGCAAGGTACGCCTTTTAAAGTCTTCACACCTTTTTTCAAACGTTGGCTCACACTGCTTGCCCAACAAGACATAACACCGTTACCGGCACCAGAGCCCCAAGCGGACCCACTGTCGGAGCCATCGCTAAACTTTACTTGGGAGAAACCTTTTCGGGAGGACTTATGGCCAGCGGATCATGATATTGCCAAGCAAAAACTCTGGCTATTCTGTCACCATAAAGAACGCCATTACCAAGAAAGCAGAGATTACCCCATGCAGCCTGCCACCAGCACATTATCGCCTTACCTAGCATTAGGCGCATTAGGGCCAAGACAATGCTTAGAAGCAATCATATACACTTGTAATCAAGAAGAACGACGCTGGCAGGACAGCATTTGGTTAAAAGAATTGGCGTGGCGCGACTTCTACCGTCAACTCATGGAGCACTTCCCTTTTCTTTCTATGAGCCGTCCTTTCAAACAAGAAACTAACGCCTTACTTTGGCGAAACAATGAAGCAGAATTTATGGCATGGTGTGAAGGTAAAACTGGCTTTCCCATTGTCGATGCCGCCATGCGGCAGCTTAATCAAACTGGCTGGATGCATAATCGTTTAAGAATGGTCACGGCAAGCTTTTTTACCAAGCTGCTTTTTGCAGACTGGCGAAAAGGCGAAGCGTACTTCATGCGTCAGCTTATTGATGGTGAATTTGCAGCAAATAACGGTGGTTGGCAGTGGAGCGCTTCGATCGGTTGCGATGCAGCGCCTTATTTTCGTGTTTTCAATCCAACCAGACAATCACAAACCTATGATAAGAGTGGCGATTTTATCAAACGCTTCGTCCCTGAGCTCGCAACGCTAGACGCAAAATCCATTCATAATCCAAGCCCTGAGCAGAGAAAACAGTGCGGCTATCCGGAGCCCGTTATCGATTATAAACCAGCAAGATTGGCCGCCATAGCCGCTTTTGATGAACTAAAAGGGCGATAATACAAAGCCTTTTTAACCAATAACGTCACGGTCTATTTTTACAAATTCGATTTTTCATGTTGACCTTTCTAAGATAGGAAAGTAAACCTATACTTTTAACTGTAATAACGTAAAACTTAGCTTTTACAGACTTCTACAAAACCATATAATCCGTAAAATTTTCTGGATCATTTATCACTATGTCTAATCCGCAACACCTACATGATGTTCTTGTTCACTTAAGGCGCATTATCCGAGCAACCGATCTACAATCCAAACGTGTTGTAAAAGCCTGCGGTTTAACAATTCCGCAAATCATGGTACTTCGTTCTATTGAAGAACTAGGTGATGTTACCGTTCGCCGTATTTCCGACAGTGTGTCATTAAGCCAAGCAACGGTTACAACGATTCTCAATCGTTTAGAAGATCGTAAACTGGTAGAGCGAGTCAGAGCACAAAAAGACAAACGTATTGTCAACGCAAGATTGACACCAGAAGGCAGAGCTATTTTGAGTACGGCTCCCCCTTTACTGCATGAAAAATTCATCGGTGAATTTGAATCGTTAGAAGGCTGGGAACAAACTCAAGTTCTTTCATCCTTGCAACGTATCGCTATGATGATGGATGCAGAACATATTGACGCGGCCCCCATGCTGGATATCAACCCTCCCCACGTTTAATTCTTCCCCCAATTTGACACCTAAAACTCGGCTCACTACGAATGTAAGCCGAGTTTTTTTATGCCTTTTTCATAACAAACGACCTAAATTTGACCATTTAGGAAAATAAGTTTCGTGCTTTAAAAAAGGTCTAAGAAATAGTCAAACTATTGTTTTATATGAATTTTAATGACTTCAACTCAAAAGGAGAATGACAAAGAAATTGATATAATTACTTAGACGTGTAAACTAAATGCAAATTACTTGCTAACTTTAGGCATCACAACAGGAACATAATAATGTATAAAAAAAGTATTATTGCGGGTCTTATGACACTCGCTGCAACCTCTTCTTTTGCTGCCACAGACAGTTGCGGTAAGGTTCAAATTGCTGATATGAACTGGAACTCAGCATCACTCATTGCCAATATCGATAAATTCATTTTAGAGCATGGCTTCGACTGTGATGCAGAGCTAATACCTGGCGACACAATGCCAACCAGTACCTCAATGATTGAAAAAAGCCAACCAGATATAGCGCCAGAAATGTGGACAAACGCGGTTCAAGCACTGATTGATCGTGGTGTAGCAGAAAAGCGTTTAAGTATCGCCGGTAGGTCATTATCGGATGGTGGTGAAGAAGGTTTTTGGGTACCAAAATACATGGTAGATAAAGACCCTTCTTTGGCGACAATTGAAGGTATAAAAAAGCACGCAAAAGAATTCCCTAACCCAGAAAATGATTCTGTTTCCGCTTTTTATGGCTGTCCTGCAGGTTGGGGTTGCCAAATCTCATCAGGCAATCTATTCACGGCTCTAAAGCTTGAAGAGGCAGGGTTTGAACTGATTGACCCAGGTTCATCTGCAGGGTTATCCGGTTCATTAAGTCGCGCCTATGAGCGTGAAGAATCATGGTTTGGCTACTACTGGGCACCCACTGCCATACTCGGCAAATACGAAATGGTAAAAGTAGACTTTGGCACCGGCATAGATAAAGATCACTATCTTAACTGTATTGCTGAAAACAGCTGTATGGAACCTAAAGTCACCATGTACCCACCCTCTCCAGTCTATACGGTTACAACAATGGAGTTCGCAAAAAGAGCCCCTCTGGCTTACGCGTACACCGCTAAACGTTCTTTCACTAATGCTAAAATGAACTCGTTGCTCGCATGGATGGAAGACAACCAAGCGGATGGCCAATATGCGGCTGAAAACTTCATGCTTAACAATAAAGATATTTGGTCTAAATGGGTCAACAAAGACATACAAGCCAAAATCGATAACGCACTAGAAAATCTTTAATCTATTTAGACAGTAACCTTAATTTATTAGACAGTAACTTTAAGACAGTAACTTTAAGACAGTAATAAGCCGTACTGCATCCAGCAGTATGGCTCCCTACTCCGTTTTACTCTTTGAGAACTAATTTATGACAGATAGCTCTTGGTTGACTGAGTTTCCAGATATGAGTCGGCGCGATCTCCTCACTATTAAACAAACGCTCGACGGCGCCTACCGCAACTTCTCCCGTGCTTATGGAGAATCCATTGAAAATTTCTTCAACCCACTTTTACACTTTCTCGTATGGTTTGAAAACCTGCTGATACAAACACCATGGTGGATTGTTTTAGCCGCGATTGTTGGGTTGGTGTATGCCGCTACACGATCTTGGAAATTGTGTGCTGGCGTGCTCGCCTCTTTCCTTGTTATTGGCTACTTCGGTATGTGGGAAGACACAATGCGAACCTTAAGCATCATTACCGTCTGTACGATTCTTTCTATCTGTGTGGGGATTCCCATTGGCATCTTGATGGCCAGATCAGACAGAGCCAGATCCATCATCACCCCACTGCTCGATATTATGCAAACGATGCCCGCTTTCGTTTACCTCATTCCTGTGGTTATGCTATTAGGTATCGGTAGGATCCCTGGTGTCATTGCGGTGGTTATCTACGCTATTCCTCCTGTTATTCGTTTGACTAACTTAGGGATTCGCCTTGTTAATAAGGAAACACTCGAAGCCGCCACCGCTTATGGTGCTACTCCGACCCAACGGCTTTTTGGCGTTCAAATTCCTCTTGCCATGCCAACGATTATGGCCGGCATCAACCAAACTATCATGATGGCGCTTGCCATGGTCGTTGTCGCTTCGATGATAGGGGTGAAAGGCTTAGGACAACCAGTATTGAAATCCATTACAAACCAATACTTTACCCTTGGACTATTGAATGGCCTCGCTATTGTAGCGCTTGCCATCATCTTTGATCGCGTTTCTCAGAGCTACGCAAAACGCGCACAAAAACACCTTGAAGGTAATGATAATGGATAACAACAGAGAAACATTAATCGAGATTGAAGGTCTATATCAAATATTTGGCTCTAATCCAAACGATGTATTACCTAAAGTAAAGGCAGGCGCGTCTAAAGACGAAATCTTAGCGGAAACTGGCCATACCATTGGCCTACAAGACATTAATCTGAAAGTAAAACGTGGTGAAATCTTCGTTATCATGGGACTGTCTGGATCAGGTAAGTCCACATTGATCCGCCATTTTAATCGTCTTATTGACCCAACAGCAGGCAAGATAAAAGTCAATGGCGAAAACATTATGGAACTGTCACCAAAAGATTTGATTACCTTTCGCCGCCATAAAATGGCCATGGTGTTCCAGCATTTTGGTCTTATGCCGCATCGCTGCGTGCTTGATAACGTTGGCTACGGTCTTCTTATTAAAGGCGAGAAAAGAGCAGAATGGAAACCGAAAGCAACAGAATGGTTAGAAACCGTTGGATTGGCTGGTTACGAAGATCAATACCCTTCTCAACTTTCCGGTGGTCAACAGCAACGCGTCGGTCTTGCTCGAGCGCTTTGCACCAATGCTGAAATCCTCCTAATGGACGAAGCCTTTTCCGCTCTTGATCCTCTGATCCGAAGTGAGATGCAAGAGCAACTTATGGAACTGCAGGAAAACTTACAAAAAACCATCATCTTCATCACTCACGATTTAGATGAAGCGCTAAGACTTGGAGACCGTATTGCTGTATTAAAAGACGGCAAACTGGTGCAAGTTGGCACTCCTGTTGATATCGTCCTAAAACCGGCAGATGATTACGTTAGAGCCTTTGCTAAAGATGTGAATCGAGCGAGAGCACTCACAGTGCAAACCATCATGACACCTGATACGGCTAAAATAGAAGGCAATACCGCAAAAGAAGTAAGGGACAGCTTCCCTCAAGACAAGGAATACACCTTTGTCTTCAACAGCGAAGGCTACCAAGGCGTACTGACTAAACAGAACTTAGATCAGCTACAAGATGACGACTTATTGAACGATGTTCTCATCCATGTAGAGCCTGTACGTCAAACAAACTTGCTGCAAAAGGTCATTCCACTCTCCCTTAATACACGCTTTGATTTGCCTGTAATTAATAAAAAAGGTGAATTAAAAGGGCGATTGGAAGCTAGTAAGCTAGCGGATGTTCTTTCGCCGTAAGTCTCTTTATTGATGACTATTGAGTAAAATAAAAATGGCCGCAAGCAGCGGCCATTTTTTGAGCATATGTTTACATCAACGTATGCATTACTCTTTCAAGTTAAGCACATCTTGCATGTCATACATCCCTGCTGGCTTGCCTGATAACCAACTAGCAGCACGTACCGCGCCTTTGGCAAACGTCATACGGCTACTGGCTTTATGAGTAATTTCAATGCGCTCACCTTCTGTGGCAAACCAAACACTGTGCTCACCTACGACATCGCCAGCACGAATCGTTTCAAAACCAATCTCTTTTTGCGTACGAGCGCCTGTTTGGCCTTCTCGACCATAGACCGCACATTCTTTTAGATCGCGACCTAGTGCGTCGGCAACGACTTCACCCATTCGCAACGCCGTACCTGAAGGTGAATCTACTTTATGACGATGATGAGCTTCGATAATCTCCACATCATAATCATCACCTAAAATTTGTGCCGCTGTCGCAAGCAACTTAAGCGTTAAATTCACGCCGACACTCATGTTCGGAGCAAAAACGACGGGAGTCTTTGCAGCCACTTCGTTTAGCTTGCCTTTTTCATCATCATTTAATCCGGTTGTTCCCACAACAATGGCTTTTTGATGTTGAGAGCAAAAAGCGGCATTCTCTAACGTTAAAGTCGGCGTTGTGAAATCAATCAGAACATCAAAATCATTAACACAGTCAGACAATGAAGCAACCGCAGCAATACCAAGCTTACCAATGCCAGCGATTTCTCCAGCGTCAGCACCAATTAAGCTGCTACCTGGCTTTAACACCGCTGCGCCCAAAGAAACGCCATCGGCGTCATTGATGGCTGTGATTAAATTTTTTCCCATGCGCCCAGAGGCGCCAATGACGGCTACTCGCATTTTATTTTCATCCTCAATTTTATCTGCGCAAACCATAGCAAAAAAACGCTCTAATCTCAGCATTAAAAATCCACAGAACCACCAAACAAACACAAAAAAGGAGCCGAAGCTCCTTACTAAACCTAAATTAAATCCAGATTAAAAAATCTCGTTCGGTCTCAATTCATCGACACTCTCTAGATCAAATTCAATCACACCATCTGTCGGAAAGCCGTCTACGCTACTGCGCATTTTTGGACGTGATGTATCATTTTGCTTAATGACAATTTCAACCCGTCGATTAGTTGCACGATGAAACGGTGTATCATTTGGCACCAAAGGACGCGTGTCTGCGTAACCTGTCACGGCAAATCGGCCTTGATCAAGTTGTCCTGTAGAAAACAACTCTTCTGCTACAGAAATTGCTCGAGCCGAAGACAGCTGCCAATTCGAGCGGAATCGACGACTGTCAATAGGCACACTGTCGGTATGGCCTTCCACAGATATCGTACCCTGAATCCCCACAAGCACGTCACGAATTAAATCAATAACGGGAATAAAATCATAATTCAGCTCAGCAGACCCAGACTCAAAGGAGCCTTGGTCTTTTATTCGAATTGTGATGGTCTCTTCTTGCGTTTCAATTTCGACGCTTCCTTTTGAAATTTCTTCACGCATCACAGACGCAATCATTTGAGCGTCGCCTTCTGTTTCCTGTATTTTTTTCTCTTTTTCAAGATCAGCATGGGACTTATCCACAAAGGTAACAGGTGAAGGAGAACCTGAATCACTCTGCTCTTTCAATTCGGCATCACCAGGCTTGCAGATTACTTCTAATGTATTTTCGGGGGTATTATCCGCTTTTTGCTTCACTTCATTAATCGGTGTGGGCTCTGGGCGACCAGGACTAAATTCTTGAGCAATTACCGACGTTCCCATCGGAATAGAGTCAGCTTGAACCTCGCGCTGTACACCAAATGCCGTCTTCAACGAGCCTGCAAGCTGCTTAAACTTGATGACATCCATTTCAGCGAATGACAGTAAAAGCACAAAGAAACACATCAACAAAGACATGAGGTCGGCAAAGGTTCCCATGTAAGCAGGTAAGCCCTCTACACATTCCGGACAATCTTGCTCTTCTTCATCACTCATGATCGAATCCGTTTACAACTAGCATATTATTCACGCTCAACTCGCTTACCTTCAGCCATATAAGACTTAAGGGCGCCATCCAAGACACGAGGGTTTTGGCCAGACTGAATGGCAAGCAAAGCATCTAAAATTAACTTTTGACATATTAGCTCTTCATCGGCTCGAACATTTAATTTTACCTGAATAGGTAAAAACACCATGTTCGCCATCATAGCCCCATACAATGTCGTTAAGAGCGCAACGGCCATAGCAGGACCAATTGCCTTAGGGTCATCCATGTTCGCCAGCATTTGCACCAAACCAACCAATGTTCCTATCATCCCCATCGCAGGTCCCACATCACCAAAAGCCTTGAATACTTTGGCGCCAGAGATGTGACGATAATAAGACTGATTCATATCTTGGGACAACTGGTTCTTCACCACGGTGCTATCATGACCGTCCACCAGCATTTGAATGCCTTTCGATAAAAAAGGATGACTTACCTCTTTACCTTCTAACGAAAGTAAGCCGCCTTTACGAGCCTCATCCGCTAAGCCGTAGATTTCATCAATTAAGGTATCCAGCGGAATACTCTTAAACATAAACGCTTTCGCTGCTACTTTCCCTGCACTAAGGAACTTAGCCAAAGGGTATTGCATCAAAACGACAAAGATAGAACCAACCAACACAATCAATATTGATGGGAGATTCAAAAACATCCCAGCTGATCCACCGACAAAAATGGCGGAGATAATAACTATAAAAGATCCAACAAGTCCTATTAACGTTGCGATATCCACACACGTCTCCTAACAAAAAGCTATAATCAACTGATACATGTGTATGATTCTATACGAAAGAAAGACCAAGAATCACATCTTCTTGCGAGATTTTTGTAATTTTCATTAACACGTCCTCGAACAATAAGCTTTTTTCTGTTACAAAACATAGATTCAAATAAGAGTAACCCCCATGTCACGAAAAACAAGTGTTCGCCATTTTGAAGAAAACCTCGGTGAATTAGATACGCTCGTCGTTCAGCTAGAGTCCAATCAACTTTCTCTAGAAGAGGCGCTAAAAGCATTCGAAAAAGGTGTTAAACTAAGCCAAGAATGCCAGTCAGTTCTCACCCAAGCTGAACAAAAAGTTCAAATCCTACTTGAAAAACAAGATGGTGAGCATCTAGAACCTTTTGATCCGGAACTCAATTCGTGACTTTAGACGATTTTTCCCTTTATGCTCGTCGTCGAGTAGACAACTATTTAACGCAGAATTTAAGCCAATACGCCCCCGCAGCACACTTACAAAGCGCTATGTCTTACAGCTTATTTAATGGCGGAAAGCGTGTACGACCTATGCTTACTTATGCGGCGGCATCACTGTTCGGTGAAGCCAACGATTTAACCGACGCCAGCGCGGCCGCGATCGAATCCATTCATGCCTACTCTTTAATTCATGATGACCTTCCGGCAATGGACGATGATGATCTACGCAGAGGAAAACCGACTTGCCATATACAATTTGATGAAGCGACCGCCATCCTCGCCGGCGACGCGTTACAGGCGTTTGCCTTCGAATTATTGAGCCAGACAGCACACAACAACACAAAAACTCAACTACAGTTGATACAAGAACTGGTTCACGCATCCGGTCGCCATGGCATGGTAACGGGGCAAATGATTGATTTATCCAATGTTGGAAAAAACATTGATATCAAAGCGCTAGAACAAATGCACCAGCATAAAACCGGAGCATTGATTCGAGCCAGTATTCGCATGGGAGCCATCAGTACCGGCGCTCACAACGAAAAAGACTTTGCCGCCTTAGACGCCTATGCCAGCGCCATCGGATTGGCCTTTCAAGTTCAAGACGACATCATTGATATCACCAGTGACACAACGACATTGGGTAAAACTCAATTCTCCGATGAAGAAGCAAACAAACCGACGTACCCCAAACTGCTTGGTTTAGAGGGTGCTCAGGCACTTGCCCTGAGTCTTCATGACCAAGCAATCACGTCAATTTCACCCTTCGGGGACGCCGCTCAACCTTTAGTTGAGCTTGCGAACTATATTATTGGTCGTAACCACTGATATACTTACCCGCTTTTTTAGATTAACTAAATGTGACCAAACCTGTGCCCATGTTCGAAGAGATACCTACTGCCAGACCTGACACACCGCTACTTGATCAAGTCGACTCACCAGCTGACTTGCGTGCCTTTAAAAAAGAGCAGTTGCCGGTGCTTGTCCGCGAATTACGCGAATTCATGCTCTATAGCGTAGGGCAAACTGGTGGGCATTTTGGCGCTGGGCTTGGCGTCGTAGAATTGACCGTTGCACTGCATTACCTTTACAACACACCAGAAGACCGCATTGTTTGGGATGTTGGCCATCAAGCCTACCCTCACAAAATCTTAACGGGCCGCCGCGAAGCTTTGCTCAATATTCGCCAAGAAAACGGTATATCCGGTTTTCCTAAACGCGATGAAAGTGAATACGATACTTTTGGCGTTGGTCATTCAAGTACATCAATTGGCGCAGCACTGGGTATGTCTCTCGCTGCGCGACAACTAAAAACAGGCCGTAAAGCCGTTGCTATTATTGGTGATGGCGCCATGTCTGCTGGTATGTCATTCGAAGCACTTAATCACGCGGGGGATGTTAAAGCTGACATGTTGGTCATTTTAAATGACAACGAAATGTCTATTTCGAAACCGGTTGGCGCATTATCCAGTTATTTTGCTCGCATTTGGGCAAGCAAAACCTATGACAATATTCGCAAAGGCGGACAGAAAGTCTTTTCTGGATTGCCTTCCGCTCTTGAATTAGCACGTAAAGCCGAAGAACACATGAAAGGCATGGTATCGCCGGGCATGATGTTTGAAGAACTCGGTTTTAATTATATTGGCCCTATTGATGGTCATGATATGGACCATTTATTAACAACCATCGCCAATTTAAAAGACCGCTCTGGCCCTCAGTTTTTACATGTCATCACCAAAAAAGGCAAAGGCTTTGAGCCAGCGGAAGGTGATCCAATCGGCTATCACGCTATTAATAAGATCGAGCCTGATCCAAAACCGAACAACGAAAAAAGCAAACTGCCGAAATACTGTAATGTCTTCGGAACTTGGGTATGTGATGCCGCCGAGCAAGACAACAGGCTTGTCGCGATCACACCAGCAATGAAAGAAGGTTCCGACCTTATTGAGTTCGCAGAGCGCTTCCCTGACCGATACTTCGACGTCGCCATCGCAGAACAACACGCTGTCACTTTAGCGGGTGGAATGGCTTGTGACGGCGTTAAACCGGTCGTTGCAATCTACTCAACCTTTCTACAGCGCGCATATGACCAACTTATTCACGATGTAGCCTTGCAAAACCTTGATGTACTGTTTGCCATTGATCGTGCAGGATTAGTAGGCGAAGACGGCCCGACTCATGCTGGCGTTTACGATTTGACATACCTACGTTGTATTCCAAACATGGTCGTAATGGCGCCGTCTGACGAAGACGAATGCCGCAAGATGCTGCAAACAGGCTATGAATATAAAGGCCCTGCCGCGGTTCGCTACCCTCGTGGAACGGGTCAAGGTGTAACGATTGAGCCGACGCTGTCGACGCTGGCTATTGGTAAGTCTCGTACCTTACGAACAGGCAAATCTGGCATTGTCATCTGTGGTTTTGGCCGTCCAACTTACGACGCACTGAACGCCGCCGAAACCCTAGATGCCACGTTATTAGACATGCGCTTTGTGAAGCCCATCGACGAAGCCGCCTTATTGGCGCAACGCGATGCCAAGCTTATCGTGACAGTGGAAGAGAACGCTATCATGGGTGGTGCAGGTTCTGCAGTAAGTGAGTTTTTACTGGCGAACAACATTACCATTCCAACGCTTCAACTTGGTTTACCGGATCAATATGAAGAGCACGCCAGTCATGCGTCTATGTTAAAACGCGTCGGACTGGATGCTGACGGTATTTTACTCAGTATCCAAGATAAACTAAAAAACAATTAATATACTCTTCTCATCATAAGGCCACGCTTGTATTGACGATAAGCGTGGTTTTTTTATTTCAAACAGCGCTTCGCTTCATCTAACACCGTATGAACTCGACGTGGTAACAGCTTGTTTCGATGCACGCCAAGATAAAGTGTCTCGGTAACCGATTTGGGTAATTGATTGACACAAATGCTGTCGGGCTTATTAAAGGCCGCAATGGCATGACGAGGTAAAACGGTAAAGCCTAATCCCATGGCAACAGGTTCAAGAATCAAGCTAATTTGATTACAAAAACCCGATCGCTCGAAAGTCTGACCTTCCTCAAATTCAGGGTAATTAGCTCCCAGTAGTAAACCTGCGTGATAAGTTCCATCAGGATGATCAATAAACCCTAATGTTTGTAATTGCACCCAACTTGGTGATTGAACAGTGTGAGGCGTCACCAAAAGCAACTCCTCCTCTCCTATCGGCTGAATATGAACCTCATTCATCATCGATGAACTGGTCATGAAACCAATATCTACTTTGTGTTCAGAAATCAATCGTTCGACTTCTCGATTTGGCGCGAAACGATAATCTATGACCAACTTGGGGTGTTTCTTTTGCAGAAGCAGCAATTGTTGATACAACTTAAGGCCAACGCTGCCCGGCGATACCACACGCACCAATCCGTCAAAGGCAGGATCATCTCCAACAAGCTTTTCAAGCTCGGCTAAACCACTCAGAACGATTCGTCCCTCTTGATACAAACGCTCGCCAGCATCCGTCAAGGTAAACTGTTTACCATGACGAATTAATAACGGCCGCCCAAGTTGTTCTTCTAGTTTACGAACATGCTGACTGACACCAGATTGCGTCATATTTAACTGCTCAGCAGTACGAGTAAAGTGCGAAACATCAACCAAAGTACAGAAACTACGCAACCAAAGTGGATTGATCATTACAAAATATACTCATAGACATTTCAAACGATAATTTTACTTAATGCTTATGGATTTGTAACCTACAGAAAACCTCAACAAAGGAAAAAATCATGAGCAATGTTTACCCACGTAATTTTTCACACATTGGTATTTCTGTACCGGACCTAGACAAAGCCGTCGAGTTTTACACGCAAGTCATGGGATGGTATTTAATTATGAAACCCACAGACATCACAGAAGACAAAAGCCCTATTGGTGAAATGTGTACTGAGGTTTTTGGTGGAGGCTGGGAGAAATTTCGTATCGCCCACTTATCAACAGGCGACCGAGTAGGCGTCGAAATATTTGAATTTAAAAACCAAATTAACCCAGAAAATAATTTTGAGTATTGGAAGACAGGCATTTTTCATTTTTGCGTTCAAGATCCAAATGTTGAAGAACTGGCAGAGCGTATTGTTGCAGCGGGCGGTAAAAAGCGTATGGAAAAACCTAGTTATTACTATCCTGGCACTAAGCCTTACCGCATGATTTACATGGAAGACCCATTCGGTAATATCCTAGAAATCTACAGCCACAGCTATGAGCTTATATACAGTGAAGGCGCTTACTAAATAGCCGCTCAAAGTAACATGCCTTAAATCAAAAAAAATTTTATACAAGGTCAGAGTTAGCTCTGACCTTGTATAGAAATGACATTATTTATAATCACGACAAGACATCACAAACTTACGTGAAAGTGTCATTGCACTATGATTTTTATGGTATGCCGCTTCATTAATAAAAAGCGGATAAGCAGTATAATCCCCCTGCCAAGTGATTTTTTCACCAGAAAATGTTTCCATCACCACGTGACCTGGCTCTATAGGTTGAAAATCTTTTTGATCAATCTGGCGAGAGACCATGCCTTCTCTTTGCCCATTATCATCGATTGGCAAACTTAGATTGCCAGCATATTGAAAAGCATCGTATTCATCCGGTATAACTAAAGTTGTCCCATTATTGCGAAGTTCAACAAAGTCCAAAATATGCCTTGTCATCAACTCCATTAAATCCAGGGTTTCTTGCTGAAGCACTGAATTTGGTTGAGGCCCAACCTCAACCGTTACGCCTTGCTGGGCCACCGTAAGCAAAAAATTTTGTTTTTCCTCTGGCACATTATCCTGAAAATAAATATTGGCGTGTGGCATATGGTGTTTTACATAACCGCCTAACAAAATTGTGAAGGCATTTTTACGTTGCAACATCAAACAAGCCCCCATATTTGATGTTGTATTATGCAAATCAATCAAAACTTCGTAAGGCGAATTACCTTTGGGACCAAATTCAATATTAAGCTTTTTTGCCAATAGCGCTTCGTAGCCAGTCTTATTGATATTCTCAAGATCGGCTATATCAAACTCGCGATTCAGATCTGTTTCAATGTAACGCACAGATTGCTCGCAGGCTCTTGGATTAACAATCCGAGCAGTAATATCCAATGCATTCCATTGCTTCAGCGTTTGTTGAGCCAACCATTTTTTTACCAAATAAATACCGGATAATTCATTTCCGTGTGTGCCGCCAATTAAGGCGATGCGCTGTATTTTTTTCATATTTACTTATATCTCCTAAGCGCCGCGCAGCATCCATTGTGGCGACACCATTTAATTAAAACTTATGACCAGTTCGTGTACTGAGCAAAGATAAGAAATACCCAACTAAGCGCGTAAACCATCAAAATAACAGGAAAAATAGTCTTCACCCATTCAGAAAAGCCCACTCTCGCCAGTGCCAGCATTGCTAAAGTGCCGCCAGAGGTTGGAATGATTAAATTGGTAATACCATCACCAACCTGAAACGCCAGAATCATTACTTGACGACTAATGCCAACCAAATCAGCAAGTGGAATAAGAATTGGCATCGTTACTAAAGCTTGACCAGAACCACTTGGAATAAACAAGTTGATAACCCCTTGAATCACACTAATAGTGACTGCAATGAGTGCATCCGGCATGAAATCGATCAACAAATTTAATGTGTGAACTATGGTGTAAATGATTTGACCATCTTCAAGCACAACCTTGATTGATGCAGCCAAGCCAATAACTAAAGCGCCAGCCGTTACCTTTGAAGCCCCATCAATCATATGTTTTACATACTGATTTGCGCCGATTCGACAAATTGCAGCAATAACAATCGACATAACGATAAAGACGGCAGTAATTTCCTTGATGTACCAACTTCGACCTAACACACCAACTCCAGCAAGATAAGAACACCCCGCTATAATCACAATACCTGCTAAAAAAACCAACATCACGCAGATATCACGAGAGTTCATACGATAGTCAGCGAGCTGTTTTGGCAATTGATCTGACGAAGACTCTTCTGCTTTGGATTTTGGCGCAACAAACTTTGTGATGTACCAAGCCAATAGACTCAAAGATAAAAAGGTCAGAACACAACGTAGCAAAGCACCAGAAAAAATAGGTAAGCCCGCAATACTTTGCGACACCCCAACGGTATATGGGTTAATAGGAGACAACGCAAAACCGATTCCAATACCACCTATCGCAATACAGGCACCAACAAGATTTTTATAACCAAGTGCAGTGGATACCAACAATGCTACGGGCACCAAAGCAATGTTGTTTTCGAAACCAACGGTGATACCAAACACACCGTATAAATAGGTTGATAACCAGATAAGTAAGTTACCGCGCTTAAGGCCGATTCGCTTAACCGATGTACCGACAAAATTTTCCAACGCATT
This sequence comes from Marinomonas maritima, assembly GCF_024435075.2. Taxonomy (NCBI): domain Bacteria; kingdom Pseudomonadati; phylum Pseudomonadota; class Gammaproteobacteria; order Oceanospirillales; family Oceanospirillaceae; genus Marinomonas; species Marinomonas maritima. The sequence goes on along the minus strand of NZ_JAMZEG020000001.1, from coordinate 691,653 downwards.
AGTGCGATATAAAATATTAAAAAGACCACCAGCAATAAACACAATAAACAGGTACTGCGCGGATTGAATTAGCCCTTGTGGGATGGCGACAAAAATATCAAAAACATTATTCACTACAGAAGCAAGAGTGATACTACTGGCATCCTCAGCTAAATAATGAAACGACTCTGCAACCACTCGTTGCCGACCGTCAACCTTTTCTAGATCATAAGCTCCTTTTGGTACTATCCAAGAAAGCGCGCTGGCCACTAACAAAATATAAAATATCAGCACCATTGGATCAGGCATCCTTAGATACCAAGCCTGCTTATCTTTTATCTGACTCGAATAGCTTTTGTCTTCATTAATATCCGGCACAATAGATCTCCACATCTTATTTTTTTATATCCACATTTTTTGCGAATTCATAAACAACCATCTCAATTAAGGATTAATATTTCACATATAAACTATTCGAACAATAGCCATTTATGTATAGTTGTATTCGAAAAAACTATGAGCTATAACGATGCAATACAAACAACTTCAAGCATTTTTAGCGGTTATTGAGAAAGGCTCTTTCTCTCAAGCTGCCACTACACTACAAGTATCCCAGCCATCAATCAGTCGACTTATCAAAGATCTACAAGAAAACATTGGCTTTGAATTGTTCCAAAAACAAAGAGGAAGAATGATTCCAACAGCCGAGGCAATGGCTTTTTATAAAGAAGTAAAAGGGGTTATTCATGGTATTCATCATTTGGAGAATTTTGCGGATAATTTAAAACATTCAACCCATGGAAGTCTGACAATTGGCTCAACTCCAGCTTTAGCGACTCAATTAACTCCGACCCTAATCCGTCACTTTGTTGATGAAAATCCAGATGTTCACATCAGTTTACTCACAGACAGTGTTGATCAATTAATGAAAGGATTAAGACACGCTAAATATGACCTGATTCTTACAAATCACGTAGACTATCATTCGGGTTTTATTGAAGAACCGTTAATCAATGTTGATTGGGTATGCGTTTTACCAGAAAACCACCCTTTAACACAAAAGGATGTCATAACGCCTACAGATTTAAATGATGAAAACCTCCTAAAATTAGTTGATGAGGACGGTATGGAATGGCATAGCCACAAAAGCTTGTTGAAAGAACACAACATTAAAATCCGATCACAATTTTCGACTCAGCGCTCTCTTTCAGGATATGGAATGGTAGCTGCAGGGCTCTGTATTGCACTCTTAGATCCCTTTAACGCTAGTATGTGGACAGGATTAAATGTTGTAACTCGCCCCTTTAAGCCGCAATTAAAATATCGCTACACCATGTATTATTCTGCAGATCACATTCGAAGTGAGCTATCGAGAGCATTTTCCGCTTGCGCAAAACGAAACATAAAAAAATGCCTACATTCGACAAGCATTAAATAAAATCATTTGCGAAATCAAACATAACATCAAAAAAATCATGCTGACCGCGGCGCAAACATAATAATTGCCATTCCTAACAGTGCCACACCAGACCCAATCATATCCCACGTCGTTGGGCGAATGCCGTCTACCACCCACAACCATAAAACAGCCATGAAAATATAGACGCCGCCATAGGCTGCATACACTCTTCCTGAGGCGGTTGGATGCAATGTCAGTAACCAAGCAAAGACCGCCAAACTAAACGCAGCAGGCACCAATAGCCAAATGCTTTTTCCATCACGCAACCAAAGATAAGGCAGGTAACAGCCGACAATTTCTGCCAGTGCTGTCACCATAAAAAGACCCATTGTTTTTAACTCAGACAAAAGAAGCTTCCTTCTATTAAATCATTGACGTATCAACCGCATGGGAACGAAGCGAATGCCATTAAATTCAGCTTCATTGCCGGTAGCCTCAAATCCATAAGATTCATAAAAACCAACGGCATTGATTGACGAACGCAGATTGATCTCTTTAGTGTCAGTCGTATTTAATAAAGTGCTAAGTAGCTGTTTACCAACCCCTTGGCCTTGCATCGATTTAGACACAAATAAGTGGGTAAGGTAATTACCATCACGTAACGCACCAAAGCCAATGATCTCACCTGCGAAGATAACTTTTAGTGTCTGAAAACGTTCAGTATCAAACGCCATAACAACGTCAGGCAGAACACGCGATTTGTATTCAGCTTTTCCCTGATCATTGAAATTAGGCAACACATCAATTTCAGATACTTGGCTAATAAAACGCTTCACGGACTCTAAATCCACAAGCTCAACTTGCTGAATTTCCATATCCCTCCCTAAATAGACATCACAAAAAAATCTATCAAAAAATAAGCTCTCGTATTTTTAAAAATTGTCTCTTGACCGAATGAATGAGAGATAAAAGATTCTAAAACAACAACAATAAAAAAAACCAACCTTTTAAGATTGATTTTTTTAGAAGTATTAATCGATTAAACAGACCGTAATTAAAGATGGCAGTCCATTAAAGTGATGTTGGGTACAATCTGCCATGAATCGCAGGACCAGTTGGCACACCTGTCGGCGACCCGCCCATTGGTTCGACACTTATACCAAACGTCGCATGACGAATGATCGCAGGATCATAGTCAATTTGCTTCTGGATTGGGTTGGCAACATTCGCTAACAACCCTAAAGAACGTGGCGCGGGGCCAATGTCGTCAGATTTAATCCACAACTGATAGGTTTTCCCTGCTTGACCTTGAGCCATGACAGGGCGAACTGTAAGTTGGCGAGTATTAATATCTAGAGACATAATAAAAGCAGGCTGGCTATCATCTGCCTGAAACACCGCCACAAAAGGCGAGTTGGCTTGAACTGTCGGCTCAACGGGTGGTTTCACTACCATAAAAATCGCAAGGCACGCTGCAATAGCAGAGGCGCTAAACGCCGAAAAACGCCAACGTTTTAATTTAACTCGCATGGCTTCCATCTCGACGACGACTGCCGACGTTACGGTGTTTATGGATGCCACGCTCTCTACTTTTTTGTCTGAAGGCTTATCAAGTTTATTAAGAATCTCATTGAATAAACCTTTTCTGGGTTCAGCGTCCTGTACATAGTCGTTTAATCCAGCAAGATGTGCTTGCCAGTTAATTATTGCTTGATCAAGCAATGGATCATTTTTTCGGCGCACTTCTACTGCGTCGCGCTCAGTCTTTTCTAAAGTACCAAGCACATATTCTGCTGCCAATGTGTGGATAGATGTTTCTTCATCGTTATTCATAGATTCATACAACCTTGCAGCTGTTTAATACCGCGATGCAGCCAAGTTTTAATCGTTCCTAACGGTTGATTAAAACGCTCGGCAAGCTCCTGACGAGAATATCCGTCTAAATAAGCCGCCTTAATCATCTCTGATCTAGGCGATTCGAGCCCAGCTAAACAAGCCTCTAATGTTAATAGTTCTCGACTCTTTGCAAAAGAGTCGTCTGGTGTCATCGAATCATCGGCTATCAAGTCAAAGTCCACATCAATATCACTATCGGGGAGTTGATTTTTTCGCACTTCATCAATAGTACGATTACGTGCAATCGTCGCCATCCAAGTAATGGGCGATGCTACATGGATATCGTATGCCGATGCCTTTTCCCATATCTTTAGATAAACCTCCTGTAATACCTCTTCGGATAAGGACTGACGCTTTAAGATACGGTAAACAATACCAAAAAGTTTCCGATGAGTGGATTGATATAATTCAGAAAAAGCGTGACGGTCTTCTTGAGCTACTCTGCTGAGCAAGTGCGCCAGTGATTCTGTCGTATGTTGTTCTGACAAAGAAGATTGATTCATAAGAGAATAATAATGAAATATCCATTAGTTAATATTTTACAGGCGTTACTCGAATTGACGTTTTAAGGTGATAAAAATACCAATTCTTAAACTTCATCAACAACCAAAAGTAGTGTAATGCCTAACGTTGCTTATATTGAGTTGGGCAGTAGCCTCTGCTCACACTAGACGATCTAAGCAGTAAATGCTTCGTTTTTCGTCCGCTGGCACGCTCTCGCCACAATTTAAAACTACTAAGTTTTAAGCTCTTTCGCATGAGTTTGATCACCGCTTTCTCATTCAAACCAAACTGGTGTTCAATCGCTTCAAATGGCGTTCTATCTTCCCAAGCCATCTCTAATATTCTTGATTGTTCGTCAACACTAAACTGCATACCGCTTCCCTAAACTTTATCGCTATAGAAAGCTGTTACGTCAATAAGCGCTTTTTAGTTCAGTTAAACATGAAAATAGAAAGTACAAGCAGACTAATCGCCGCGACGGCAAAGACCATCAGTGGTGGAGTGTTTAATGCGAGCGTTTGTACCTCTTAGTAATCTGTCAAACAACGGCACATGAGTCGAGCTTTAAACACACTACTGATAATCTACACCAACACTTGTCGTGTGTTAGCAATGTAGTAATGGACCTGATCCTCAATATCAGGGTCAACCATGTTTTTTGGACGACAGCTGTTAGGGCAAGCCATATTCGGGGTTGTGCCAAACAATCGACAGATTAGTGGGCGATCGTCATACACCTCACAACCATTAGGCCCCAAATGCACGCAGGTAAAATTCTCTAATGCGGCGTCATGTTCAGCGTCTGTTTTCACTGGGAGGTTCGACATTTCTTCTGAAGACGTCGTTACTGGCCCGCAACAATCGTGGCAACCCGGTGTACATTCAAACGATGGTATATGCTCGCGCAGACGCGCTATGATGTCTCGGTTATTGTTCATTTATACTCACTGGTGTGCGGCTCTTTTGCATTATTGCGCTCTCCCTATCCCATTATTCTATGGGTGTTATATTATGGTTTATCCATTTATGTGATGATGCAACCTAACATCATAAAATAAGTGTTAGAAGTCGATGTCGTTAATCACATCGTTTATTTTCCATAATGGGTTTAGCAGCACATTATTTGAGTGAATTTTATGCAAATAGTTGAAGCATTGGTTGAATGGGTCTACTTCCATTGGGTCACCATCATTGTAATTTTTCACGTTGGCTTATCGCTTCTCACCTCGTTGCATGTACTACTATTCAAAGAAAACGAACGTACCTCACTGGCTTGGATTGGTCTTGTTATACTTTCACCTGTTGTAGGAAGCTTGTTTTATTGGCTTTTTGGAATAAATCGTATCAAGCGTCTGGCGCAAAAAAAACACCCACAAACGTTTAAAAAACATTGCCACCATTCAAAAAAAATTAACAAATTTAACCATCTCCCCAAACATTGGAATTCGGCCATCATTGCCGGATATAACATTCATCCTGTGAATTATGTTGCCGATAACCGAGTTGAACCGCTCATTAATGGTGATGTAGCCTACCCCGCCATGATTGAATCAATTAAAAACGCAAAACGGCATGTTGTCTTATCAAGTTATATATTTGACTACGATTCACTTGGACGTCAATTCGTTAACGCGTTAGCAGAAGCGCATCAACGAGGTGTCATTGTGAACGTTTTATTAGATGGCATTGGCATTGGTTACAGCTGGCACAAATCAGACCGTGCGTTAAAAAAACTCGGAGTTAATACTGCCCGCTTTTTACCCGCTATTTCGTTGACAGGTATTCGCTTTATCAATCTAAGAAACCATAGGAAAATACTCAGTATTGATGGTGAAGTTGCTTACATTGGAGGGCTAAACGTCAGTAAGAACAATCTGGTGAAATCTGCAACACACCCCATTGATGATGTGCATTTTAAAGTCACAGGTCCCGTGATTGACCAGATCAGTCAAGTATTTACAGAGGATTGGGGGTTTGCGACAGGTGAATTAATTCAATTTCCCCGTTTTAATCCAAATGCACTCGAACAAAAAAACAATCACTGCGTCGTTGCGCGAGTCATTCAAGATGGTCCTGATGAACATCATAATAGAATACGATGGACATTAATCAACGCATTGGTTTGCGCACAAACAAGCGTAAAAATCATAACGCCCTATTTTATCCCGGACCAAACGTTAATGACATCGCTTCATGCCGCCGCATTACGAGGTGTGTCAATCGACATCATAGTGCCAGAGCACAGTAACATTCCATTTGTCGACTGGGTGATGGAAGCCAATTTTTCAAGAATAATGGAACACGGCATAAAGATATACAAAAACAAGCGGCCTTTCGATCACAGTAAAGTGGTCATTATTGATGACATTTGGTCCTTTATAGGTTCCACTAACTGGGACGCAAGAAGCCTCGAATTCAATTTTGAGATTAACCTAGAATGTTTTGATACGGCGCTCAACACACAACTAACCGAGCTGTTTAATTTAAAGAAACGCAACGCAAGCCTCGTTACCGAGGATGAAATGGATAACTTACTCATCTACAAAAAAATTCGTAATAACTTGTTTCGTTTATTCTCACCCTATCTGTAATGCAATGCGCAGCACCTTACCATCATAATTTTTAATAAAGGCCCATATCCTCATGATGAAAAGTCGATACAGCAAAGTTGAATCGCTCAAAATCATGGGCAGTGCACCCAATCAGGCACTAGGGCCAAACATCGAAATATTAGTGTGGAATGTTTTTAAATGTCGAAAAAAAGGCTGGTTGAAAGATTTTACAACGCTCATTCATGATAAAAATTTAATTCTCTTGCAGGAAGCCGTTTTAAATTCCTCTTTCGACAACCTTTTTAATGCGTCATCAGAGCACCAGTGGATTATGGCGAGCAGCTTTATGAGCGTCAAAACCAGTATCGAAACAGGCGTTAAAACCGGATCAACGGTTACAGCAGAAAAGCATTATTTTTCAGCATCAGCCCACGGCGAACCCATTACAAAAACAAAAAAGATGCTGCTGGCAACCGTGTACCCATTAGACCACCTTAAACAGTCATTACTCGTTATCAATGTCCACGCGATCAACTTTGTTTCGTTCGAAAAATTCAAAGCGCATATGGATCAAATGTCTCAAACGCTGGAACATCATGATGGCCCCATATTATTAGCAGGGGATTTTAATACGTGGAATGGGAAAAGGTTGAACTATTTTAATGAACTCGCCACCTCGTTTTTGCTGGAAGAAGTGGAAATGATACGTAAACCAAGGATAAACCATTTATTTCAGCACCTTGACCATATTTACTGTCGCGGATTAGAAGCCGTTGATGTGCAAGTACATACACACATTAACTCTTCAGATCACTACCCCATCAGCTTATCGTTACGTACATTGAGCCCAGCGGACATAAAACAACCTTAATGTGCCGTGCCGAAAGCGCACTTGAAAAATTGTTGGGCGTCAAATCCACCTGCGCACCTCTGCTTCATACTCGCGGTAAGCCTCACCAAACTTCTCTCTCATATGTCGCTCCTCTGGAGCGATTTGAAACCGATTCATATAAATAACGAATACTGGAAGCAGCACAAAACTTGCCAGATTGCTCAGAAACATTCCCCAAGCAATCAGAACAAGCAAAAAACCAGCGTACATCGGGTTTCGACTTATTCGATAGACTCCGCGAATGACAAGGCTAACGGATTGATCTGGTACTCGCGGGTCGACGGTTGTGCCCGCTGACCGAAACTCCAATACGCCACGTAACGCAAAAGCAACACCAATTGCCGCAAACACTATTGCAACAAGCGAAGACGCGGACAAAGTGAAATCAAGACTCGGAACAGCAACCACCAATGCCCACATAAGGCTTGCCGTAACAAACACCTGAACAACTGGTGGGATTTTTAACTCTAATGTCTGCATGATGATACCTTTGAAGGCCAATGCCCGCGTAATAGGCGCGAGCTTGCGAGCGTCCTGATTGACGCGTTTTTTAGCTGCATTACTGAAACTTTCTCAGAAATTCCAATAGTGCTTTTTTCGGATCGCTTTCTTTTGATGTAAGCATTTTAATGCCCCATTGATCTAATATTGTTTCTTGAATGGGGTTTGGTCTATGCGTGAATACATATGATCGAGGCTGAACGCCACCACCATTATTAGACTTCCATAATTTAGCCAACTTGTAGAAAAGAAACCTAAGATTCACATCAGTTAGACTATACCCAATAAACAAAACAGATTTCCCTAGAACATCCGACCTAAGTTTTATATCTAAAGGAGTCTCAAACTCTAAGCGCTCATAGTAACTAGACTCATCAAGTACAATAGTTTCATCGTTATCAAAATCACCATGGAATTTAATAACTTGAGTCACGCCATCTTTGATCTTTGCAATATCAGATACACCAGCAATTTTTGTATATTTCTTGTTGTACAGCTCATATGATTTTTCTAGCCACCTATCATAGTTGGTGGTGTAAACCATTGGGAACTTTGAGTTTGCAATGAGTTTGTGTATCTCAGATCCTTGTAAATCTACATTGGCAGAATGCCAATTAGTATCCATCCAGCTTCTGAGTGGGCCAATACTTCCTGTTTTTACCCTATAGTATTCTGCTAAGGCCAAGTCATTTCCGAAAGACTTATATATTTCGGGGTCATATCCCAACTCAACGGCAATATGATCTATTAGTTCTGACCATGTGGGAAGACCAAGATTTTTCGATACTCCTGCACCGACAAAAAGGATGACATTTTTTTCTCGATATGAAGCTATAAGATCATCCATTACAGAACCTCCGATACAAGAAATTCTCGAAAATTATCGAAGGCTTTCTTGCGCATTGAAATATCGTTCTTTTTTTCTCCCATCTCAGCAAATGTCTCTTCAAAGCCCTTTGGGATAAAGACACAATCCCATTGGAAATCTTTATTCCCTCTTGGCTCAGGCGCAATATTTCCCTCTATAGCCCCTTCAAACGTATATACTTTTTTGGCGTCGCAGAATGCAATGACGGTTTTTGCGGTTAGAGAGGTGTTTTTTAACCCTCCAAATAGTTCAGTGAATTTTTCTGCTTCTAATTTATCCCAAAACACTTGGGTTAAGCCGCCAGGAAAGCCTTGTAAGCTGTCAATATACAGTCCTGTATGTTCGATAAATACAGGGCGTCCGACTTGAGTGAACGCCTTTAAAACCTTATCCCTTACGATATGGTTAATATCTTCTGTCTGTATTTCATGAATTGTTAAAGGCGCGTGAACTATAGAAACACCAATATCCCCAAGAATGGCTTCCACTTCTCGGGCTTTATGGGGATTCTTTGTAACGAAGTTAATTTCCATACAACCCCTTAATAAAACAATATTTTTTTTGATTACTATACATATCGCGCAAATGCTGTGACGAATTTGTCTCACGATAAAATTCTAAATAGTCTTCAGTAAGGCTCGATGAATGTATTGAGGGATTGTCAGAACATATAACAAACGGAACGTTATTATCAATAAAGTCAATAACAGGATGTGGCTCACTTTCATTTACTGCATTCGTCAGTCTGTTACTAATGGGACAAACTTCAATACATATATCCCTATCTTTCAATAATTCCATCACCTCAACTGATTTTGATGCAGCAGTCCCGTGACCAATTCTGTCAGCGCCAAATTCATTAACTGCGCTAGTTATATTTTCAATTCTTCCGGTTTCTCCGGCATGAATTGTCACTTTAAGTCCATACTTATCTTTTGCATATAAAAAAAGTGAACCAGTTTCAATTGGGGATGAAATATCTTCATTGCCCGCCAAGTCAAGCCCAACAACAGTACTCGGCCTACCTAGTTTTGCATATGCTCCCAAAAGAGATCGCAAGTGCTCAGGAGCGTAATCGCCTCTAGAAACTGTCAAAATCAAACCTGCGTTGATTTTGTGTTTTTCAGACGCATCTTCAATTTCAGATATAACCCAGTACAATGCTTCATCTACTGAAATTTTATTTAGCAATGCCAAGTAAATAACACTGTTACGAATCTCAACAAATGTAATATTCTGAGATTTCAAATTTAGAAAAGCACTTTCCACTATCAAACCAAGGCATCTCCTACTTTTAGGTATAAGTCGTAACACTTGCCAAGGTTTCAAGTATGACTCCAGAGAGTCTGCGGGTAGTGAGATATTCAAGTCTCTTTCTAGATCAAATCCAGAAGGCAAATCAGATCTATCTCTTACTAACAAATTTCGAATCACATCAGTACTCACCAATCCATTTAAATGAACGTGAAGCTCACCTTTTTCCATTAATTTAATTTCATTTCTATTCATCGATAATCACTTGGAATTCGAATTAATCAGAACAGCTAACGCCCACATAAAAGGCGGAGCGTCAGCGACGTCCAGCGTAACAAAGTGGAGCGTTTTTTGATGTGCTTGTTAGTTTTTATTTTCTTCACGTTTGCGCAATTGTATTAATGCTTGAGTTTTAAAGGCCTTAGATAACCTACGTAATCTGAACCAAGCACAAATAGAAATGACAAAAATTACTATACAGTAATTAATAGCAGTACACTTTACGTCACCTGAAAGAAAAAGGTATGAAGCTAAACCACACATAAAGGAGTTTAACGCCATTCCCCTAGCGATACGATCTCGACTTACATATGCCTCCATTGTTTTGATAGTGTCAGATGCAGAGTGAGATAAAATTTCTGCGCTACGCTTATAAGGTTCTGACTTTGAAGTACCTAATATAAAATTTGATGTGGTTCTTAACCAGTTTGGGCAAGATAAATATTTCCCTATAAATGTCGCAATATTATTAAACCGCTTTAATAAATATGATGATGAAACATCGACATATATACCTAAAATATAAGCCACAGGAAATATAGAAATAACAATAACCTCCTTATAGTCTTTGATGTTTTGCGCAGATATATCAATATATTGATTTGAATATAAGCCTATCCATATGAGAGAAATAATACCTGTAATTAAATATTCTATTAATGCCGCAGCATACTGCATTATCCACTCCTAAAAACTAACAGTTTAATAGTGCGCATGCGCGTTTAGACATTTCGTAAAGCCTCTAAATATCATCATAAAGCCATAAATAATAAGAACTTTATTAAGCTATTAACAAAAACTAAAACTGGAAAAACAAGCATGCGCGTTATGTCATTTACCCACAACACGTTATTTTAGCTGAAAATATCCTTACCCATTAACACTAAAGGATTTTTTAATTTTTCACCAGTACAAAACACGCACAACTGGTTTATTTAAAATGGTTAAACGTGCAAAAGTGCGTTCATTTCAAAAATAGACTGTATATCCACCCATAAATTGCGTTTTAATTTTCATCTCGAAGAAATCAGTTCGACGCGACGAAGTTGCGCGACTTTATGGCGTTTCAGGGTCATTGTTTGGCGATCTATCTCTCACCAAATAAACAATCTATGCCTTACGATATAAGTCGTCTTGCTAAACGAATATTAAAAAAGTAAATGAGACGTTTGGGCTGAAAGTCCGATAAAGAGACCTTTTGGTTACTTTTGTGGCTCTGGACAAAAGTTACCCGCTCAGCAGAGCGGAATAAAGGTTGGGAATACAAAGCGTTTAAATGGAAACAAAATCCATTGTCGGTCTGGAGACCCGACCCACAAGACAATGAAAGCGTTGCTTTCAACGGTAGATTACGGTCGTACCTCCCTAATGCAACCCTACAAGTAATCCCGAGGAAGTCCGTTGATACGACGACGTTGATAAAAGTTACTCACCCAGTAGGACGGAATAAAGGTTGGGAATACAAAGCATTTGAATGGAACCTAAATTCCGCGTCGGTCTAAAGCCACGATCCACTAGACAATGAAAGCTACGCTTTCTTCGCCTGATTACGGTCGTACCTCCCTCATACAGGCCTACCCCCCTTAGCTTTCCACTCTTGAAATTCCGATAAAATCGGTTCGAAGCGACGAAGTTGCGCGACTTTATGGCGTTTCAGGGTCATTGTTTGACGACCTATCCTCACCAAATAAACAATCGATGCCTTACGATAAAAGGAGCGTAGGTGAAAATCATGTTCCTACGAAGAAAAGGAGGCATTAAAGATCTTAAAGAGACCTTTTGGTTACTTTTGCGGATCTGGGCAAAAGTTACCCGCTCAGCAGAGCGGAAAAAAGGTCGGGGATACAAAGCGTTTGAATGGAAACAAAATCCATTGTCGGTCTGAAGACCCGACCCACTAGACAATGAAAGCGTTGCTTTCTTCGCCAGATTACGATCATGCCTCCTTCACCATGCTCTACAAAGCACGGTGAAGGAAGGCGATTTTTACAATGTTTTCAGCGCTGCTGTTAATGCGGCCATTTCTTCGTCTGTGCCGATGGTGATGCGTAGGTAGTTGCCAATACGTGGTTTGTTGCTACCAAAGAAACGCACGAGGATGCCTTGTTCTTTTAGCGCGAGGTAGATTTGCTCGGCGTTTTTGTCTGGGTGTGTCACGAAGACGAAGTTAGTCGCCGAGGGTAGTACATTAAAACCAAGCGCTTCGAGGCCTTTGACAGTTTGTTCACGAGTCGCGATGGTTTTGTCGCAAATCTCTTTTAAATAGGCCTCATCTTCTACAGCAGCCGTCGCGCCAGCCAAGGCGATACGATCGATTGGGTACGAGTTGAAAGAGTTCTTCAAGCGCTCTAACCCTTCGATCAGGTCGGGATGACCCAATGCGTAACCCACTCGAATTCCTGCCAAGGCGCGAGATTTCGACAAGGTTTGCACTACCAATAGATTTGGGTATTGGTTGATCAAGGTCGAAGCACTTTGCGCACCGAAATCAACATAAGCTTCATCTACTAGCACAACCACATTTGGGTTGGCTTTCAGAATGACCTCAATATCCGCTAAAGGCAGCGCTTTCCCCGTTGGCGCATTGGGGTTGGTAACGACCACGCCAGATACGTCTAGGCTATGGTAGTCCGTTGGAACAATGTCGAAATCGTCGTTCAGTGGAATAAGCTTTGGTTCGATGCTGTATAAGCCTGCATACACTTTATAGAAGCTGTAGGTAATATCGGCAAACGCCAATGGTTTACCACCAGCAAAATACCCCATAAAAGCCAACGCCAATACTTCATCTGAGCCGTTACCAACAAAGACTTGGTTTGCATCGAGCTGGTAAGACTTAGCCAAAGCGTTCTTCAGCGTCACGCAGTTTGGATCTGGGTAAAGGCGTAAGCGCTCACTGACTTCAGCCGCCATGGCGTCTAACGCTTTGGATGACGGTGCGTATGGACTTTCGTTGGTGTTAAGCTTGATGTATTTTTTATCTTGCGGTTGTTCGCCTGGCACGTAAGGGTCAAGAGAAGCGATTTTATCTGTCCAAAAACGACTCATGGAATGCTCCGTTGTACGTCATCAAAAATAGAGTATGGAAACAAAATAAGGCCTCAATTGAGGCCTTATAAATACATTAGAATTTTTGTCAGTCACTGTCCGGCCTAGGATCAGTCCTGAGGCTTCATATGAGGGAACAACAATACGTCACGGATAGATGGCGCATCAGTGAATAACATCACCAAACGATCGATACCGATACCTTCACCCGCTGTTGGCGGTAAGCCATATTCCAGTGCATTGATGTAGTCTGCATCGTAATGCATGGCTTCGTCATCACCGGCGTCTTTTTCAGCCACTTGACGTTGGAAGCGTTCCGCTTGGTCTTCTGGATCATTTAATTCCGAGAAACCATTAGCGATTTCACGTCCGCCCACGAAGAATTCAAAACGGTCTGTAATGAAATCATTATGGTCATTACGACGCGCCAATGGGGATACTTCTGCTGGGTATTCTGTGATGAAAGTCGGTTGATCTAATTTGTGCTCAGCCGTTTCTTCAAAGATTTCTGTCCAAAGTTTGCCCAAACCCCAAATCGGTTTCACGTCGATTTTTAGATTCTTCGCTACCGCTGTGGCACTTTCTAATGATTCAAGATCTGCCGCAGTCAATTCTGGGTTGTAATGAAGAATAGACTCCAACATAGTCATGCGAACAAATGGCGCGCCAAAGTCGTATTCAGACCCTTGGTACGTCACAGTTTTTGTGCCCAATACTTTTTCAGCAACATCACGCAACATAGCTTCAGTAAGGTCCATCAGATCGTTGTAATCTGCGTACGCTTGGTAGAATTCGATCATGGTGAATTCTGGGTTATGACGAGTCGATGTGCCTTCGTTACGGAAGTTACGGTTAATCTCGAACACACGTTCAAAACCACCCACAACCAAACGCTTCAAGTAAAGCTCAGGCGCGATACGCAAGTACATATTCATGTCCATCGCATTATGATGCGTAACGAACGGACGCGCGGTTGCCCCACCTGGAATCGTCTGCAGCATTGGCGTTTCCACTTCCATGAAACGACGATCTTCTAAGAAACGACGAATGGTAGAAATAATTTTTGAACGCATTTGAAACGTAGTGCGAGATTCTTCGTTTACAATCAAATCAACGTAGCGCTGGCGATAACGCATTTCCATGTCAGACAAACCGTGGTGCTTGTCTGGCAATGGACGCAGTGATTTGGTCAAGAGTTGTGCTTCTTGCATGTCTACATACAAATCGCCTTTACCGGATTTATGCACAGGACCAGAAATACCAATGATATCGCCTAAATCCCATGTTTTTTGATCGGCAAGCAATTCAGGAGACAAGGCTTTACGGTTTACGTAGGCTTGGATTTGACCTGTCATGTCTTGTAGCAACATGAACGCGCCACGGTTACGTACGATACGGCCGGCGATGCTGACTTTATGGTCTTTTTCTTCCAATGCTGGCTTTTCAATGTCACCAAATTCCGCTTGTAAATCCGCTGCATAGGCATTTGGACGGAAGTCATTTGGGTACGCATTGCGCTCTGTACGAATCGCCGCCAATTTAGCGCGGCGCTCCGCTACTAAACGGTTGTCGTCAGATTGTACGGTAGATTCTGTGTTATTTTCGTTAGCCATGATTTTGCTATCTGCTCTTATAAGTTTTTCAAAATGGAACGGCGCTTTATAGGCCCTGCTTTAAACTTGCAACGATAAACTGGTCTAAGTTGCCATCTAGCACGGCACCTGTATTGGAGCTCTCCACTCCAGTACGCAAATCCTTAATACGCGATGCATCCAATACATAGGAGCGAATCTGACTGCCCCAACCGATATCGGATTTGCTGTCTTCTACCGCTTTGGCGGCTTCGTTACGTTTCATCATTTCAAATTCGTACAATTTAGCGCGAAGCTGCTTCATCGCAAAGTCACGGTTGGCGTGCTGTGACCGCTGGTTTTGACATTGCACAACGATGTTTGTTGGTATGTGCGTAATACGTACCGCCGAGTCGGTGGTGTTTACGTGCTGACCACCGGCACCAGATGAGCGGTAAGTGTCTGTACGAATATCAGCCGGATTGATATCAATCTCGACGTTATCATCGATCTCAGGTGACACGAAGACAGACGCAAAAGACGTATGACGACGATTACCTGAGTCAAAAGGTGATTTACGTACTAAACGATGCACTCCAGTCTCAGTCCGCAACCAACCAAAAGCGTAGTCGCCTTCAAAGCGAATGGTGGCAGATTTAATACCTGCCACATCGCCAGCGGACACTTCCATCAGCTCGACGTTAAAGCCTTTGTCTTCACCCCAGCGTAAATACATACGCAATAGGATATTGGCCCAATCTTGTGCTTCGGTACCACCGGAGCCAGACTGAATGTCCAAGAAGGCGCTGCTTTCGTCCATCTCTTTGGAAAACATGCGACGGAACTCCAACTTAGCCAACAGAGCATCAAGCTCTTCCAGCTCAAGTCGAACCGCTTCCACGGAATCTTCGTCGTTATCTTCGACCGCAATGTCCAACAGCTCTTTGGAGTCATTTACACCTGACTCCATACTGTCTAGCGTTTCTACAACGGCTTCTAATGAGGCACGTTCTTTACCTAGTTTTTGGGCATAGTCTGGATCGTTCCAGACCTCTGGATCTTCCAGTTCACGGTTAACTTCTTCTAGACGTTCTTTCTTTGACTCGTAGTCAAAGATACCCCCGTAGGGTTAAAGCACGAGAAGAAAGGTCTTTTATCTTTGAAACTATCGGGTTTATTTCCATATTGGCGTCAATTTGCTATAAACAGTGTGGATAAAGGTGATTCGGAATTGTAACGAATTTACTCGCAGCATAAAATGCCATTCGCTACCCAATGATGGAAAAACAGACCATTTTTTGTGGGCCTTGCTATCAAATGGAGTCAATATGGATAAGCCAACCGTTTCAGTCGCCATACTGGGACAAACTTATAAGATAAATTGCCCTAAAGGGCACGAAGCAGATTTGAAAGAAGCGGCGGAGTATTTGAATAATCAAATGCGCGAAATTAAGGCCGGTGGAAAAATCGTCGGACTTGAAAAAATTGCCGTACTGGCGGCATTGAATATTACTCACGATATGCTTTCTAATCAAAAATACGCTCGTTCCAACGAGCAACAGTTGCGAGAGCTGACGTCGCAGCTTGATGCAGCATTAACGCATCAAACAAAGTTGGTTAATGAATAATCACTCGTGGTTTATTCTTTGATCTACTTTTTTGATTGCAAGCCCAGAACACGAATTTTCTTCATACAGTGCAGAAAACGAATGAGACTACAGAGTGATTTACACAATGAATTACCTTATACTTGAGTTCGTTTCCTGGGTTGTTCGAAGCGGCTTAACGCCCTTGAGCCTATGAGTAATACCCCGGAGAGAGCCTGTTGGTTTGGTGTGCATGTCCGTGCGTCGGAAAGCCTAAAAAATCACAGTTCTTTCCACCTTGAACCACTGGGTTCAAGGCCAATAGCCGAGACGGCAACTTGGGAAACTCTTTTATGACCTCACATCTAGATTCTAGACAAACACTTCGTCGTCAATTACGCCAGGCCAGAAGAAGCTTATCGCCAGATCAGCAATTGAACGCCGCTAAAGCACTGCTCTCCTGTTTTAAAGAACAATTTAGCAACCCACAAATAGTTGATGCGAGAC
Source organism: Marinomonas maritima (assembly GCF_024435075.2). Lineage (NCBI taxonomy): Bacteria > Pseudomonadati > Pseudomonadota > Gammaproteobacteria > Oceanospirillales > Oceanospirillaceae > Marinomonas > Marinomonas maritima. The sequence goes on along the minus strand of NZ_JAMZEG020000001.1, from coordinate 674,817 downwards.
GAATTGCACTTTATTTAGCGAACGACGGTGAGATTTCACCTCATTTATTATGCGAATATTTTTGGCAACAAAACATTCAAACTTACCTCCCCGTCATCCAAGGAAAACAACTCACCTTTGCGCTTTACTCCACAGATACGGTTTGGCAAGAAAATGTCTATGGCATCAACGAACCCATCACGACGAATTACCTTTCAGGGAATGAACTGGACATTGTGCTGTTGCCATTAGTTGGGTTTGACTCAGAAGGCGGACGCCTTGGCATGGGGGGCGGTTTCTATGACAGAACCTTTGCTAATAAAAGAACAGATGAAGCGCCACTGCTGATCGGTTTAGCACACGATTGCCAGCACGTTAACAGCCTGCCAGTGGAGGGTTGGGACGTGCCATTACAAGCAATCTTGACCCCAACACACGTTATTTCTGTTTAATGACATGATGGTGTAGCGCCTAAAAGGCAAAGCCGTAGCCGACAGAAAAATACAAGCTTCGGGGTAGCGTACCACCATCCCCGTCGCTAAATTTTTCTAGTCCATAAGCGAGGTCAAAGTCTAGGCGCCTAAACAAAGTCGCCCCTACCGTCGCATAACTCAATTTACTACCTGCATGATTTTTTCGGTAACCAACACGAATACCTGGGAAAAGAAGGTCATCGCTAAAGTAAGAAAGGGAAATCACCTTCCATTGATATTTATCTCCAACCGGGTCTGCAATGGCGTTCATATCATAGGAGCCAGCAAGAGACCAATTCTGATTCGTCGACATTATCGCCGCGTCTAAGGTTAACTGGGATTTCATTTTGTAGGTTTCTTTTAGCTCTAATTTACCGTCATCTGATAAGCGCACCGACGCATTACAACTGATTAAATCAGAGCCAGACAAGCCATTGCAATTGCCTAAGTCTTCAAAGTCGAACTCAGGCTCGTTAGCATTAGCCAATGAAGCGCCTAATTGATAGTTTGGAGCAGTCCAGATAGCGCCAAGATCTAAACTAACACCGGATTCGACATTGTCTCTTTCTAAAAGAAAATCACCAAAACCATCATCAACATCATTATTCTTATCGGTCAATACAGACAATTTTTTATTCAGTGCTAAGTTATGGACATTAATTCGACCACCAACAATCAACGCCCCACTTACAGGTCGTGATCCCACTAACTGACTGTAGCCAACACCAAAGCGATAATCGGTCACTCTTTTTACATAAAGCGACGTGTCAGAGCTCAATTCCGAGCCCGCTACAGAGATGTCATCCGATAGAACACTAGCACGACTCACCAACGAAGCACTTGCATCCAACGTAAAAGCCCCACGGTTGCTCGTCTTATATATAATTGGCATAAAGGGCACTTGCACTGAGCCAGAGAATTTAGCGTATGCCGTCTCACCTATTTCATTAATAATAGCTTCAGCTCTCAACTCTGCAGCCGCCGCTGTACTCGGGGTATAATCCTTTCGATCTAATATATCTTTTAACTCATCAACCTTATCATCCAAATCGCTAATCTCGCCTGTTTCGTAGCCTAGGGCTAATGGCCCTAAAAAGCCTATGCGAAAACTTTCAATATTGGTCATAAGATAGGGAGCGGCAGGGTTAGCAAGAGAAGTAATAAGGGATTGTCGATTCGCATAGCCACCTAACGCTGTGCTAGACCCAATTGGCTGATAAATGGGTATGGACGCCATCGCACTAGAACTCAATATCGCCATACTCAAAGTTGCTAAATACTTCTTCATTAACTTGCCCGAATCAATTAATAAGGTGCGGTGTGGTTCAATTATTAATAAACAAAAAAACCGATAATATAATACTATCGGCTTTTTATTTATTAACTTGAATAGATTCTTAGAACGCAGTGTCGTAACCAATTGAGAAGTAAGCACTACGAGGTGTATCATCGCCGTCTTCGTCTTCAACGGTCTCTAGAGCAACGGCAAGATCAATGTTCAAACGTTTCAGAAAGGTTAAACCAAACGTAGCATAACTCAGCTCTGAACCTGCCATGTTCTGACGATAACCAGCACGAAGGCCTGGAATGTAGTGTGAATCACCATAGTAAGACAAAGACGCAACAGCCCATTGGTATTCATCACCAACCGCATCTTTTACCTCATTGGCATCATAAGACATCCCTAAAGTAACTTGTTTACCTTTCGTCGACACGGCAAAATCTACCGTGGTTTGCATTTCCATCACGTATTTATCTGATGCACTTATATTATACTTATCTGAAGCTGCGTTTGTGGTGATAGGAGCGCCATCAAATTCAGGTTCATTTATATTAGCAACCGTCAAACCCACCTGATAATAATTAGAGACCCAAACTGCACCCAAATCGATACCAACACCTGTGCTGCTGACGTCATCATCTTTTATCGCATCTGAAATAGCATCACCCGCATCAGTGTTTTTATCATCTAATCTTACAAGTGCACGTCCCATTGAGATCTGATGAAGATTGGCTTTTGCACCACCAACCAGCAGACCGCGAGAGTTTTCCCACATAGCCTGACTGTAGCCTAAACCAATTTGAAAATCCGTTGCCGTTTGAGCATAAAAAGAGGTATCTGTTACTAGCTTTCCAGATACAAGATTGACATTGACATCATCTGCCAATAAATTCCCTTTGGCGACACCGGAAATACTGGCATCTAACATGAAAGCACCGTTCGCTTTGGTCTTGTAAATAACAGGCATAAAAGGTACTTGCATACTTAAAGTGGTCTTCACATACGCACTGTTGCCTATTTCGCCTAAGATTTTATTCGCACGATTCTTATTAGAATTAGCATTTATTAAATTAGCATTATCGATAAGTTCTTCAATCTCTTCAACTTGATCAGCCAAATCACTAACATCACCCATTTCTACGCCGACACTAAGCGGACCAAGAATGCCAAAACGAAAGTTATCGTCATCCTGCTGATTGACCATGATAAAAGGTGCCGCTGGATTACCAAGCGAAGTAGACAATGCTCTTTGATTTGGCGCACTGCTCAGCGTGAAACTAGAACCTGTTGGTTGATTAACGGGCATCGTCGCCATCACCACTGTACTTAACAAACTCGTAGAGATAATTAGTAGCTTTTTCATGATCCTATCCTTTGTAAATCAAAACGGCACATTTTTAGTAAGAAAACATAACAATGAGTGTAAGTGTAAACTCATTCTTTACACATTTCCTACAATAAATTGTTATCTATAGGATAAATAAGCCAAGAGTAATAACTCATGTATCAAAGGTCATGATAGAGAAAGCATTTCAGTGAGAAATTAAGGTGCCGATAATTACAAATTTAAGTCACATGAAAAATGCACGTATTTCACACAAAAAAAAGCGATAGACCTATATTAGGCTTATCGCTTTCATTGAGTGCATGTTGAAATACTAAATTAAAGTGCTAGATACTGTCTAAAGACAACTGATGACGTAGTTTTTCCAAATCTTCAGGCGTATCCACTCCGTGAGTAGGCAAACCATCCGCTATGGCTACTTGAACCTTAATGCCTTGATGCAAGAATCGCAGTTGTTCTAGCTTTTCCCAGCGCTCTAATGGCGACATCGGCAAGTCCGCGTACTTTGCCAATAAACTGGCTCGGTATACATACAAACCAATGTGGCGAAGTGCCGGAAAATCAACAGGTAAAAAACCAGTTTTGCCTGGGTTATTGGCAAAACCATCTCTGTCCCAAGGCATGGGGGAGCGGCTGAAGTACAGCGCACGTTGTTTTTCATCACAAACCACTTTCACCACATTAGGGTTAAAAAAGTCCTCTACTTGATCAATAGCACAGGCGACCGTTGCCATTTCTGCTTCTTGATCTTGGTTTAACGCCTGCACGCTTGAGTGAATCAAAGCGACGGGTAAAAAAGGCTCATCGCCTTGTACATTGACGATGATTTCGTTACTGCTCCAGCCTCTTTTGGCAGCCACTTCAGCAAGGCGCTCTGTGCCATTTTCATGGTCTGCTCGCGTCATAACAACCGACGCACCAAACGCTAATGCGGCTTTTTCTATCACTACGTGGTCTGTGGCAACCGTCACAGATTGCGCTCCTGCTTTCAATGCTAGCTCATAAACCCATTGCAGTACTGGCTTACCACCTAGATCGGCCATCAGCTTTTGAGGAAAGCGCTGAGATGCGTATCGAGCAGGAATGACAATATGAAAATCAGGTAAGTTAAGGTCTTTTATATTTTCTGTCATTATTTTTCAAACTCCGGTTTTTGAGCCAGCTCGTAAGCCTCTTCCAATGACATACGTGTCGCCAAGACGATATCGGACACTTCTCTTGCAACACCCTCACCGCCCGCTTTTTTAAGCACTACTGAGCAATGGCGCTGAACCAAAACATGCGCATCGGATGGGCACATTGCCACTCCAACTTTTGGCATGACCTGAAGGTCAATCACATCATCGCCAACATACGCCGCTTCATTTGGATTAATTCCTAAACGCACCACAAGCTCATCAAACGCTTCCGATTTATTGTGACAGCCAGGAAAAAAATGTTCGATTTTTAACTCTTTCATTCTCTGTCGTAATGGCGCGGAATCTTTCGCCGTAATCACGGCGACCTGAATTCCCCACTTTGGCAGCAGCTTCATCGCCACGCCGTCTTTCACATTAAAACGCTTGATGGTTTCACCTTCTTCGGTATAAAGCAGACGACCATCGGTTAACACGCCGTCTACATCAAAGACCACCAGTTTGAGAGACTGAAGCGTTGCTATTAACGTGTGATCTTCCGACAATGCCTGATACGAAGAAAGAAAAATAGAATCCATCAATTACACACTCGTATCCAATACTTCAAAGGTTTTAACCAGCTCATCAAGCTGCTTCATTTGCTTCAAGAATGGCGCTAATTTCCCCAAAGGCAACGCACACGGGCCGTCACATTTCGCACTGTCTGGATCAGGGTGCGTTTCTAAAAACAAACTGGACAAACCAAGTGACATACCAGCACGAGCCAATTCTGTAACCTGTGCGCGACGACCGTCAGCAGAATCTGAGCGACCTCCCGGACGTTGCAAAGAGTGTGTTACATCAAACATAACGGGGTAGCCCATCTGCTTCATTTCACCAAAACCAAGCATATCCACAACCAAGTTGTTGTAGCCCATCATGGTACCGCGTTCACACAGCATTAAATTGCTGTTACCTGCTTCTTCGCATTTTGTCAGAATATGTTTCATTTCATGCGGTGCTAAAAACTGTGCTTTTTTGATGTTAATCACAGCGCCTGTTTGCGCCATCGCGACAACTAGATCAGTTTGGCGAGACAAGAACGCAGGCAATTGAATCACATCTGCAACTTCTGCGACGGGTGCACATTGATGCTCTTCATGAACGTCGGTAATCACTGGCACACCGAATGTGTCTTTGATTTCTTGTAGAATTTTCAAGCCTTCTTCCATGCCTGGGCCACGGAAAGAATTGATAGATGAACGGTTCGCTTTATCAAAAGAGCCTTTGAAGACATAAGGAATGCCTAATGCTTCCGTCACTTTTACATGCTCTTCGGCCACACGCATCGCCAAGTCGCGAGACTCCAAGACGTTAACACCACTGAACAAGACAAACGGAAGGTGATTGGCGACTTCGATTTTGCTGCCAATTTTAATGATTTTTGATGTTTGAGACTGTTGCGTCATGTGAACTCCGTTTTAAATCAAAGTCGCTCACTCAAAACAAAACAGAGTGGCGAAATAAGTAGAATTATTTATCGATCGTAAATTTCTAAAATACCCGATACGTTCTGACTGTTGTCGACTACCACTAACAAGGTAATTTTATCACGCAGCATTTGCTCTTCAGCCTGCACTATCATCACATTTTCGTTGATGGTTTTAGGGTTAGATGTCATCAAAACCGCCATGGTTTTATGTATCATGCCTTCGCTTTCTTTTAGCATCGCGCGACGCAGGTCTCCATCGGTAAAGATACCCAGCAACTTTTCTGCCTCTTGGATCAAAACGACACCCATTCTGCCATGGGTCATCACAGAAATAGCGTCTTTAAGCGTGGTTCCAGGTGTACAAACAGGAAGGTCGTCTTTGTGCATTAAGTCTTTAACACGCGTTAAGAGCTTGCGCCCTAAACTACCGCCAGGATGAAAGCGAGCAAAGTCTTGTGGTTTAAAGTGTCGACACTCCATCAAGGCAACGGCTAAAGCATCGCCCATTGCGGCGGTCATAGTCGTTGACGTTGTCGGAGCAAGGTTATTCGGACAGGTTTCTCTGTCTACCGAAATATCAAGCACGCAATCACAATGTTTGGCTAAAGTAGATTCGATATTGCCAACCAACGCGATGCTCGGATTTCCAAAATCTTTGAGAGAAGGCAGTAAACGCATTAACTCTTCGGTTTCACCCGAGTAGCTAATAAGAATAAGGGTATCTTGTGCTTGAATCATGCCTAGATCGCCATGAAAAGCTTCACCGGGATGAAGAAAGAAGCTAGGTGTTCCTGTAGATGCTAAGGTCGCGGCGATCTTTTTCCCGATCAAGCCTGACTTTCCCATACCACAGATAATCGTGCGGCCTTTGCTCTCAAGAATCATGCGAACCGCTTTGGCGAACTCTTCCGTGACATTATTGGCTAAGTTGGCAAGAGCTTGAGCTTGTGTAGATAAAGTACGTCGAGCACTCTCAATAAGAACATCGGAGTGAACACTGGTAATGGATGGATCGCTCATAAAGCCTCTCTGCTCGCTGTAATAAACGTAAAGTCATATTATTATACAGAGGAGGAAGCAGGTAGCCTACCAAAGAGCAAATATTCGATACTTACTCTTTGGTAAACAGGAGGAATTATCCTAGGCAACTAAGAAATTGCCCGGTCAAACTGTCTAAAAATGAAAAATAAGCGTTTTTACCCATGGCCACATCGCCTCCTAATGGGTCTAGTGGTGCTGTTTTCACATTGGAGCCTTCCAATAAGGTTTTAACAATCGCTGGGCTAAATTGCGGTTCACTGAATACACACTGAACTTTATGCTCTTCAATTTCACGGCGAATTTCAGCCACTTTTTTCGCCCCAGGCTTACGCTCAGGACTGACGGTAATTTCACCAGAATGGCTCAAACCATAGTGCTGTTCAAAATAGCTGTAACCATCGTGAAAAACAATATAAGGCACCGTGCTCACTTTACTCAAGGCTTGACGAATCTCAGCATCCTTAGCCGTAAGTCCTTTTTCAAAAGCAGCCAAGTTACCTTCATAGTAAGCCGTATTTTTTGCATCTAACGAGACAAGACGCGCAGCGACAGCTTTTGCCAATACTCTAGCATTGTCTGGCGACAACCAAACATGCGGGTCAACACCATCATGATTATGACCTTCGTGCTCATCATGATGCTCTTCGTGCTCGTCATGATGCTCTTCATGCTCGTCATGATGCTCTTCGTGCTTATCATGATGTTCTTCATCTTCGTCGTGATGAGTGTCTTCGGCAAAGTTATGAAGCGACATACCTTCTAGAGCAAGCCATTCAATAGATGACTGCTCTTTACCCGCATTTTTAAGTGGCTTTTCCAAAAAGCGTTCTAACGATTCACCAACCCACACGACGGTGTCTGCATTACTGATTTTTCTTAGGTCCGAAGGACGCATAGCGAAGTCATGAGGCGATGCAGTACTGGATACAATTTGCTGTATGTCAGCATGATCACCCGCAATAGCGGCAACCACCATAGAGACAGGTTTAATACTAGTAACAATTGTAGGTTTAGCTAAAGCTAAAGGAGATAAAGCGGATACGCCCAACGCAAGAAAAAACTTATTCATTACTCTACACCATCAATAAAATGTTATAACGTAACAATACGATATTAAAAAAAGAGATTCAAGCGGTTTTGCTAAAATCTCTCGTTACAAAAGGGCCGTTATCTTGTTAATCGAGCTGTAACTCTTCTAACGAGATTGGCCGAACCATCAAGCCAGCTCGCTGGCCAACAGGCAAGTTAGTATTTGGAAATACAATCGCATCACCTGTTTTCTGAACGATATACTCACTTTTTTCAGAATACGCCAAACGATAACCTTGCTCGAACTGCGTGAAGTTTTTTACATCGCTCTCAATGGACAATTCATAACTTTCATCGTCTTTTATTAGGCTATCTAACACAGTAAATATATGAATATCAGACAGCGAGGCTTGCGCTAACGTGCCCTCTTCTAACAACAACACTAGACTTTTCTCTAGGTCAGCAAAAGCCGATAAGTCGTTCTCGCCAAAATGATGAACCTTACCCAGCTCTACTGTAAAAGCATGAGCACCATGTACCGCATAACTATAATAAGAAAAAGTGGTTGTCGACTGATGTGATAATAACACCGCCTCAATGCCGCTGGCGGCTAAAAAAGCCAACTGCTGGTGGTTATAAATGCCATCTTCTACAAACGGATAAACGACAAACTTTTCATGCATCGATCCACGAATCGCAGTATGCAAATCGTAGTGCAATCTCGTTTGTGTCGTTTCATTGTTGACCATGGAGTAAAAATCACCAACCGCTTTTTCAAGGCATTGCGCTCTTTGCGCCTCAAACCCGTCATAGTTTTGCCACGCACCACTAAACAAGCGATTTAAATTCACATCGCAAAAACGTATTGCTTGGTTCGCAGCGACAGGATTACCAATAAGCACCAGTAAACGAACCGACAATGAAACTCGCCCTTCTAGAATAGAGGTGACCAGCTGATTCACTAACTCAATCGGGCCTGTCTCATTACCATGAATCCCAACCGACAGAACCAGACTAATAGACGTTTCTTGTGTCGGCTCAAGCCTTAAAACACCCGTATTTTCAACAAAACCTGTTCCTGATGGAAATACAAACTGGAACGGCGTAAGCCCATCTTGGTTTGCCAGTGTTACGGCCAAAAAATCATTGTTCAAAATGGTCATTTTTTCCACCAAATAAAGTCCTTAATAAGCGCTCATCATACCGCCTTTCCGACTTCGATGGTTTGCATTCTTTTTACTAGAGTGCAAAACAAAAAAATAGGTCGCTTTCTTTATAGAGCAGAAACCTTTTCTTTCAAGAGAAATGCCGATACCCTTTCATTTTCTACCAGATTCACTTTTAAATTGAGTATTTTATGCCCGAAAATGACGAAGTCATTATCTTAGTCGATAAACACAATACAATAATTGGCGATGTGCCACGACGCTTAATGAACTTTGGCAGAGATTACCACCGTGTCACTTACATTTTGGTGTTTGATGCAAAAGGCAATTTATTGATTCAAAAAAGGACCGATGACAAGGCTTTTTGTCCCGGCTACTACGGCATAACCACAGGTGGTGTGGTTGAAAGAGGCGAAACCTATATCGACTCTGCACACAGAGAGCTACAAGAGGAATTAGGCTTTGATGCACCTTTAGAAAGCCAAGGCGTATTCCTTACCGAAGGAGAAGGGTTTAAAATTTGGGGGAAAATCTACACCTGCTATTATGACCCAGCCATTCAAGGCGAATTGACGTTACAACCAAAGGAAGTGGCTTCGATTCATGAAATGAGCATCAAGAGTATTCTAGAAAATGCACATAACCTTGCATTCACACCCGATTCATTGGACGCGTTACGTCATTACACCAACAAGCTTACTCAGCCACAGCCGAATGATCCGCTTTAGTCTTTGGCTTTTTGCCTTTTTCATAGCGTCACACGCCATCAGTCAAGAGCGCTGGCAAAGTGATGCTTACATCCAAGACAGTTTTATTAAAATTGCCTTGGAGCGCGAATACAAGGAAACCAAGCACCCTAAATTAATACGTTGGGCCAAACCCATTAAACTTTTTTTTGAAAGCGACAGTGGCGATGCCAGCTTGCAAAAAGAACTATTAAGCGTACACGCTCAACATCTTGCCTATATCACCGGCCTTTCCATCGATTTCACCGACGACCCCAAAAAAGCCAATATTTTTGTTATTTTCACAGACTATGACAATATGGAGAATAAGGTTAAGCAATACATAGGCGATCCAGAAAAAATTCGTGCGGCGCTCAATGAAGCTATTTGCTTAGGTAATTTTAGCCGTAATAGCCGCTATGAAATCACCAAAGGCACAATTATCATTCCAGTAGATTATGCGCGCAGAAAAGCACGTTTTTTGGATTGTATTGTGGAAGAAATCACCCAATTATTGGGTTTGCCTAACGATTCGAACGACGTTTTCCCCTCTGTTTTTAATGATGTAAGCATCGATACCTACATTAGTCCACTCGATTATTTACTGCTTAAAGCTCTGTACTCTTCTCAACTCAAACCGGGTATGAATGTAGATCAAACTAAAGTGGCCTTTCCGAACGTATTAAAAGAACTGCATGCGAATAAAGATATAGAAAATGCCGTAGAGCGGGTACAAAAATATAGTCTAAAGGTTTACCTAGGTGACTGATTTTCTGTACAAATAGCCTGTAGCAAACCCTGCCATAGATCAATCTTATTGGTCTTTTCGTCTGCCTTCCCATAAATTGTGCTTATTCACTCTGCTTTTCCCTCACAAGTTAGGTAAAATGCGCCAACTGAAAATTTACACTGGAGAGTCCTGATGTTTCCTGAGCTTAAAAATGATCGCTTTTTGCGCGCATTACTCAAACAACCTGTCGATACTACCCCTGTATGGATGATGAGGCAGGCAGGACGTTACTTGCCAGAATATCGTGCGAGCCGAGCCACAGCGGGTGACTTTCTAAGCCTTTGTAAAAACGATTCGTTTGCTTGTGAAGTTACTTTGCAACCGCTGAAGCGCTATGAGCTAGATGCCGCCATTTTGTTTTCAGACATACTAACTATTCCAGACGCAATGGGATTAGGTTTGTATTTTGAAACAGGCGAAGGCCCAAAATTCAAACACACTATTCGCAATAAAGCGGACGTTGACGCCTTGCCTGTTACAACAGCAAGCGATTTAGATTACGTAATGAAAGCCGTTACCACGATTCGCCACGCGTTAAACGGTGATGTACCACTGATCGGTTTTTCAGGCAGTCCTTGGACGCTCGCGACCTACATGATCGAAGGCGGTTCTAGTAAAGATTTTCGTCATATCAAAGCCATGATGTACAAATCCCCTGAGACTTTACATGCGCTGCTAGACAAGCTGGCAAAGTCAGTTACAGCCTATCTTAATGGTCAAATTTTAGCGGGGGCACAAGCGCTGCAAATTTTTGACACTTGGGGCGGAATCTTAAGCGGGCCTATGTATCAACAGTTCTCTTTACTTTATATGAAGCAAATTATGGACGGCCTCATTCGCGTTCATGAAGGGAAAAAAATCCCCGTGATTATGTTTACCAAAAATGGTGGCCAATGGTTAGAAAACATGGCTGCAACAGGGCCTGACGCAATAGGTTTAGATTGGACAACAGACATTGCTGAAGCCCGTGCTCGTGTCGGCAATAGTGTCGCTCTTCAGGGTAACATCGACCCTTGTGTGCTCTACGCAGGTAAAGATGTGATCGAGCGAGAGGTAGAGAATGTATTGTCAGGTTTCGGCACTGGCAGTGGCCATGTATTTAATCTTGGCCACGGTATTCATCAATTCGTCAATCCTGACCATCCAAAATATTTGATCGACGCTGTTCACAAGCTCGGACGAAAGTACCATGAGCCTAAGTTTGATGATTTAGACGCTCTAAATGGCCTTTAATTAGACATCTCTTCTGACATAAGCGATCACACCTTAATAGGGTCAAATTTCTACAGATTCTATTAAGGTTCCTGTCATGCTACCAAAGACTCAAACTGCTTCAAGCACAAGCTCCCTATATTATTAGTTTGTTTCTTCCATACTCCGCCTGACGCTATATCCAAGCAATCAAATACCTCGTTAACGTAACAACAAACATGATCAATACCACGTCGATCTAACCAAGACAATCGCCCCAGCATTTGCCCATTTTTAAATGGAATAAGCACTAACCTCAAACGCAAATTAATACTCACTTCACTAACTTTATAACAAATCACATTTTGTGACATAGAAATACGAAATAGATCCACACCCGCTTGATTCGACAGCAAGGCGGCAATATCCACAAAAAAAGGCTCGGATCTTGCGATAAAAGACTCGCCTGATATTTTTTTTTCCATTTCATACACTCCAACTTCCATCCTAAACTAGGGTTTATATTTTTATTAAATGTAGATCATAATTGTCAACCTAGTAGCGACTTTTACAATAGAGTGGTATTTTTAGACGACATAATGCTTTATTAGTATGGAGAGAATAGATGAAATTAATTACGGCCATTGTTAAGCCTTTTAAACTTGATGAGGTGCGTGAGGCACTGTCTGAAATGGGGATTAATGGCATTACCGTCACAGAAGTGAAGGGGTTTGGACGCCAACGAGGCCATACAGAACTTTATCGTGGCGCTGAATATGTAGTCGACTTTCTGCCAAAAGTAAAACTAGAACTTGCCGTAGAAACAGACCAAGTAGAGCGTGCTATTGAAGCCATTCAGCACAGTGCAAATACGGGAAAAATTGGTGATGGCAAAATATTTGTTACTGCTTTAGAGCAAATCATTCGGATTCGTACCGGTGAAACGGGCGCCGAAGCGATTTGATCAGCCAGATAGATCTAATCAATTAAAAAAACAGCAATAGAATAAAAAAAGAGGCCCAAGCCTCTTTTTTTATTCTATTGCTAAAATGTCATCCCTTATCTGGTACCTTAATTGATAAGGTGCCCAAATAACGATTTTGACGCAATTCGATTTGACGGAAAATAGCAATAATCACAATACTAATGATCAAGTAAATCCCCCCAGCTGCCAAGAAAATCTCCATTGGCGTATAGGTTCTTGCAATAATGGTTCTTGCCATGCCCGTTAAATCCAAAATAGTGATCGTACTGGCCAAGGCACTACCTTTAAGCATCAAAATAATCTCGTTACCGTAAGCAGGCAAAACAATTCCAAATGCACGGGGCAATAAGACACGACGATACATCTGAACCTTTGACATGCCAACGACTTTACATGCTTCAACCTCTCCTTGAGGAATAGCCTGAATAGCGCCACGAAAAATCTCAGCTGTATAAGCTGAAGTATTCAAAGTGAACGCAATAATGGCACACCAAAACGGCTCCTTAAGTATTGGCCAAAATATACTCTCTCGTACTGCATCAAATTGCGACGCTCCGTAATACACCAAAAATATCTGCACAAGCAGAGGTGTCCCACGAAAGAAAAAGATATACGCAAAGGGGATCGCTTTAATCCAAGCAACCGGTGAGATCCTTGCCAGTGCGATAGGTAATGCAAACACGCCACCTAACACAATGGATAAAAGCACTAACTGAAGACTGACCCAAGTGCCTTCTAATAAGCGAGGAAAATATTCAACAACAACTGAAAAATCCATAGGTTATCCCCTCGTTAAACCACGGCTTGCGCGTTTTTCCATATAGGAAACAAACACCATAGAAATAATGGTTAAAGCCAAATACATAAACGCAGCCACCAAATAAAACAAAAATGCTTGTTTGGTACTACTCACGGCGATATTGGCTTTACGCATTATATCCTCTAACCCGACAACGGAGACCAGTGCAGTATCTTTCAGCAAAACAAGAAATAAATTCCCAAGCCCAGGCAAGGCAATTCGCCATACCTGTGGCAAAATAATACGGTAGAACTTTCGAATGGTTCCCATCCCCAAAGCGGTTGCCGCTTCATGCTGCCCCTTTGGAATAGACTGTAAAGCACCTCGAAACACCTCTGTTGCATAAGCACCAAAAGTCAAACCGAGTGCCGTAACGCCAGCGGCGAATGCTCCAACCTCAATATATTCGTCGTACCCAAATAAACCCGCTATCGCCATCAATACAGTGGTTGCACCAAAGTAAATGATAAGAACTGTTAATAACTCAGGAATACCACGAATGATGGTGGTATAGGTATGAGCAACCCATCGGATGGCTTTGATAGTAGATAATTTGGCAGACGCGCCTAATAATCCCAGAATTAAACCAACAAACAGTGAAGACAGCGCTAGCTCTAAGGTAATAACAGCACCTTGCAGCAGCTGACCACCGAATCCATGAAGATCAATCATAGTTTTTTCTCAGAGTAAGCTTAAAGTAAGTTTCTCGATGACAAAGCATCGAGAAACTCTAAGAAATATCTACGCTTAGTAGATAGAGAACGGGAAGTATTTAGCATTGATTTTCTGGTAAGTACCATCGGCCAAAATTTCATCAAGTGCTTTGTTCAATTGCTCTTTCAACTTTGTATCACCTTTACGGATGGCAATAGCAATGTTGTCAGTTTTCATGAACGCGCCACCTTTAAACTCAAATTTAGCACCATCTTTTGATGTTTTTAACCAGTTATACGTTGGCAACTCATCAGATAGAACAATGTCTAAGCGACCAGATTCAAGATCTAGATAAACATTATCTTGATTATCGTAAAATTTCAGATCCGCTTTATCAGTGAAATTATCTTCTAAAAATTGAGCGCCCAAAGTCGCTCGTTGCGCACCTATTGTTTTACCTTCAAGGTTTGCTAGGTCAAATTTTTCACCAACGCGCCCCATAAAACGCAAACCGCCTGAATAGTACTTATTAGTGAAATCTACCACTTTAAGACGCTCTTCAGTGATCGACATAGACGCAATAATCGCATCAAATTTGCGTACTTTTAGACCTGGGATCAAACCATCCCAATCTTGCGTACCAATCTCACAATCCGCTGACATTTTTGCACAAAGCGCACGAGCAATATCAACATCAAATCCCTGCGGCTTTCCTGATGAATCAATAAAGTTAAATGGTGCCCAAGCACCTTCAGTCACAAAACGCACTTTTTCTGCCGCTTGCGATGATACTGATGACAGTGCCGCTGTTAGCAAAAGAGCTGATCCTAAAACCATTTTTTTCAATTTCATTGTAATCCCCTTAGGTATATTTATGTATTTAGTCATTATTACTTTTGTATTTTTATTAATTTAATAATCGTGTATTTTTTGCTCAAAAAACACTGGATATAAACGCTTTGCAACGCTCAGATTTTGGCGCGCCAAAGACCTGCCCCGGTGTTCCTTTCTCTTCCACTATACCCTGATGCAGAAACACTACCTCACTAGATACTTCGCGAGCAAAGTTCATTTCATGAGTCACGATCAGCATAGTACGCCCTTCTTCCGCTAGGTTGCGCATAACGCCAAGCACTTCACCCACCAATTCAGGGTCTAAAGCAGACGTCGGCTCATCAAACAAAATAACCTGAGGGTCCATTGCTAATGTTCTAGCAATGGCCACTCGCTGTTGTTGTCCACCTGACAGCTGATTCGGATACATATCCTTTTTTTCAGCGATACCAACCTTACGCAATAGGTGCTCTGCATACTCAGCAACTTCATGCTTAGGTCGTTTTAGCACATGAAGTGGCCCTTCCATCACATTCTGTAGAATTGTCATGTGAGGCCATAAGTTAAAGCTTTGAAACACAAACCCAATCTGCTGACGCATTTGAGTAAGTTGTTTCATGTTGCTCGCCACTAAATCTGACTCACCTTGGATCAAATCAAGTTTATTGCCGTTAAAGACAATGTCACCTTTAGTTGGATTTTCAAGCAAATTAACACAACGTAAAAACGTACTTTTACCTGAGCCACTGGAGCCAAGAATTGAAATGACATCGCCATCATAGGCTTTTAGAGAAATACCTTTCAACACCTCAATATCACCAAACGTTTTGTGAATATCAATAAGCTCTAACGCCGGGACTTTCGACATGTTCTCTACCTTTTTTTTATATTATATAACTTATTATTTTTAACGTAATAACAACACAACACTTAACCTATGAAGGCCGCCTGCTTACGCTATCAAGTAGAATACAAGAATCACGCTAAGAATAATGCAGCCCATATTTTAAGTTACTTTTTCCAAAGCCGCCTCTTTTTCTTGTCCATTTGAACAAGAGTTGGGCTTTTATTATGGCATTTATTACGCTCTTCTCTCGGCGATATGCCAAAAAAACCTTTGTAGGTTGTACTAAAATGAGGTGCAGAACCAAAACCGCACGCCAAACCAACCTCTGTAATTGTTTTATCTGTCTGAACAATCAATTGCTTAGCATGTTGTAGACGCAATTCTAAATAGTAACGAGACGGCACTATATCTAAATTGCCCTTGAAGAGCCGCTCTAGGTGACGTCTAGACACCCCAACATGGTAAGCAATGTCGTCAGACGACAGTGGTTCCTGAATATTCGCTTCCATTAGTTGCACAGCTTCGACAAGCTTTGGCTGACCGGTACCAATACGAGCCTGTAGAGGAATTCTTTGTGGGTCTTCATGCGTACGAATTCGCTCACAAACAAACTGCTCAGATATATTACTCGCTAAAGACATACCATGCTGCTTACCAATGAGGAACAACATCATGTCCATGGCTGCTGTGCCGCCACTGCAAGTATAACGATCTCTATCCACTTCAAAAAGGTGATTAGAGACGATCGTTTGCAAAAATTCATCCCGTAGATTCGCAAGACTGCGCCAATGAATCGTCGCTCGATAGCCATCTAACAGCCCTGCTTTTGCCAATAAATAGCTTCCAGTACAAACACCACCCAAGCCTACACTTCTTTTTGCTTGTTTTTTTATCCAATTTTCTAAAGTCTGACTTTCGTTTTTTATCACAGGAGAGGCACCACAGACAAAAATAGCATCCAAATCACTTGGGGCTTCACTTGTCAGATAATCTGAAACCGTTGTAACCCCCGTACTTGAAGGTGTTTCTCTTAATTCATGGCTGATAGTACAAAAAGAATAAAGCTCTTTTCCTGTCACCCAATTTGCCATATGCAATGTCTCAATGGCAGATGAAAAACCTAACATAGAATAGTGAGGTAAAAGCAAAAAACCGTATTTTAATGGTTTTTTGCTTGCCTGCATGATTTCTCTTGATGCGAATTCGGTCTTGTACAAAATATTATCCTGCGAACTATAGGCAAAAAAGGAGTTTATTTCGTTTAAAATGGATAACAAAGGTTTTTTTCATATTGAGCAAGACTTTTTTAGTCCAATTAACCAAACATGATAACAACATGTCGCTATTAGATAAGTTAGTAGCTATCAAAGGAGTCATTTTTTCATAATAATCGTACACAGAGTCCGAACCCAATACTTTCGAAAAATTGCATTTACAGCTAGTTTTATTAAGAACACCACTCATGAGGGATGAGTTCTAATGACTGATTACAAAAAAAACGAATTAATTGAACGCGTTGAAGTAGAAATAAACGGAAACTTTAACGCCGCCGAAGCAAATGATTTGATTCAACTTGCGCGCCTTTACTTCCAGGACTCTCTAACGGAAGACTTAGTTAGCGAATCCATCGAGAACCTATATGGCACGATCATTTGCCTATGGGATTTTTTGCAACAACGTCCAACAAACCAGCCAAAAATTCGTGTGTACAATCCAAACTACGAAGAGCATAGCTGGCAATCTACCCATACAGTAATAGAAATTCTAACGGATGATATGCCTTTTCTCGTATCGTCTTTTAGCATGGCGCTTGTTCGCCTTGGTCATACTATTCACATGACAGCTCACCCTGTTGTCCCTGCACAGCGTAACAAGAAAGGCGAGCTTCAAAGCATCAACCCTGCTTCTAAGTCACAAGAAGCGTTAATGCGATTTGAAATAGATCGCTTATCTGATATCAACTTACTTGATGACATTAAAGAAGAACTACTTAAAAGCTTAGTCGATGTAAATAAAACCGTGGCCGATTGGCCAAAAATGAAAACAAGATTAAGTGAAATAATTAGCGAGTCAGAACAGCTAGTCCATTTAAAAGGCAATGAGGAACACCAAGAAATTCTGGATTTCTTACGCTGGGTAGCCAATGATCACTTTACCTTTATTGGCTTTCGCGCCTATGACCTTTCTATTGAAGGTAAAGAAACACATCTCAAATTAGTCGATGGTTCTGGTCTAGGAACTTTCCGTGACATTAATGACAAAAAAGTAAAACGCGACATCGTTTTACACGACAATCTTGCCAAACTCGCGATAGACAGTAGTAACATTCTAATTTTAACTAAGTCGACGGCTATTTCCACCGTCCATCGCCCTGTTCACCTTGATTACCTAGGCATCAAACGCTTCGATAAAACAGGCAATGTGGTTGGCGAATGGCGCTTCTTTGGCTTGTACTCGTCTGCCGCCTACATTGCTCGCTTGCAAGATATTCCGTTATTACGCAAAAAATTGGATATCATCGTCCAAAAAGCCGATGTGGATCCAAATAGCCACAAAGGCAAAAACCTTAAACATATTTTAAACAGCTACCCTCGTGATGAAATGTTACAAGCGCCGGTAGAAGAGCTTTTCGGCACAATTGAAAGCATTCTAGCCATTCAAGAGCGCCGTCAGCTACGTGTTTTCCTCCGTAAAGACATCTATGGCCGATTCCTAAATGCATTAGTTTACGTGCCGCGAGATCGTTACAACACAGAACTGCGTATGAAGATGCAAGAAATCTTAATGAGCGCTTGCAACGGTACTAGCTCTGAATTCAATGTTCAGTTCTCGCAACTTGTTTTGGCCCGAGTCAACTTCACCATTCAAATTGCAGACCCTAAACAGAGCCCAACCATCGACGCAGAAGACATTCAGCGTAAGATGCAAGATGCAATGAGTTCATGGGAAGACAAATTACTAAACGCTCTCCATAAAAGCCACGGCGAAGAAAGCGGCAACATTTTATTTAATGACTATGTTCCTTATTTACCAGCGGCTTACCGAGAAGACTTCTCACCCAATGCGGCCGTGTTAGACATTGAACGCTTAGGCCAGTTAGGTGATGAAGGCGATATTTCAACGCATATTTATCGCCAAGTTGGGCAGACAAAAAACAATTATTTTTTCAAAGTATACGGTGCCGGTACGACACTTATTTTGTCTGACGTATTGCCTATTTTGGAATGCATGGGGCTTCGAGTATTAGAAGCTCGCCCATACGAATTGGATCAAAATAGTGACGGCTCGGCGAACACCTGGGTGGTTGAATTTGCTATTAGCGTTGATGCTGATGTCAATCTTGAAAAAAATTCACAGCGTGAAGCTTTCCAAGATGCTTTCAACCAAGTATTCAGCCGTCGCGTTGAAAATGATCGCTTTAACGCCTTAGTGTTAAGCGCTTCATTGACATGGCGTCAAGTTACCATGTTACGCGCATTGACCAAGTATTTGATGCAATTACAAGTACCTTTCTCTGTGCAATATATGCAGCAAACGCTTGAGAAAAACGCAGGCATTGCCCGTCTACTGGTACAGCTATTCGAACAACGCTTTGATCCTAGCCAAGAAGCAAAGCGCGGTGAAAAAGTACAAAAAATACTAGACAAAATAGCCGCAGAGCTGGATCAAGTCGCCAATTTAGACGAAGACCGCATCCTGAAACACTATTTATCTGTGATTCAGGCGATGTTACGTACCAACTTCTACCAAGCTGGTCCAGAAGGCAATGTTAAAGACTACGTTTCTTTCAAACTTGATCCGTCAATGATTCCTGCTGTGCCATTGCCAAGACTGAAATTCGAGATTTTCGTTTATGCACCTTGGGTTGAAGGTATTCACATGCGCGGCGGTAAAGTGGCTCGTGGTGGACTTCGTTGGTCTGATCGTATGGAAGATTTCCGTACCGAAGTCCTTGGCTTAGTAAAAGCACAAATGGTCAAAAACGCCGTTATTGTTCCATCTGGTGCAAAAGGCGGATTCGTCGCGAAACAATTGAAAAAGAATGCGTCTCGTGAAGAAGTGCAAGCGGAAGTGATTCGTTGTTACACGACGTTTATTAGTGGCTTACTGGACATTACCGATAACCTAGTACAAAACGAAGTGGTTCCACCGCTATCCGTTCTTAGATACGACGAAGATGATCCTTATTTGGTTGTGGCTGCAGATAAAGGAACCGCCACCTTCTCCGATTTAGCCAACAGTATTTCTGCAAAATACGGCTTCTGGTTAGGCGACGCTTTCGCTTCTGGTGGTTCTAATGGTTACGACCATAAGAAAATGGGTATCACAGCCCGTGGTGCTTGGGAATCAGTCAAACGTCAATTCAAAGAAATTGGCATTGACTGTCAAACATCCGATTTTTCAGCGGTTGGCATCGGTGACATGGCTGGTGACGTATTTGGTAACGGCATGCTGTTGTCTAAACATACGTGTTTGATTGCAGCCTTTAACCACATGCATATCTTCATTGACCCAACACCTGACGCTGCAACTTCTTTTGTTGAACGCGAACGCATGTTCAAATTGCCTCGCTCATCTTGGGAAGATTACAACAAAGACCTTATTTCAAAA
The DNA here is from genome assembly GCF_024435075.2 of Marinomonas maritima. Lineage (NCBI taxonomy): Bacteria > Pseudomonadati > Pseudomonadota > Gammaproteobacteria > Oceanospirillales > Oceanospirillaceae > Marinomonas > Marinomonas maritima. The sequence continues at coordinate 654,459 of NZ_JAMZEG020000001.1, read as the reverse complement.
GGCGGTGGTATCTTTAATCGCTCAGCGAAGTCGATTCCAGTTAACGCTGACATTCGTAAGGCACTAGGTATCGAAGGCAACATCAAGTCGATGCCACCAATCGATTTAATCAACGCTATCTTGAAAGCCCCCGTCGACCTTCTTTGGAATGGTGGTATCGGTACTTATGTGAAGTCTGAGGGTGAATCTCATGCTGATGCTGGCGATAGTGCAAACAATGGACTGCGCGTAAACGGCAAAGAGCTACGTTGTAAAATTGTTGGCGAAGGCGGCAACCTCGGATTAACACAACTAGGACGTATTGAATTTGCTCAAAAAGGTGGCTTAATCAGTACTGACGCCATCGACAACTCTGCCGGCGTAGACAGCTCAGACCACGAAGTAAACATCAAGATTCTATTAAACCGTGTGGTGGAAAATGGAGACTTGACCGAAAAGCAACGTAACAGCTTACTGGCGGAAATGACGAATGAAGTCGGTAGCCTTGTATTACGCCATAACCGTGGTCAGAGCCATGTTTTATCCTTAGCAAATGCTCAAGCACCTGAGCGTTTGGCGGATCACTGGCGCTTAATTCAGTCACTTGTGAGAGAGGGCCGCCTAAATCGTGAAATTGAATATCTACCAAGCGATACCCAAATAAAAAGACGCTTGAATAAAGGGCAAGGTCTAGCTCGTCCTGAGATTTCAGTTCTATTAGCCTACTCAAAAATCAAATTGTCTGAGCAACTAGTAGAAGACGGTATTGGTGAAGACGTTGATTTGACCACTCAAATTAACGAATACTTCCCAACACAGTTAACGAAACACTTTGGCGGTCAAATGGCGTCACACCCGCTGATCCAAGAAATTATTGCCGGACATGTGACAAACAACCTAGGCAACCGAATGGGGCCAACCTTCAGCACCTATATGCAAGAAGAGACCGGCGCGTCTTCTTTGAACGTAGTGCGTGCGTACATGGCCGCAGAAGACATTTTTGGTATTCCAACACTGTGGGATGCAATTAATGGCCTAGACTTTGCTGTTTCAAATGACATATTGAATGGCTTACTGATTCGAGTTCAAGGTTTGCTTGAGCGTGCAACACTTTGGTTATTAAGAAACACACGCGAAAGCCTATCAATCCAGCGTTTGAAAGACACTTATAAGCCTGGTGTTGATATTATTCGAGCCAATATGCAAGCGATCTTAACGGAATCCAGCCAAGCACATTTGGCTGATATTGCAGCAGAACTTGTTGCTCAAAACATTCCAGCAGACGTTGCAGAAAAACTCTCGTCTCTGCCTTACCTGTTCTACGGATTAGATATTATTCGTGTTGCAGCAAATACAGAAACAGAAGTCTTAGATGTCGCCCAAACTTACTTTGCCCTTGAAATGGACTTAGAACTGCATTGGTTACGTCATAAAGCCAGCGAGTTATCTGCAGATGACATGTGGCAAAGACGTGCAAAAGCAGGATTAGGTGACGAAGTAGATAATAGTTTAAGAACCCTCACTCAAGAGGTTATTCAATCCAGTCCGGATATCAAAAAACTGGACCAACGTTTAACTCATTGGCGCGAGTCGAACAGCGACAGTATCAAGCATTACCGTACGTCTTTTAGTGAAATAAAAGCCGAAAGTGAATTAACGCTTGCCATGGTCACTGTCGCTATTCGTGAGTTAAGAAATCTGATATAAATCAAAGGCGGCCGTCGCTTCGGCCGCCTATTTTTAAGAGGTCTTTTTTGAAGATGGATAAAAAAGTGACACAACAAGTAACGAGAGCAACCTTTGATGACGTAATGGTGCCTAACTACGCGCCGTCAGCAATCATCCCTGTACGTGGTGAAGGCTCTCGCGTATGGGACACAGAAGGCAAAGAATATATCGATTTTGCAGGCGGCATTGCTGTTACTGCATTGGGTCATTCCAACCCTACTTTAGTCAATGTCATGCGCGAGCAAGCTGGAAAAATCTGGCATTTAGCCAATGTCATGACAAACGAGCCAGCATTACGACTTGCGAAAAAGCTAACAGAAAAAACCTTTGCTGATCGTGTCTTCTTTGCAAACAGTGGAGCAGAAGCCAACGAAGCGGCTTTTAAACTCGCTCGTCGTTACGCGTTTGATCACTTTGGCCCAGAAAAACACGAAATCATTGCCTTTAATAAGTCGTTCCACGGTCGCACATTATTCACCGTTTCTGTGGGTGGACAAGCTAAATACAAGGAAGGTTTTGAACCGACTCCAGGTGGTATTAAGCATTGTGACTACAATGATATCGAACAGCTGAAATCTCTGATTTCAGATAAAACCTGTGCGGTTGTCATGGAACCTATTCAAGGGGAAGGCGGCATTATCCCAGCAGACAAAGCGTTTGCTAAACAAGTTCGAGAGCTGTGTGATAAACACAACGCTCTGCTGGTTTATGATGAAGTGCAATCTGGTGTTGGCCGTACAGGGACTCTTTACGCCTACGAACAACTAGGAGTCATCCCTGACGTATTAACCACGGCGAAAGCGTTAGGTAATGGTTTCCCAGTTGGTGCGATGCTTGCGACAAAAGAAGCTGCGAAAAGTTTGGCTTTCGGCACACACGGTAGCACCTATGGTGGTAACCCAATGGCTTGTGCCATTGCAGAAGCCGTTATTGATATCATCGATACACCGGAAGTACTAGCGGGCGTGGCTAAACGCCATGATCTATTTGTTGAAGGCCTAAAAGCCATCAATGAAAAGCACCATGTCTTTAAAGACATTCGTGGCATGGGGCTTTTAATCGGCGCAGAAGTTATTGACAGTTTGGCTGGCAAAGCGGGTGAGATTGTCAAAGCATCGGCTGCAGAAGGCTTATTTGTCCTAGTTGCGGGCCCAAATGTTTTACGTTTGGCACCGTCACTTATTATTACAGAAAAAGATATCGCTGATGGCCTTGCTCGTCTTGATAAAGCAATTGCTACAGTGATTGCAAATAACAAAGTGGCTTAGGTATATCAGCACACAGTAAAATAATAAAAATCGGGCTACGGCCCGATTTTTTTATACTTCGGTCACACTTCAACCGTAATTTTTTTATAAAACGCCCCCTCACCGCCGACCTGAACCCGCGTCAGTTCACTATTACTCAGAGATAATTGCGTCACTATACGTGATGACATCTGCATAGCACGGCCTTGCTCAAACACCGCGTGATGATAACCAAAATGCCGGTTCAAATAACAAGCCAACGCACCGCTAGAGCTTCCAGTAGCTGATTCTTCTGGTATCCCAACCGCAGGCGCAAAGTTTCGACAACTTGCGGTGTAAGGTGCTTCTGGCAGGTTCATTTCAAACACATGAAAACCAACACAATGATGCAGCTGACAGAAACGCTTTATTGCATCGCTATCAATATCTAAACAATCCAAAACTCCATAGGGAACCGGTATCAGTACATCCATCAATCCAGTAGACATCGCTTGAATCGGCAATGCGGACTGAATAATAAGCGATGGCTGAATCCCCAGCATGGGAGCAATCTCTTCTGCGTTAAACTCAGAGAACCAAATAGGAAGACTCTGGCTCATCAAAACATCACCATTTAGCAGTACTTCTACTGGCAAAATACCCGCTTTCGTTTCCTGCTGATATTCCCCCGCAGATATGAGTTCTAAATGATGCAGTAACCAAAAAGCACTTAACGTTGCATGACCACAAAAATCGACTTCAGTCGTCGGTGTAAAAAAAGAAAGTAAATAGTCCGCCATGGCACTCCGACTAATAAAAGCCGTTTCTGAAACACCAACGGCTTTTGCAATAGATTGCTTCTGCTGGTCAGTTAACCGATCAGCGTCTAACACTACCCCTGCCAGATTCCCCCCCTGACCTGAAATGGAAAAAGCACGGATTAAATATACTTCTATTTGACTCATGTAAGGCTCCTTTTTCATGATTCTGCAGAGTAGCACTCAGTAATGCTACAAAACCATCCACTCTCATGATGATTATCGTTTTTTTACTGCTTACTTAAAATCTGTTTGATTGTGCTTATCTCATGACTGGTTTAAGCTGCTTCACCGACATTTATTAAGTCAGCGTACTCCAATGACTTATAAACCATTCAATTAATGTAGAGAAACTAAACTGTGTTTCAATCCTTCTTTCCAAACCCTAAGCTCTTCTTTCTCAGCTTTGTTTTATGGGCGCTAGCCTGTGTTCTTGGTTGGTATTTCATTGTCCAAGACGTTGGCGCCAGTTTAAGTTTAGGTTCACTATTCGGCATTCATTTTCCTGACGCCTTAACCGAAGGTGCGGACGCTGCCGTTCAAGCCGCTTTTCAAAGTGCACAGAAAACAGCATTAGATATTTGGCTATACCAGTACATGATACTTTGTTATCTGATTTTCGTCAGCGCTTGGATCGCTTACGGCGGACAAAAGTGGGCTAAATGGTCGGTGCTAGGATCGGCACTCATTGTCTTCATCACATGGTTTCAAGTGCAAGTAAGCGTCATGCTCAATGAGTGGTATGGCTCCTTCTACGACCTCATTCAAAAGGCGTTAGCAGAGCCAAACAGCATTCCATTGTCGAGCTATTACGCCCAACTATCCACTGTGGCGGTCATTATATTGGTTGCTATCACTGTGTCAGTGCTAAGCAATTTCTTTATCAGCCACTATGTCTTTCGCTGGCGCACCGCCATGACAAGTTATTACACATCAAAATGGGATCAAGTTCGTCATATTGAAGGTGCGTCACAGCGCATTCAAGAAGACACCATGCGCTTTGCCTCTATTGTCGAAGGCTTAGGCGTTAGCCTGTTAAGGTCCGTGATGACATTGATTGCCTTTTTACCCATTTTATGGGGATTATCCGGATACGTAAAAACACTTCCCCTGATCGGAGAAGTGCCCCAAGCCTTGGTTTTTACCGCCATTGTTTGGTCAATTTTTGGCACCTTGTTACTTGCTTTAGCGGGGATAAAACTTCCCGGATTAGAATTTAAGAACCAACGTGTCGAAGCCGCTTACCGAAAAGAGTTGGTTTATGGGGAAGATCATGTCGACCGGGCAACCCCCATCACTCTTGACGAGCTGTTTGCTAATGTACGTAAAAACTACTTCCGATTATACGCTAACTACTTGTATTTCAATGTCGTGCGTTATGGTTACTTAAACGTTGGGCAATTTGTTCCTTTAATAGTATTAGCCCCTTCTATTATCGCTGGTGCATTTACTCTAGGGGTCATGCAGCGTGTCATGAACGCCTTCAACCAAGTGGAGAATTCGTTTCAATACCTAATCAACTCTTGGACGACTTTGGTCGAATTACTTTCAATATATAAACGATTAAAAGCTTTCGAAGCAGTCATTGATAATAAACCTTTGCCAGATGAAGATAGCCGCTATATCGAGACGACCAACAAACACACTGACTAATATTAAACGATAAAAAAGCCCCTCAAATCTTACTCTGAGGGGCTTTTTTTTGTTTCAAACTATGCTGAATAACAACTTACATCAAACGTTAATATTGATATTTTGACCAAGATTATCCGTTGTTGTATGTGATCCGCTGCTCGCAGCCGGCGTCACGCTTTTTGTTGCTTCTTCTATCAGCGCAAGGTCCTGTTCCGCTTTTTGCTGCTGAGCTACTTTCGCTAAGCTCGCACTGTAGGCTTCACTTGCATAATCCATTGCAGGACTACTCATACCATTGATACTAGGCATTTTTCCCCCTATTTATTCACTATCATGAACTTAACAATATAATTTTCAAAAAATCGCTCAATGCCAAAAAGCATCAATTACATTAAGTATAGACATACTTTGATCAATTTACGAACACCTTTTTTACGCTTAGATCTACGTTTTGGTATCATCAGTCATTACAAAGCTGTCCCAGTATTGACTCACTAAGGTCTGACTATCGACTAATGCATCGTCTTGAATCACACGACCTTGCTGCTGCAAGCTCAATCGGTGTGCACGAGACCGATACAGAGTGTAATTATCAATCATTTTTTCAGCCTGATCCGCGTCGAGCAAGCCGACAAAAGCAACAGCCTCTAATTGGCGAACATTATCTGAAAAGCGCATTAACTCTGGGTATTTGTATGACCACGCTAACACAAAGTATTGCACCATAAACTCAATATCTATGATGCCACCAGCGCCTTGCTTTAGGTCGAAACCTTTTTCTTTACCACCGGTATCAAGGTGGGCGCGCATTTTTTCACGCATTTTGATGACTTCAGTTTTTAGCTCATTACGGTCACGAACGGATGCAATAATTTCTTTACGACAATCTTCAAATTTAGCCAACAAATTAGGTTCTCCAGCCAACCCACGCGCACGGGTAAGTGCTTGATGCTCCCAAATCCACGCTTCTTTTTGCTGATAATCATTGAAAGCATCTAGACTGGACACCAACAAACCGGAGTTTCCAGAAGGCCGAAGCCGCATGTCTACTTCATACAAACGACCCACCGCCGTAAAACTGGTAATCATATGAATTAAACGCTGACCAAGACGTGTATAAAACGTTAAATTATCGATACTACGGTTGCCATCCGTACTGCCTGACGCCTGCGCATCATGAATGAACACCAAATCCAGATCGGAATCATAACCCAATTCCCAACCACCTGATTTCCCATAGCCAATAATGGCCAATTGTGGCGTTTGGGCGGCCTCTCCCTGACTCACGGGAAAGCCATGTTTCTTAATCAAATAATGCCAAGACTGTTGGAGTACTTGCTCTAATAACACTTCGGCCAACCAAGTTAAGTGATCGCTCACTTTCATCACCGGCAATATCTCAGTGATGTCACACGCTGCAATACGTAAAATAATAGAACGTCGAAAACGGCGCATGGCGTCCATTTGCGCTTCTTCGTCGTCTTCCGGTAAACGCAATAGCATTTGCTGAAGTTCTTCCACCAGCATGTCTTTGTCTGGCGGAGAGAATAGCGTATTGGCATCCAATAATTCGTCTAGTAAAGCGGGTGTTGTCGAAATCGCCTCAGTAAACCACACACTTTCCCGACATAAGCGAATAAGGTGCATCAATGCGGTGTGGTTTTCACATAATAAAACCAGATACGCAGTGCGTCGAAGTACCGCTTCTAAAATAGGAAATACTCGCTCTAACACTAAGTCGGGATTCACTTCCTCCGTCAGTTTAAACATGAGTGCGGCTAAGAAAACAGCCAGACGCTCTTGTCCTATCGGCTGCATAAAGACCACATTACGCGAGCTAAGCAACTGAGTGATGCGCGTAACGTTCACCTCTTTATCTTGCCAAGCAATCAATTCTATTGCGTCCAGTATTGCTTCTCTATCTTCTGGTCGCTTGATCAACAGCCGCCATGTTTTCTGGCTGTCTACTTCTTCACTACTCTCTTCGCTATCATCAATTAATGCCACGAAAGAGCGATGCACGTTTTTACGCACTTCCCACAAACGCGTGTCCAATTCCTGCCAAGAAGCAAAACCAACCATCAAGGCAATGCGCGTACGCGACATGTCATCTTTTGGTAATAACTGGGTTTGCTCATCGTTTACAGCTTGCAGAGCATGTTCCGTTCGTCGTAATAATAAATAGGCTTCACGTAATTCATCGACCTTTTGGGCAGATAAATAATCTTGCTTAACAAGATAAGGCAACACCTTTAATAACGCCGGTGTCTGCAAGCCTTGATCTCGACCGCCATGCAATATTTGCAATGCTTGAGCGATAAACTCTACTTCACGAATGCCCCCTTCACCCAACTTAATATTATGTTCTATGTCTTTACGACGAACCTCTTTGGCGATCATCTGCTTAAGATCACGTAGCGCGCCTATCGCTCCAAAATCTAGGTATTTACGGTAAACAAAGGGTTTACGCAAAGCTTCAAATTCACGAACATCCAACGCATTACCCGACATGACTCTCGCCTTAATCATGGCGTATCGTTCCCAGTCTCGGCCTTGGTCTTGATAGTAATTTTCAAGTGAATCCATGTTCAACACTAAAGCGCCAGACTGACCGAAAGGCCGTAAACGCATGTCTACGCGAAAGACAAATCCATCGGCGGTCACTTGATCTAAATGCTGAATCAGTTTTTGACCTAATTTTGTGAAGTATTCCTGATTGGACAGACTTTTTTTACCGCCTTGTGTATCGCCATGGTCTCGAAAAGCAAAAATCAAATCAATATCGGATGATAGGTTAAGCTCATTCCCTCCCAACTTCCCCATTCCAATCACAATCATCGACTGAGGAAGACCATTACAATCCAACGCCTGACCATACAAGGAAAGATACTGCTGCTCTGACCAACCTAGACTCGCGTTAACACAAGCATCGGCTAATCCGCTCAAACGATGCGTCAGCTCGGTCAATGAAAGGCGTTGTTGAATATCTAAAGCGATCAGGCGAACCATCCACCACTGTCGATACAAACGCAGGCGCTTCACAAAACTGGCTTCGTCCATATGCTCTTGAGGCATATTTGGGCACGCTGCCGATTCATAAGAGAAAAGCGCCTCACCTGACATTAATGCTTCTTTAGACGGTCGCTCAGGCAAGCTATCCAATATCAATACATCGTCTAACCAATGCGGAAACCGCATGAATTGATGATGTAAATAATCACTTAACACCCACAATGGCTCTAATTGGGCAATTTGATCTTTATGTAGTCGATCAAGGCTTTGTCTTTGTCTGGCCTCTTGCACTTGCTCTAATAACAAAGAACGTTGCTTGGATTGTTCACAGAAAAGTGTGTAGTTTGGATTCAAATTCGGTGGTATCAAAGAAGCCTTCCTTTACAAAAAAATATCTGCTTATTTTTCGAACAAAAACTGTTTATTCAATACGAAAAAGCTAAAACGCCTGTCTATTTAACCATTGCCCAACTCGTAGCATCGCCAAACCAATGGATTTCATGCCAGCTAACGACCCCAGCAGCAAGGACTCTTCTTCCAGTAAGCGCTGCTCTAATTCGTTATCTAAAGAGTCGAGTATATGAGCCATTTCGCTCGGTAAACACACTTTCAACTGCGACATAGAATGACGAAATGGCTGCATCAGAGCCTCATCTTTCATAAAATACATTGCTTCCCAATACACTAGCCACACTTCAAACCAATACGCGGCTAATTCAATTTCATTCGTTGTATTGAGTGGCTTTTTAGGGAATTCGATTTGTCCATATTTCAATCGAACGCCCTTTTGAGCTTTTGAGACAATACTAACCTGCACTGGAACCTGCTCAGCTAATTGCAAAGCAAAATCATACAAACCTGCTTCGCTACCGTCTTTTAACTCTAGTTCCAACTCACAAATCGAGTCCTCACCATAAGGCGACGTCACCAGTCCTTGGTCGCACACCACTTCCATCTTGGTTTCTGGAGCAACAATATTCCACACTTGTCGCTCAAAATCCGTTCGGTAAACTTCAATCAGCTTACTGCCCCATGACATATTTTGTAATGATTCTGGTAGTGGAACCTCTTTTAATAACGATAAATCTAACTGATCATTAGGCAAAAACCATTCCCATTCCCCACGAGCATGCATACCAACACGGCTACTACCACGGGTTTTTACTGTCTGGATAAATTGATCATTAACGGCACGAATACGCAGCGCCATTCCGGCCTGCATCAAACTCGCTTCTTCGGTATCAAAGTACGCGTTCATTAACGTCAGAGTTGGCTGACGGGATTGCCCGTCCGTATCAGAAAGTCCACAAATTCCATCAAGAAAGTCACTTGCGGACTTGAGATACTCAGACTGAACCATTAACTTAAGTTCTAGCTCGGTAGCCATAATAAAAAAACCTCAACAACCTTTGCCACTAAGTAAACAGCAAAGAAAAAATAATTTGCGCAGAAGTGTACCAGATGCCTAGCTTACGGTAGTAATATTAGACAATAACTACAAGGAGCATCATTATGCCCGCACTTCCCTCTCTTATTAGTATGATGTCGCAACTTATTGCATCGCCATCTATCAGTTGTAGTCAAGCGCACTGGGATCAGTCAAATAAAGGCGTGATTCAATTGCTTGAAAGTTGGTTAAGCTCGCAAGGCTTCCAGTGTGAAATAATGCCATTGCCACACCAGCCTAATAAGTTCAACTTGATAGCCACGCTTGGTAGCGGTGATGGTGGTTTGGTGCTTGCTGGTCATACCGATACGGTTCCCTATGACGAAGGCCGCTGGCAGTCTGACCCTTTTTCATTAGAAGAAAGAGACCAAAAACTGTATGGCCTTGGCAGCTGTGACATGAAAGGCTTTTTCGCTATTGTGTTAGATACGATACAAGCAATGCAGCTTTCTGACCTCAAACAGCCGCTTATTATTTTAGCGACCGCTGACGAAGAAAGCTCAATGTCAGGTGCTCGCGCTCTGGTAGAACAAGGTTCGATCAAGGCGAGATACGCCTTGATCGGCGAACCCACTTCATTAACGCCCATTTACGCCCACAAAGGCATTATGATGGAACGCATCCAAATAACAGGACAATCGGGGCATTCTTCTAATCCCTCTTTGGGAAACAATGCATTGGATGCCATGCATGAAGTGATGTCGGAACTTATGGTATTTCGTCAGCAGCTTAAAAAAAACTATCGCGACGCCAGTTTTGTTATCGATTACCCCACCATGAACTTCGGCTGCCTTCACGGCGGCGACAACCCCAACCGAATTTGTGGTCGTTGTGAACTGGAATTTGATTTAAGGGCACTACCCGGCATGAGTAACCAAGCATTAATGGCGGAAATTGCTCAACTACTACCTCGTATAGAAGAAAAGACAGGAACAAAAATACAGTTAAATAGTTTATTTCCTGATGTTCCGTCTTTTTATACGCCAATCGAATCGGATATCATAAAAGCCTGTGAAGCCTTAACAAAACGTCAAGCCAGTACAGTGGCGTTCGCAACAGAAGGTTCTTTCCTAAACCAAATGGGAATGGAAACCTTAATATTAGGGCCGGGGTCTATTGATCAAGCCCACCAACCAAACGAATTCATGGCGTTGGATCAGATTCAACCCATGCAACAGGTAATACGCGGTTTAATCCAGCGTTTTTGCCTTCAACCTAATAAGTAAGACAATGAGGAACAGCGTGCCTGAAGAACTTAATTATGTGGACTGGTTCCGCCATTCTTCCCCCTATATTAATGCTCATAGGGGAAAAACTTTTGTTATCCTAATTCCAGGAGAGGCCGTTGAATGTGCTCATTTTTCAAGCATTATTCATGATCTCGCCTTATTAGATTCCTTGGGAATACGCTTGGTCTTAGTCCAAGGCGCGCGCCCACAAATCAGTAGAATCTTGTCAAACCGACATTTACCAAGCCGTGTCGAGGACGATTATCGCGTCACGCCACAAGATCAACTTCTGGACATTATCCAAGCGTCAGCGGCAGTACGTGTACAACTTGAAGCACAGCTTTCCATGGGGCTTTCGAATACACCTATGGATGGAGCTCGACTAAAAGTCTGTAGTGGTAATTATGTCATCGCCAGACCGTTAGGCGTAGTTGATGGCATCGATTATGGCCATACAGGTGAGGTGCGTCGCATCGACACTGAAGCGATTTTTCGCCTGTTAGAAGATGACAATATGGTATTGTTACCGCACCTTGGTTTTTCGCCAACGGGAGAAGTATTTAACTTAAAAAGTGAAGATGTCGCCATCCAAGCAGCGATTCAGCTTAAAGCGGATAAGTTAGTTATCTACTCTGAAGAAGAAGGTGTGTTTAAAAGCAACGGCGAACTGTACTCTGAACTGTTAACAAAAGACGCTGAAGTCATTTTGAAAGAAAAGTCATTACCAAGTATTACCCACGCAGCATTAGATGCCTGTGTTCAAGCTGTTCGTCAGGGCGTGCCCAGAGCACATTTGATTTCCTATAATGAAAATGGTGGTTTACTAAGAGAACTCTTCACTCGCGAAGGCTCAGGCACCATGATAGATGAAGACAGCTATGAGCAATTACGCCCCGCGCATATTGATGACGTCGGCGGCATGATGGCTTTGTTAACACCATTGGAAGAGAAAGGCGTATTAGTAAGACGATCCCGTGAACTACTAGAAAATGAAGTTGATCGCTTTATTGTTATCGAACGCGATGGCGCCATTGTTGCCTGTGCAGCACTTTATCCATTTGAGCAAGAATACGCAGGTGAATTGGCGTGTTTAGCGGTGTCGCCCGATTATCGAGGATCAAACCGTGGGGAACGCTTATTAAAAGGCATTGAGCAAGCCGCAAAATATCAGAAACTCAATACACTTTTTTTGTTAACCACTCGAACCGCGCATTGGTTTATCGAACGCGGCTTTAGCGAAACAACACTGGCGAGCTTACCCACACAAAAACAAGCACTGTACAATTATCAACGTAACTCTAAAATCTTCTCAAAAGCACTTTAGTCTTTACGCGCTTTAACAAGGCA